>JAIPAJ010000069.1 GCA_021740125.1 Leadbetterella sp. | reverse complement strand
ACTAGTTTATAATAACTGTGGTTTATAAATCGAAAATTGAAAAAATAATAGGGCCGATTTGAATTTATGTCGAAATAAAAAATCGCCCCACTAGTATTCTTTCTCCATGTATTGATAAGGCAGCTGTCCAGTTTGCCAGACTTTGACGTCTTTTTTGTACTGTTTGTTGGTTCTTTTCAAAAGTTCGGGTTGTTCCATCGCCAATAAATCTGGCTTACCGGCATCTACCCAAGCAGTGTACCAAAAGTTGCTTACTTGTTGAATAGATTTCTGCATTTGTTTTTCTACCATGCTATTGAGAGACTTGTGTAGCAATTCTGAATATTCTTTGGTAAATACCCACTGGCCGAATTTGTTCTTGACCACTTTCCCGTCTTTGTCTTTTTCGTAAAGTTGTTCGGCTGGGAATTCGCTTCTCAGTTTTCTGTCAATTGCTAAAAGTGTGTCCACCAGACTGTGCGTGTCTTTAATGATATTCCAGATTTCGGCATCTACGTTTGTAATATAAGTAGCTGGTCTTACCTTCAAATTATAACCTTTGGCGTAACGTTCTACCAAAAGGGCTTCCCAGTGAGAATGGATTCCTCTTTGGTTGGTCAGTTGGCCATCGTGATTAGACGAAGTGTGAAGTGGCATGTGTGCGTCAGCTAAATAGTGACCTAGCTCAGCAGCTGAAAACAAGGTTTCGGTGCGACGGCCAGTTTTCATGGAGTTCACCAAGCTTTTGTATGTATCACTCATAAACCATGGTAAGTTACCCCATTTTTGCAGACTTTTTTCGTCCCACTTACGGGTTCGGATACTATCGAATGGCATGTTGCCAAAGTCTTCAATATCAATAAAATGGCGAGGGTTTTCGGCTTTATCTTTGAGGTGACTGTATTTTCTTACATCAGGCAAGTTGCCGCCTTCTGAGATAAAATCTATGTGGCGATAGAAAAACTGTGCAATAGGCTGGGGAAGTGAGAATATGGCTGATTGATTAATGGCATAATGACCCCACATACCCCATGAACTTAGAAATACTATGAAAAGAGCTGCCACCGATACTAAGCCTATTCGCTTCATGGAATGTTGAGTTTTAGTTTTTATTCAATGCCAAAAATACGAAAAATATGGGTTAATCATCTATTTCTATTTTCAAA
The DNA here is from genome assembly GCA_021740125.1 of Leadbetterella sp. Classification (GTDB taxonomy): domain Bacteria; phylum Bacteroidota; class Bacteroidia; order Cytophagales; family Spirosomataceae; genus Leadbetterella. The sequence continues at coordinate 14,563 of JAIPAJ010000069.1, read as the reverse complement.
TCAAAATTATGGAAATGAAAATTGCTTAAAATGGTTTTTAGCGATTTGAAAAATCGCTTTACATGTTATCTTTGTTTCTAAGCAGCGTTGTGCTGCGAAAGGGATAGAGCCGATACCCCGCAGGAGCCGACATTAGGAGGCGACGAGGAGTAAAGGCGAAAGCCCGACCCTTGGGCCTGATGCAATCGGACCATGGGATTCGCCCAAATTTATTACTAATTTAAATTTTAAATGGTATGAAAAAGTTGATCTTTTGTTGCGGTTTTATGCTTTCTGCTAGTGTTTTTGCTCAGGTTTTACCAAATGAGCAGCAAATTAAAGAAGCTACAATGGCTTTGCCAGAAGCAGATAGATTAAATGCTAAAATATGGGGCTATAATGCGGATGGAGAATTGGTGGAGTTGCAGAAAGGAGGAAGTGGATACATTTGTTTGGCTGACGATCCCAACAAAAAGGGTTTTAGTGTTTCGTGTTATCACCAAGATTTAGAGCCTTTTATGGCTCGTGGTCGTCAATTGCAAAAAGAAAACAAGTCATTCAAGGAGGTATTTGATATTCGAGAGGCGGAGGCCAAGAAGGGCAAGTTGAAAATGCCCAAGAATCCATCAACGCTGCATATTCTGAGTGGTGAAAGTTTAGAAAAGGCCAATTATCGCTACGTGGTGTATATTCCTTGGGCAACAGCGGCTTCTACTGGATTGCCGCTCAAAGAAGTTGTACCAGGTGCTCCCTGGATTATGGACCCGGGAACACATAGGGCTCATATCATGATTTCGCCACCTTCCAAAAAGTAAACCATGGAGATAAAAGAAGCACAAAGTACTGTAGACGAATGGATTAAAACGATTGGGGTGAGGTATTTTAACGAACTCACGAATACAGCCATACTGATGGAAGAAGTAGGTGAAGTGGCCCGAATAATGGCTCGGCGGTATGGGGAACAATCAGAGAAAGAATCTGACAAAAATAAGGATTTGGGTGAAGAAATGGCTGATGTCTTGTTTGTATTGATATGTTTGGCCAATCAAACAGGGATAGATTTAAATGATGCTTTTGTGAAAAATTTGGAGAAAAAGACAAAACGAGATTTTGAACGACACAAGAATAATCCGAAGCTGGCATGAGTAAACTGAGGCGAATTTTATTGAATTAAAGAGAGATTTAACAAAAAATACACTTTCATTTGCGAACGCAGTAAGTTCGTAATTTCGCTAGGTGAATTTTCGAAAATAAAGCAAGAATATAAATGTTAAGAATACTAACCAAATCATTTAATCAAATAGCACAAAAACCTCTTATGGTGTTTTTCATCTACGCTTTTGGTTTTGTGCTTGCTATGTTGGTGGCTAGGCCTTTTTATGTCACATTTCTGAATGAAGCCAACACCTCGGTGGCTTTGGATAAGCTTATAGCCGACTTTGATTTTATGATTTTTATAGACTTTTTTCACCAAAGTCAGAAAGCCTTTCAACCGTTTTTGCCTTTAGTTTTCACTTTGGGTATAGTTTATCTCTTGCTCAATACCTTCTTTGCAGGAGGTATTTTGGATGCCCCTGAACAAGAAAAATTAAAGTTTCCTCGTTTTTTTGAAGCCTCAGCACGGCAATTTGGCCGCTTTGCTCTGCTTTTGGTCTTTCTGTTTATTTTTTTAATGGTATTGGTTTCTTTGGCAGGCATGTTTTTCTTCATTTTTGCGGCCATAGCCGAAGGTGGTTCAGAGAAAGATTATATTTTGTGGATGATTCCGCCCGTGTTTATTCTTGTGTATTTTGTTAGTTTTGTGGTTATTATAGGCGATTATGGCAGAGTGATGTTATTTAAGTCGCCGACGCTTACGCCTTATGGTGCTTTCTGGAAGGCTTTCAGCTATATTTTCAAATGGCCTTCAGCTATTGCACTTTTTTGGATGATTATTGTTTTAGGTATTATACTCTTTGTGGTTTATTTGGGCATAGATAGTTTGATTGGAATGAACTCTACTTTGACCATTTTTGTAATGTTTGTGGTCCAACAAGTTTTTGTTTTTGCTCGAACATTTTTAAAAATAAGTACGCAAGTAGCAGCAAAAAACTATTTTGAAGCGAGACCGTTTGAGTTGGAAAAAGTAATTTTGGTTACTGAAACCGAAGAAGAAAACTAAAAAAAATGGAGGCAGAAATAGTAAATAAAGTGGCCAATAGTGGCCTTATATCGATTGATTTAGAGGATTATTTTCACCAAGGCGAGCGGGTGGTTTACGATATCAAAGACAATCTTTTTATGGGTCTAATTCTAAAAGAAAAGGATTTTAGAGAGTTTTTAAAAACCAAAGACTGGACGGAATACAGTGGAAAGAATGTGGCCATCATTTGTTCTGAAGATGCCATAGTACCAACTTGGGCATACATGCTCTTGGCGATTCAGCTAGAACCGTTTGCCAACATGGTTGTATTCGGAAGTTTGGAAGATTTGGAGAAAAAACTTTATGAAAAAGCTCTTAACGAATTGGATTTACAGCAATTGGCAGGCCAAAGAATCGTAGTGAAAGGCTGTAGCAATGCACAGATTCCGACCTATGTTTATGTAGAACTTACTCGCAGACTGAAGCCGATTGTGAAAAGCCTGATGTTTGGTGAGCCTTGTAGTACGGTGCCGTTATTTAAATCAAAAGTAGTTGCCTAATTTCTTCGATATCAAAAACATTTTCTTCTCCATTTGGGGCTATGAGATGAGCCATTTGGAGTTCTGGGCAACGATTTCTGGTTCTTTGGCGGTTTGGCTTTCGGTGAAAGAGAATGTTTGGTCATGGATTTTGGGTCTTGTGAATGTGGTGCTTGCTTGCATCATGTTTTACCAGATTCAGTTGTATCCTGATATGTTTCTACAAGGTTTTTTCTTTGTGACCAATCTCATTGGTTTTTGGTGGTGGAAATTTCCTAAAGAAGAAAATGCCAACCAAAAAAATGAACTAAAAATTACGAAACTAGCACCCAAAACTTCTGTAATTCTGGTTTTCGGAGGATTGATAGCCACTTATTTGATGGGGACTTTTTCGAAAAACCTGCATGAAATATTTCCAAATCTGTTTAGTCTGCCGAGTGCATTTCCTTGTGTGGACAGTTTCACTACCGTGATGAGTATAGTGGCTACTTTTATGCTCATGAAAAAGAAAGTAGAAGCTTGGTGGATGTGGCTTGCTATAGACATCATCAGTACCTACATGTATTTTGTAAAAGACGTTAAACTTTACTCACTTCTATACCTCGTCTTTTGTATAATTGCGGTTTTTGGTGCTGTGGAATGGACCAGGAAGTGGAGGGAATCAACCGTTTGATGGTTGTTAAATAGTTTAAAATAAAGAACTTTTTGCCTTGAATTAAAATTTTACCATTCTTCTTGCCCTCTTTAACAATATTTTCAATTTTTGTTATGTAGCTTTTGCAAACCTCATCACCTTAAAGTATGAAGAAATTTTTCTCTTTTGGTTCAAACAAATTTATCTCCTTTCTGTCCTTAGCATATTGCCTTTCGGGTAATGCACAAGTGACCAAAGAAACCTATAAAAAAGCTGAGTATTTTTTGACCAACTCTATCCAAAAAGAGATTTATAATCTTGAAGTTATCCCAAATTGGATAAAGGATAAGAATGCATTTTGGCATGTAACTTACACCAAAGATGGTAAGCGATTTTTATTGACCGATATCTCCAAAAAGGAAACAAAAAATGCCTTTGACCATGAGCTTTTGACCAAATTGCTCAACGAAGCGACAGGAGATTCTCTAAAAAGTATAGAATTGCCTTTTGACAAAATCAAATTCAAGGTTGACAACAAAATTGAGTTTGAATGGAAAAATAAAAATTGGGAATTTGATAATCAGAAACTTAGCTCTACTCAAATTCCAAAATCAGCAGATAATCGAGGTCTTTCTCCCGATAAAAAATGGAGAGCTTTTACCAAAAATTATAATCTTTTTGTAGAAAATCTTGAAACTACTGAAGTGATTCAGTTGAGTTTTCATGGCAAAAAAGATTACGAATACGGCACTTTTTATGGCTGGAGCGATATTATTGAAGGAGAAAATGGCATAAGACCTGAACAGTTTTATGTGCGTTGGTCGCCAGATTCTAAGAAGATTTTGACGCAAATTGCAGACTTGCGAATGGGTGAAAAAATGTATCTGTTGGATTTTAGTAAAGATGAGAAATTCCGGCCCAATCTGCTTTCATATTACCGTGGTTCGCCTGGAGATACCACACTTGTGAAGAAAATTCCTGTCATTTTCGACCTCGATACAAAGAAAGAAACGAAGTTATTGAGTTTGACTACACCCCACTTTATGCCACTGGATTTGGCCTGGGATAAAAACAGTGAGACTTTGATTGGGACTTATTTCCACCGAGGTTACAAGCAATTTGATATTTTGGATATAGAGGCAAATACGGGCAAGATACGGACGGTTTATTCTGAAAAGGAGCAAACGCACATAGAATACAACACGATGTTTCAAAAGCTGAAAGGTGATAAATTTATTATGGCTTCGCAACAATCGGGTTGGAATAATCTGTATTTGATAGATTGGAAAACTGGAAATATTATTCTGAACCTAACGCCTGGTGAATATGTGGTAAACAGGGTTTTATATGCTGATGAAGAAAAAAATCAACTGTATTTTATGGCTGCGGGCAGAGAAAAAGGTAGAAATGTGTATTATCAGCATATGTATAGCGTAGGTTTGGATAGCAAAGAACTTACGCTAATTACACCCGAAAATGCTTTTCATGAAATCTATCTTTCAGAAGATAAAAAATTTGTGGTGGATAATTATTCCACAGTAAATCAAGCCACAAAGTCGGTTTTGAGAGATTTGGCATCTGGTAATATTTTCATGCAGATTTCGGAGGCAGATATTTCAAGCTTAAAAGCAAAAGGGTATCAATCTCCAAAACAGTTTTCGGCTATCGGTAAAGATGGGAAAACCGATATTTATGGCATTTATTATGTTCCAACCGACTTTAACCTAAAGAAATCGTATCCAATTATCGACTACACTTATACTGGACCGTTTATTGATATCACACCCAAGACTTTCAAAGGTGGCCTCATTGGTTTACAGCAGCCCATGGCTGAGCTGGGCTTTGTGGTGGTTACGGTGGACGGAATGGGCACTTTTGGTCGTTCAAAAGCTTTTCAAGATGTTTCCTACAGAAATTTGGGCGATGGTACTACCGACCATGTGTTGGCTATCAAGCAATTGGCCAAGTCGAAGCCTTTTTTGAATATCGACAAAGTCGGTATTTTTGGACACTCTGCGGGAGGTTATGATGCGGCTAGGGCGATGTTACTACATCCTGATTTTTACAAAGTTGGCGTGGCTTCAGCTGGTGATCACGACCACCGTATGGAAAAAGCTTGGTGGCCTGAAATGTACATGGGCTATTCAGTGGGTGATTTTTACCACCAACAGTCTAACATTACCAATGCGGCCAACCTGAAAGGGAAATTGCTCCTAGCACATGGAGCGATAGATGAAAACGTCAATCCTTCAGCCACCTATAAGTTTGCGGAGGCACTCATAAAAGCTGGAAAAGACTTCGATATGTTTATTTGGCCCAGCAGAAATCATAATTTTGGCAGAACTACAGGCGATTATTTCACTAAAAAACGTTGGGATTATTTCTTAGAACATTTATTAGGACAGAAACCCCTTTTGCATTATCAAATTGGTAAGTGAGGGGTTGCATTTTTTATCTCCTCAAATACCTCCAAAACCTAGCTTCATCCTTTACATATAGACCAGATTCTACAAATTGTATATTGCCTTTCTCGTCGCAATTGAGAAGGTTGAGGTTGGCCAATGTGTTTTTTAGATGCCGAGCGGTGCCTTCGTTACCATCCACGGGTTGTAAAGTTGGGAAGTTTTCTTGAATCAGTTTTTCGAAATAAGTAAAATGCGTACAACCCAACACTACGTATTTATAGTTTTCTAAATCAAACTTTGAAAACTCTTTTTTTAGATATTCCAAAACATTAGGGCTTCCAAATTGCTCATTTTCAGCAAATTCTACCAAACCAGGCAGTGGAAGTCTATCCACCAAATGGTTGATGTCCAATGAGTTGATAAGGTTTTCAAATCTGTCAGCTTTGAGTGTAACTGGAGTGGCACAAGCCAAAATTCTTTTGTTTTCTGTATTGTTATCAAATGCTACTTTTACAGCTGGCTGAATGGCGATTATTGGGAAATCGTATTTTTCTCTTAGATATTCTATGGTCACATTGGTGGCGGTATTACAGGCCAAAACTATGGCTTTGCAACCTTCATTTCTCAGAAAAATTACTGCTTTTTCTACATATTCTTTAATTTCTTCAGTGGTTTTGTAAGAATAAGGTACATTTTCGGTGTCGGCATAATATAAGAAGTTTTCGTGAGGCAGTGTGTATATCATTTCTTTGAGAAGCGTTAGGCCGCCAATGCCCGAATCAAAAACTCCAATCATGTTATAAAATTTATCTTACGCCCAACCTTTCTTCTTTTTCAAGGGTTTTTTCTTTTGGAAAAATTCCTCTTTGGGTTTTACTTCTATTGTTTTTTTTGAGCTAAAATTTGGTTTTTGGGACATTAGGGTAGTCGATTTCTGCTGAACTTCCTCTACCTTTTTGGCTTCCAGATTTTGAGGTTTTAAAGGGCTCAAAAGCTTTGCTGCCAAATCTTTATGTCCAAGTTTGAGTAGACGACTTTTTATCCAACCTTTTACTTCAGGTTTGTACCAAAAGAAATATTTGTTCTGTGTTAGTTTTTCCTCTTTGGTTTTGGCGGTATGAATTGGCTGCAGGGTGTAAGGATGTACACCTGTGTAGTAAATGACCTCAGCTACCGTCATAGGGGTAGGAGTGAAGTCTTGCACCTGCTCCAGTTTAAAGCCCAAATCTTTGGTTTCTGCTGCCAAATTGGCCATGTCGGCCTCCTCACAGCCCGGGTGCGAACTGATGAAATACGGAATCAATGGCTGTTTCAGTCCATGTTTTTCCTGAATTTTATCGTATTTGTCTTTGAATTTCCTGAAATATTTAAAGCCTGGCTTACGCATTACTCTCAAGGTGGCATCTGAAGTATGCTCTGGTGCGACTTTTAACCTACCAGATACATGGCGGGTTACCAACTGCTCCATGTATTCGTCGTGGTTGCCGTCTTGATTGTTTTTATTGAAGTCGTCCACCAACAAATCGTATCTCACACCAGAACCTACAAATGCTTTTTTGATTTCAGGATGAGCGTCTACTTTTTGGTAAAGTTTGGTAAGTGGTTTGTGTGAAGTGTCTAAATTTGAACAAATTACAGGGTGAATACAGCTCGGAGCTTGACAACGATTACAGATAGATTCGTCTTTGCCCTTCATTCGGTACATATTGGCCGATGGTCCTCCTAGGTCGGAAATGTAACCCTTAAACTCAGGATGTTGGGTCAAAGCATCCACTTCTTTCATGATAGATTCTTCAGAACGAGACGCTATAAACTTGCCTTGATGAGCCGAAATGGTACAGAAACTGCAACCACCAAAGCACCCACGGTGCATATTGATGGAGAATTTTATCATTTCATAGGCCGGGATAGTGCCTCTTTTGGCGTATTTCGGATGCGGCATGCGGGTATAAGGCAAATCAAACGATTTGTCCATTTCTGCCTCGTCCATGGTTTTGTATGGAGGGTTGATAACCAGCGTTTTATTACCAACTTTCTGCACAATTCTGTTGGCTTGCCATTTGTTAGACTCTACCTCTACTATTTTAAAGTTTGAAGCATATTTTATCTTGTCTTCTAAACAAACTTCATGACTGGCCAATTCTACGGTTTCCCAATCATTGTAGGTTTTTACTTCTTCCAGACCATCCTCCAAGAATGCAATTTGATTGACATCTTTGATACTATTTAATGGAACTCCTTTTTTGACCAATCGCAAAAGATCGCGTAAGGGTTGTTCCCCCATACCATAAACCAGCATATCTGCCTCGGAATCAACGAGAATAGATGGAAGAAGTTTGTCTTCCCAATAATCGTAATGCGTAACTCTTCTAAGGGAGGCCTCTATACCTCCTATTAAAACAGGAACATCGGGATATATTTCTTTTAATATTTTGCTGTAAACCGTCGTGGCGTAGTCAGGTCTAAAACCAGCCTCTCCGCCTGGCGTATAACTGTCGTTGGATCTTTTACGTTTGTTAGCTGTGTAGTGATTCACCATGGAATCCATACAGCCAGCCGTTACTCCGAAAAAGTATTTAGGCTTTCCTAGTTTTTTAAAGTCCCTGAGGTCGTCTTTCCAGTTGGGTTGAGGTATGATTGCTACTCTAAATCCCTCACTTTCAATGATTCTGCCGATAACAGCTGTTCCAAATGAAGGGTGATCTACATAGGCATCTCCTGAGATGAGGATGACATCTACCTCATCCCAACCTCTCATTTCTACTTCTTTTTTAGTTATTGGTAGCCAATGTGTTACTGGCCTTTCTCTCACTGTTATCATATTGCAAAATTAACAGTTATTTGCATAAGAAAGTTTAAATTGTTTTTTGGCTAGAATGGATTAAGCACAGAATTATAAATCAATGAAGAAGAAATTGTTATTTTTGTAGAAATTTGAATCAGGAAAATTTCGAAATCCAAAGAATTGATTTATATTTATTTTTAATCATCAAACCTCAGAATTAACCCTAAACGAATGAAATTAAACATTACTTGGAAAATCTTCATCGGCATGACGCTCGGTATCATTGTCGGTTTTTTTATTCATAATTACTTTGATTTGGGGCAGTTTGGTATAAAAGATGCCAGTTTACTTACTGCTGATCAAGTAAAAGCCAACGATGGCGTGAAAGAATGGAGTTCCTATCTTCAGTTGCTTTCAAAGATTTTTCTTCGACTTATCCAGATGATTTTGGGGCCTTTGGTGTTTTCTATTTTAACTGTTGGAATAGCTAAACTCGGCGATTTTAAAGTTGTCGGTCGTATAGGACTGAAAACACTGGGCTATTTTTATTTCGCTACCATATTGTCATTGCTTGCAGGTCTTGTGGCTGTAAATATCATGAAACCGGGTAAGATCATGTCATTGGATTTGCCCGAAACTGGAACAGAAACAGGCGTGGAGGCCAAGAAAATGACCTTAGAGAATTTTATCACCCACGTTTTTCCGAAAAGTATTTTTGAGGCTCTCGCAACCAACGAAGTTCTCCAAATAGTCGTTTTCTCGCTCTTTTTTGGAGTGGCTTTGGCTGCCATTGGAGACAAGGGCAAATCAGTTACAAAGGCTCTGGATGCTATTTCGGAGGTAATGTTTAAAATTGTTGGTTATGTGATGATATTTGCACCATATGCAGTTTTTGGGTCAGTAGCGGCCGTTATTGCCTCCAAAGGCTTGGGTGTTTTGGGTGGATATTTGTATTTGATAGTTTGCTTTTTTGCTACTTTGGCCTTTTTCATTTTTGTGGTTTTGTGGGTTATTTGTTTGTTTATGAAAATAGATTATTGGAAGCTCCTTCGATTTGTCAAAGATGCAATTTTTCTGTCATTTAGTACGGCCAGTTCCGAGGCGTCTATGCCCATGCAGATCGAGCAACTCAAAAAATTCGGTATATCTGAACGCATCATCAGTTTTGTTTTGCCTTTGGGTTATTCTTTCAATCTTGACGGATCTATGATGTATATGACCTTTGCAACAGGCTTTATTGCTCAAATTTATGGAATAGAACTTAGTATTGGACAGCAAGTTACTATGCTCCTCACCCTATTACTTACGAGCAAAGGTATAGCAGGAGTACCACGTGCCTCATTGGTGGTTATTGCAGGCACACTTACGATGTTTGGACTTCCACAAGAAGGCATTAGTTTAGTTCTGGCTGTAGACTGGTTGTTAGACATGGGTCGCTCAGCAACCTCTGTGGCTGGTAATGCAGTGGCGACAGCAGTTGTAGCTAAATGGGAGGGGGAATTGAAAGATTAAAGAAAGATTTTGAAATATTAATGAATGGGAATGTGAGCTAATTGCATTCCCATTTTTTTATGGTTTTTTCTCAATCAGATCCCACAGGTTACCATAAAGATCTTCAAAGACACATACTTTTCCATATTCTTCAATACTTGGTTCTCTATATATTTTAACATTTTGGTCAAGCAGGTTATGATAGTCTCTGTCGAAATCTTCAGTATGCAAAAACAAGAAAACTCTTCCACCTGATTGATTACCAATGGCTTTAACTTGGTTACCAACTGCTTTTGCAAGAAGAAGTTTACATTCTTTCGACCCTTTGGGAGCAACCAGAACCCAGCGTTTGGTTTCTGAAAGTTTGGTGTCTTCTACCAAGTCAAAATTTAGTTTTTTTGTATAAAAATCGATGGCTTCGTCATAGTCCTTTACAACCAATGCGATGTAGGCAATAAACTGGATCATTGTGTTTTTTTTACAAAGTAAAACAAGATAATTGATTTTATCCCTTCTATAGCTATTCGAAATTATTATATCAATTATTTATTTAAAAATTCATTTATGAACTTAAAACCTATTGTGCACCATTATTATTTTCATAAAATAGATATTTTAGAAATTTATTATTCCCCTGTTTATCAATTAGACAGATAGTTTTCTTAATTTGATTTGTTTTTTAAATACCCTTAAAATACCAAATATTAATCTTATCGCTAATGCAGAATTTTTTGATCGCCTTTTTTGCACTAAGATTTATCCGCACTCACCTAAATACGAAGGAGTCACTACCTCAATACGATCAATATTTAAAGGTTCTGAACTTGTTCATTGTTCCTTTTTTGTTGCTTCTAAACTTTAATTCATTTGAGCGGTTTCTTCCAACAATCAATTTCGTTTGGTTTTTGGTCTTTTCAGCAATAATGTATGTTTTGTGGCTACTTAGAGAAAATAATTTGGCCAGTTCATTGCTAAAAGCGGGGCTACCATTTTTTATCGTGAATAGCTTGAGGGACATCATGGAATATTTTTTGTCAAGTTTTACCAAAGAAAATGACTCGATTATAGATTTGGTATTTCTAGGGAGTTTGTTTTGGATGATTGCTTTTGCCATAAGTACGAATAACCAAATCAAGGCACTAAAAAAAGAAGAAGAGAAAAACAGGCTAGTTGTTGGTGAAAATGAAAAACTAGAGATTCTCGTTAGAGAGCGAACTTCTGAAATTTCGGCACAAAAAGAACAATTGGAATCTACGGTTGAAGAACTAAAAGCTACCCAAAATCAGTTGGTTCAACAAGAAAAACTGGCTTCATTGGGTGAACTTACCGCCGGAATTGCTCATGAAATCCAGAATCCTTTAAACTTCGTGAATAATTTTTCAGAACTCAATATGGAATTAATTGAGGAGCTGTTGAGTCCAGAAACACCCCGAGGAGGAATTGAAGAGGAGGAATTGCTTTCAGATATTAAACAAAATCTCGAAAAAATAAACCACCATGGAAAGCGTGCTGCAAGTATAGTGAAAGGAATGTTGCAGCACTCCAGAACCAATACTGGACAAAAAGAAACCACAGACATTAATGCCCTTGCAGATGAATTTCTTCGACTCAGTTACCATGGTTTACGGGCCAAAGACAAGACTTTTAATGCCGACTTTAAAACTGAATTAGATCCAAACTTGCCGGTCATTGAGGCTGTGCCACAAGATATTGGTCGGGTATTACTCAACCTTATCAACAATGCTTTTTATGCATGTGCGGAGCGTGGCCGAGCCCAAAGTAAAGTGAATGGGGAAACTCCCTTTAAGCCACTAGTAACAGTTTCTACGCTTAAAATAGATAACGCAATAGAAATACGTGTGAAAGACAACGGTGCGGGCATTTCGAAAGACAACATGGAGAGGATATTTCAGCCGTTTTTCACTACAAAACCTACTGGCAAGGGTACCGGTTTGGGTTTGAGCTTAGCCTATGATATTGTGACTAAGGGGCATGGGGGGACAATCGATTTGTCGAGTAAAGTAGGTGAAGGAACTGAGTTTATTATTACTTTACCTACTAAAACAAGCTAAGAGAATTAGGCAACAGACAAAGAATTGCAATTGCAATATGCTTAAGGTTCTTGCTTTATGTCAGCCTATCATGTTTTTTGTCCTTTAAATACAATCTACCTAAGGCTAATTGATTCTACCCGAAATACTAGATTCAATAAGCTAACTTAAAGAAAGCTTTGTACTTGGGATTGAAAATCAATTGAATATTGTTAATGATTTCTCGAATGTTAGTGCGGAGTTAGCCCATAATTTATAGGAAGCATTGGGTAAAAAAAATATAAGGGAGGAGAATGAAATAAGTATTTTTGAAACATCAAAATCAAAAATTTTCCAGCCTTTCTTCACTACCAAACCCACTGGGCGAAGGCACAAGCTTAGGTCTGAGTTTGGCGTATGATATTATTACGAAAGGGCTTAGCGGGACGATTGAAGTCGAGAGTAAGGAAGGAGTTGGTACTGAGTTTATTATTAGTTTAAACTTGTAAATTATCTGAATATGAGATTATTGGCAATTTTATTTCTTTTTTTGTCACTACATGCATTCTCCCAAAAGAAGGGGTTTTTTCAAATAGATTCTTTACCCAAAGAGGGCATTTTACTTAACGAAGGTTGGAAATGGCACGCTGGAGATAACCCTGATTTTGCAAAAGGTGATTTTGATGATTCTAATTGGAAGGGTATTGACCCTACAGAGGATATTTATGATATGAAAAATTTAAGTAAAAATGGAGATATTTTCTGGCTTCGCCTTCCTCTTTTTTTGTCTCAAAATATCTCTAATGAACCATTGATAATGACCATTAAACAATCAGGGGCATCAGAATTTTTTTTAGATGGCAAATTAGTTCAACAAATAGGAGTAATTGATAAAGATAAAGGTCAAATCGAGGCAATATCTCCTGGTAGAGAACCTTTTAGTTTACAATTACTTCCCAATCGATTACAAATTTTGGCAGTTAGATATGCCTTTCAGCCTAATATTAAATATGGAACCCATTTTGCCAATACAAATAGTCTTCTAAGTATAAAAATAAATACATTAAAAGATTGGCACAAAGATGATGATAATCAACAAAATGAATCCAATTGGAACATTGTTGTGGCTGTTATTTTTGCCACTTTGTGTATGCTTTATTTTGCTTTTTATTTATTTTTCCCTAGTCAAAAAATTAATCTGTTCTTTGCAATTTACACTGGATTAGAGTTTCTGCCGTATGGATTCAGTAGTTTTTTTGTCCTAAAACATGTAGAATATTTTTACAGTTTTAGCAACATATTAATTTGTGCTGCTGTAATCGCATGTTCCTTTTTGCTAATAGCTATTTATCGTTTGTTTGAACAAAAATTAGGGATATTTTTTTGGTTAGTTATTTTAATTGGAATTTTAAGTATTCCATTTGCTCTTAATAATTATAGATGGGGATGGGTAGTTTTTGGGATCGGATTTAATTTTTCAATTAATCTTGAATTGTTCAGGATTTCCATTGTTAGTATGTTAAAAAATAAAAAAGGGGCTTGGATAATTGCATCCGGTGGTTTTATTTTTTGTATTTCCTGGATTTTATTTTTGTATAGTGGTAGCAAAGGAGTTGAAATGGAGTTTATTTCCAATTTTTCTTATGCTTTTGCACAAATAGCTATTCCTATATCCGTGGCTATTAATTTAGGCTACAATTTTGCAAAAACAAATATCTCATTACAACAAAAATTACAAGAAGTAGAAGTGTTATCAACTGAAAAACAACAATTTCTTAAATCTCAAAACGAACAGCTTGATAAATTAGTTGCCCAACGCACACAAGAGTTAAAAGCCTCTCAAGCTCAACTCATCCAGTCAGAAAAACTTGCCTCTTTGGGCGAACTCACAGCAGGCATCGCCCACGAGATTCAGAACCCCTTGAATTTTGTCAATAATTTTAGTGAAGTGAGCGTAGAATTAGCAAATGAGTTACAGGAGGCACTGAGGCAGCGAGGCATTAAGGTAAATAGTGAGGAAGGGGAATTGGTGTCAGATTTGATTCAAAATCAGGAAAAAATCCATTATCACGGTAAGCGAGCCAGCTCCATTGTAAAAGGCATGCTCGAGCACTCACGCACAAGCATTGGCATAAAAGAATTAACAGATATCAACGCCTTGGCAGATGAATATTTACGATTAGCTTATCATGGTTTAAGAGCAAAGGACAGCTTTTTCAATGCCACTTTCAAAACTGGTTTTGACGAGAAATTGCCAAAAATTAAAGTCATACCACAAGAAATAGGTAGTGTTTTATTGAATTTATTCAATAATGCCTTTTATGCCACGAAATGTGTCAGAAATCCAAAGGTTGAAATCAAAACAGAAAGATTAGAAAATAGTGTGATTGTAAAAGTAATAGACAATGGCAAAGGAATGACTGATGATGTAAAATCCAAAATCTTCCAGCCCTTTTTCACCACAAAACCTACTGGTCAAGGCACAGGCTTAGGGCTGAGTTTGGCTTATGATATTGTTGTTAAAGGTCATGGAGGGACCATTGAAGTGGAAAGTGTTGAGGGCGAAGGCACAACATTT
>JAIPAJ010000068.1 GCA_021740125.1 Leadbetterella sp. | reverse complement strand
ATGAACATCTTTCAAAAGACTTTTATGATACTATGTTAGAAAGGATTGAAGGTATTAATAGCACTGATGTGCAAGATATGGCTAATTTTTATTTGAAAGACTTGTCAACGGTTGTAGTAGGTTAATTGAAAGAATTATGGGCAGAGTTTTGGCGATTGATTATGGAAAGAAACGAACAGGTTTGGCGGTTACTGACCCCCTAAAAATTATCGCTACGGCTTTGGATACTGTTTTAACGGCGGATTTACTAAAGTACTTGGTTACGTATACGCAAAATGAACAAGTTGAACAAATTGTGCTTGGTTTGCCAGTTAATTTGAATTCACAAGATACGGATATAACTGCCGATGTTCGGAAGTTTGCAGAGATTTTGAGAATCAATTTCCCAACTATCCCAGTACATTTTTACGATGAAAGGTTTACCTCTAAAATGGCACTGCAAAGCATGATTGATTCAGGCACAAAAAAGAAAGACAGGAGAGAAAAGGGCAATCTGGATAAAATAAGTGCTGTTATTATTTTACAATCTTTTTTAAGCTCAAATAAATTCTTTTAAAGAACAATCCAAATACCAAAGGTTTATATTTTGATTGGCCTTATGTAATTTTCGGGCTAGTGCTTTACTTCTAATCCCAGAGGCACAATATAAAACGGTCTTCACATTCGGCTTAATGTTTTTTTCATCGAATTCGTCCATAGGTATGTTTTCACCACCAATATTAAATTCTTCGTGTTCGTAAGGTTCTCTGATGTCGATTAGACTGATGTTTACTTTTTCAAGTGCAATAAATTCGTCTTTAGTAATGGAAAAGCTGTCTTTCTCTTTGCTTGAGCAAAATGCTTCGTAGTCTATCAAAGCGGTTATTTTTGATCTCTTAGAGTTTTTGCTAAGTTTAAATTTCCTGAAAAGCATACTTTGGAACTCCAAGACCAAGATTTCATTAAAAAGTGGACTTTCTATTTCGCAAATTATCTTTATGGCCTCCAAGGCTTGCAAGCTTCCTATCACACCAGCAATTGGCCCTAAAACTCCTCCTACAGCACAGTTTGGTGTAGTTTCTGGGTCTGGTGGCGTACTGTAAAGGTCCCGATACGTACATGAGCCTTTATAATTAAAAACCGACACCTGGCCTTCGAATTGGTGGATGGCTCCATAGACATAAGGTTTGTTCAGTATCTCACAGGCATCGTTCACCAAATATCGGGTAGGAAAATTGTCGGAACCGTCCACAATGAGGTCGAATTTTGCGAAAATTTCAATAGCGTTTTTAGAAGTTAATTGAGTATTGTATGACACAACTATAACATTGGGGTTAAGTGCCTGTACTCTATGTTTGGCGATTTCTATCTTTTGTTGGCCAATATCTTTTGTCTCGAAAATAACCTGACGGTGAAGATTAGAGAGTGAAACCGTATCAAATTCTATCAGGCCGATGGTTCCAATGCCAGCCGCCGCCAAATAGCTCAAAACAGGCCCGCCAAGGCCACCGCAGCCAATAATTAGCACCTTGGCCTGACTAAGCTTTTTCTGCCCTTCCAAGCCCATTTGTGGCAGAATAGTTTGCCGAGCATATCTTGAATAGTATTCTTGTGTCACCTTAACCTTATTTGAGGGTAAAAATAGGGAATAGTATTTGATTATTAATTAGGCTGAAATGGGTGATTGGGATAAATGTTTTTACTCCAAGATATTATTTTTAATGGAATTTTAGAATTCCTAATACTTACATTTTACTTTTTCTGCGGGCACAACCCGCTTTTCACACCTACGAATATACTGCCTTCGCAGAGCGAGCTCTCGGAACATTTTTAAGGGTAGGTTGCTTGCCACTGTGTCCTTAAATAAAATACCGCTGTAAGGCGGTATTTATTTTTAGAATAGCAAATGGGTAAGTCGGAATCCTTAAGAACCGCACATTTCGCAACCTTCTGGGTTGTCTAGTGAGCACTGCATTGCCGCATATTTTAGTTCTTCTTCACTTAATTGGAAGCTTGCGGCAGCTTCTTTGGCTTTGGCCTCGTTTTCTTTGGCGTAAGCCTCATAGTTGAGCGGTTTTTCTTCAAACATCTCTGTTACTGGCGTAGTTTCAGCAATTGCTTGTCTATCCACAGTAAACTTAACGGCATCCACGGCAGCTTTAGTACGTAGGTAATACATTCCGGTCTTTAGTCCTGCTTTCCATGAATAGAAGTGCATAGATGTAAGTTTGGCAAAGTTAGGATCCAACATGAAAATATTCAACGATTGACTTTGGCAAATAAATGCACCTCTGTCAGCAGACATATCTATCAAGGTCTTTTGTTTTATTTCCCAGGCTGTTTTGTAGAGTTCTTTTAAATGAGTCGGAATTTCAGCAATGTTTTGAACTGATCCATTGGCAGCTATCAGTTTATTTTTCATCGAATCATTCCACATGCCGATTTTCACCAGATCTCTTAATAAGTGCTTGTTTACAACTACAAATTCTCCTGAAAGTACTCTTCTGGTGTAAATGTTGGAAGTATATGGCTCAAAACACTCGTTGTTACCAAGTATTTGGCTGGTCGAAGCAGTTGGCATTGGTGCTAATAGAAGAGAGTTTCTTACACCATTTTTAATTACTCTAGCTTTGAGGTCTTCCCAATCCCAAAGGCCTGAATCAGGAGTAACCCCCCACATATCAAACTGGAATTCACCTTTAGAGATTGGTGATCCAGCCCAAGTCTCATAAGCTCCTTCTTCCATGGCCAACTCCATAGATGCCTCCATAGAAGCATAGTAAATGGTTTCGAAGATATCTTTATTAAGTTTTTGAGCAGGTTCACTATCGAAAGGCATTTTCATCAGTATAAATGCATCCGCAAGTCCTTGAATACCAATACCGATTGGTCTATGACGCTTGTTGCTTTTTTCTGCTTCAGGAACCGGGTAATAGTTCACGTCTATAATTTTGTTAAGGTTACGTGTGATAACCTTCGTAATGTCGTAAAGCTTTTTGAAATCAAAACTTACCGTTTCGTTATTGTCAACATTGTTCACAAATTTAGGTAAAGCTATTGAGGCCAAATTACAAACTGCTACTTCGTCTGGAGCGGTGTATTCTATAATCTCAGTACATAAGTTGGAAGACTTGATAGTACCAAGATTCTTTTGATTTGACTTTTTATTGGCCGAATCTTTGAATAAAATATACGGTGTGCCTGTTTCTACTTGTGATTCTAAGATCTGGAACCAAAGTTCTTGAGCCGACACTGTCCTTCTTGCCTTTCCTTCAGAAACATATTTTTCATAAAGTCTCTCAAAATCATCTCCGTAACAATCCGACATACCTGGGCATTCATGTGGACAGAATAGACTCCAATCTGCATTGGCTTCTACTTTTTTCATGAATAAATCAGGAATCCAAAGAGCAAAGAATAAGTCTCTTGCACGATTTTCTTCTTTGCCGTGGTTTCTTTTCAAATCCAAAAAGTCGAAAATATCAGCATGCCAAGGCTCTAAATAAATGGCGAATGAACCTTTTCTTTTGCCACCACCTTGATCGACATATCTGGCTGTGTCGTTGAAAACACGTAGCATGGGTATGATACCATTAGAGGTACCGTTTGTTCCTTTGATATAGCTTCCTGTGGCTCTGATATTGTGAATAGAAAGACCAATTCCCCCCGCTGACTGAGATATTTTGGCCGTTTGCTTTAAAGTATCGTATATGCCATCAATACTATCGTCTTTCATCGTCAAAAGAAAGCAAGACGATAATTGTGGTTTTGGTGTACCGGCATTGAAAAGGGTAGGAGTGGCATGGGTAAACCACCTTTCTGATAAAAGATTATAAGTTTCAACCGCCTTTTCTATATCTTCCCCATGTATACCCACTGAAACTCTCATGAGCATGTGTTGTGGACGCTCAACAATCTTACCATTGAGTTTCATCAAATAAGATTTCTCAAGTGTTTTGTACCCAAAGTAATCATATCCGAAATCTCGGTCATATATGATTGATGAATCCAAAAGAGCCGCGTTGGCTTGTATTATTTTCCAAGTATCTTTAGAAATCAGAGATGCATTTTCGCCTGTTTTTGGGTCAACATACTGATACATCATTTTCATGGTGCCAGAAAATGACTTCAAAGTGTTTTTATGTAAATTTGAAATAGCTATTCTTGCAGCCAATGTTGCATAATCGGGATGTTTAGTGGTCATAGATGCTGAAGTTTCAGCTGCTAAATTATCCAATTCGGATGTAGTAACACCGTCATAAATTCCTGAAACTACTTTCATAGCAACCTCTACAGGTTGAATAAAATTAGGATCTAATCCATAACAAAGTCTTTCGATACGAGCTGTGACTTTATCAAACTTCACGGATTCGCGTCGTCCATCTCTCTTAATTACGTACATGTTAATTCTAGGAGTAAAAGGTGTATTATAAAATTTTCAAACTTGAGGGTTCTCTCAAAACTGAATTCCAAAAGTAAAGAAAAAATAAAATAAAAAAAAGACAAATTTTTTTTGGAAAAATAAATTATTAAAATACTTCCGAATCTGAGATTTGAGTTGTGTCTAATTATCAATTAATTGTAAAAAAAGCATCTATAAATAGTACTATATTAAAAGTTTTCCACAGAAAAACTGTCTCGCAAATAGAACAATACCGAATAATAAATATCTGACATTTTGAATAGATAAATTTAAATTTCCAGGTTATATTGCGTATTTGTGCTCATACTTATCCACATTTAAATTGTTCATTATTAATCCTTACATTCCATTATCAACAAATCACCCGTTTGATAACTGATGTGCACTTCCCCATCCACTATAGCTTCATTGCTACTGCCATTTCTGTATCCCAGTTTCAAGGTTTCTCCATCCAACGAATATTTAAGGTTTTTAGTACTTATTCCTTTGGCTTCACCTATTGGAATTAATGAAATTGTGCTGCCTTTTTTGTACCATTTTATGAAAGTATTTGGAAACGGTAATATTGGAAAAATACAAGAATGGTCATCTAGCATTTTTAGTTTAATTTGACCAGAATACTTGGGTAAATTGGCTATATTTACCATGGTGTGGTCGGCTCTTTTGCCTGTAGCCCACACAATGTTGGCCGCAGGAAAATCACGCTCAATTAAGAATTCTATCGCTTTTTCAAGGTCGGTTTTTTCTTGATCTGGTGCATGTATTATTTCAATTGGAAACTGACTTGACTTCAGATCTTCCAAGTCAATATCCAGATGATCAAAATCGCCAAAAAGTACATCTATTTTTATGCCTCTATTTAACACTCTATCGATGGCTCCGTCTAATACCAAAACGAAAGGACTCCATTCAAGTAGCTGACCTAAAAGGTCTTCACTACAAGCTTCGCCATTGGCTATGATAAGGGCAGGTTCTTGTTTTTCTCGTACGATATGATGAGATGACATATTAAAAAAAAGACCCAAATTTATGTTTGGGTCGTTTATGTTATTTTGTTTCTTCTTCTATTTTTTCTTCGAAAAGTTCTGGCAGGTTTTCAGAAAGAATATTATACCAGGTAATAATTTTTTTGACATCTGTGGGATAAACTCGTTCTCTGTCAAAATCGGGCATCACTTTAGCGAAAAAGTCAAAAATGTCTTTATTTGAGGCTGTTTTTGTATCAAGTTCTATTTTTAATCCAAAATCTTTACGGATGGTTAGAAAAATTTCTCCTAGCGGAGTGGCTTTGTTTATATCTTCTGAATAGACCGAGATTTCTTTCAAAACGGATACCTTGGCGTTTGCATTGATCATTTCTCTTTTGTGAAGTTGATCCAATGACTCTACAATCACTCCTGCTCTGCCTGGCTTGACTATTCTGTAAAGACCAGGTTTGCCAGAAATGTTTGCTACTTCTTGTAATAATTCCATATATATATTCAATGTGTTTTGTAAAACGTTGCAATTTAGTGAAAAATCAGAATGAGTTTGAATTTTTAACCCAATATGGCCATTTTCTAACCTTCAGATATCCCCTTTTAATGGACGCAACACGATTTCTTCAACGACTGCTGATTTGGATAAATTGTAACTAGCCCAAATTATATCTGCCACGTCTTTTGATTCCATAAATCTTTCAGCTGGCAAATCTACACCTGCCCAACTATCAGTTAAGGTAGCCCCCGGCATTATAGAAGTCACTTTTACGTTTGTATTTAATAATTCTTGACGGAGACTTTTACTAAAACCTAACAAGGCAAATTTAGAAATGGAATAAGAGCCGCTTTGTGGATAAGCCATCAAACTTGCTATTGAGCAGATATTGAAAACATGAGCAGAATCCAAAGTTTCCATCACTGGAACAAGAATTCTGGATAAATAATAAGCACTGTAAACATTTGTGTTTATGAGCATTTCTAAGGTGTCTTCGGCTTCTTCAAGGATTTTTCCAGGTAAAAACAAACCTGCATTGTTTACCAAAGTATGCAAGGGCAAATTCAATCCAAGAATAAATTTCCCGAAATTTTGAATTTCATCTTTTTGTGAAACATCAGCGACAAAAATATGAATGGTTGATGTGTATTTAGATTCAAATTCTATTTTTAAAGCCTCTAGGTTGGAAATTGATCTAGAACAAACTGCAACGTCAAATCCCTCAGAAGCAAATTTTTGTACTACGGCTTTGCCAATTCCTTTGCTTGCTCCACTAACTACCGCTAATTTTTTCATTTTCTTAGATTTTTTTTCAAAATTAGCTATTCAAGAGGTTTAAATAAAATTCAATTTGAATAGACTTGAATTAATTGGTGTTTGATTACCTTTGTGTTTCATCTTTTATCATAGAATATATGCTAAAACTGCTAGGTAGATTCTTTATTTTTCTCAATGAGCTCTTTACAAGGAGGGAGTCGGCAAAAGTTTATTGGTATCGTTTTTTGGACGAATGCCTAACTATTGGTATAGACTCCGTACTAATTATTGCAATAGTGGCCTTGTTTATAGGTGCTGTAACTTGTGTGCAGATTTTTGCCAACTTGGTGAGTCCGGTAATTCCCCTGTATATCGTAGGCAATATTGTTAGAGATATGACCTTGTTAGAACTTTCATCTACATTTATGTGTGTGGTTTTAGCTGGTAAAGTTGGATCTAATATTGCTGGTGAGCTTGGGACTATGAGAATTACAGAGCAAATAGACGCACTCGAAGTAATGGGCATCAATTCTGCTTCGTATTTGGTACTTCCTAAATTATTAGCGGCAGTATTTACATTTCCTATTTTGGCTATTTTTTCTGGATTTTTAGGCATATTTGGTGGATACTTGGCTGGCACACTCACTGGTATTTTAACACCTGAGCAATATATATACGGAATCAGGTTTTCATTTATACCTTATAACCTTACTATACCGATTATAAAGTCAGCCGTTTTTGGTTTTTTGATAGCCACGATTTCTGCCTATAAAGGATTTCACACCAGAGGCGGAGCTTTGGAAGTTGGGAAGGCTTCGACAGCAGCAGTGACCAACAGTTGTATAGCGATTTTGATTGCCGATTATCTTTTAGCCGAGTTGTTGACATGATAGAAATAAAAAATATAAGTAAGGCTTTTAATGGAAAAGTCGTTTTAGAAAATGTTTCTGGAATCTTCAAGAAAGGAGAGACAAGTTTAGTAATTGGAGCCAGCGGAACAGGAAAGAGTGTGCTTTTAAAGTGTATGCTTGATTTGGTGGAACCTGAGAGTGGTGATGTGTTTTTTGATGGCAGGGAATTTTTGCATGTAAGCGAAAAAGACAGAAAAGATCTTAGAAGAGAAATGGGTGTTCTTTTTCAAGGAGGGGCATTGTTTGATTCAAAAACAGTACACCAAAATATCAAGTTTCCGTTGGACATGCTTACCAAAATGTCGGAAGGTGAAAAAAACGATAGGGTAGAGTTTTGCCTTCATAAAGTAGGTTTGGACGGAACAGGCCCTAGAATGCCTTCGGAAATATCTGGCGGAATGAAAAAACGCGTAGGAATTGCCCGTGCAATCGTAATGAATCCTAAATACTTGTTTTGTGATGAACCGAATAGTGGTTTAGACCCTCTTACTTCTATTAAAATTGATGAATTGATAAAAGAAATTACTGATGATTTTAATATAACCACCGTAGTAATCACACATGACATGAACTCTGTTTTGTCTATTGGTGACAATATAATGTTCCTATATAAAGGGAAGAAAATTTGGGAAGGCGATAGCACCACTATAATGACATCAAGCGTGAAAGAGTTGGATGAGTTTGTGTTTTCTAATCATGCTTTGAAAAAACTTAGAGGAGAGTATTCAAAGTAATTAACTGTAGGTCAAGGTATGAAGATAAAAAAAGCCACATCTTTTTTAGTTCTTTTTTCTGCATTTTTATTTAATTATTTTTCGCTTTATTCTCAAAAAATAGATGAATATTTACTAAAATTACAGATTGATTCGGCCCTTCAATTTATAAAAAGTACACAGATAAAAGAAACGGTTTTTGCCAAACAATACGCTGGAGAGTGGCCTGTGGAAATGCACTTAACAACCCCTTATTTTTTTATTGGCAGAAAACAAAAAGCACAAGATTCCAATTGTTTTACTGTTTCTGCCATACACAATGCTCTTGCAGAAGTTTATCTGCTTGATACGTGCAGAAAGGATCTTTTGCCTACTTTGAAATTGGCGTATAATGATATTAGTAATTATAATGAGTATAATTTGTATGATTTTTGGAAGAAACTTCCACCAACTAGAAAGCTAAAATTATTTAATGAACCCCATCCTCAGCCGCTGGTGCATAGACCTACTAATTTTAATTTACGCTCAAGGTTTATTAACAATACAGGAAATGTGCCTGAAGATGCCGATGATACTTCACTGGGAAACTTAGCATCTCTTTACAATAATAGAATTTTTGATTCAAAAAATAAGCTGGCTTCCTGTAAAAGATTCGATGAGTTTTTGGATATTGAAAGAAAAAACAGAAACTGGTTTAACGTGCTTTTTCACAGAGATGGCAACTCAGGGGCATATATGACCTGGCTATATCCTGAATATGAATATAATAATTGGAATGTGTTAAAAACCGCAATCCATACCCTTCTCATTTTTGTGCCAGGGAGCTCCGCTCGACCAGAAGCGTATGAGCCATGGGTACCTTTTGGTGCAAATGATGTGGACGTGGTGGTAAATGCCAATGTTTTGGCATATTTGGTCAAAACAGGACAATTGGAAAAAAGTAAAGGTCATACGGATGCTATAAAAATGATAGAAAGTCGACTTAGAAAGAAGTTTTGGTACAATAACTCGGTGTATTATCCCAACCAGTTTCATATTCATTTCACGGTTGCCAAGGCCTTTGCAAGTGGAATAGAAGATCTGAGAGTTTCTTCAGAGATAATCTTGAGAGACATTATGGAAAAACAAAACTTAGATGGGAGTTTTCAAAGTCAAAGTTATATCAATCATTTTGACCGTGTACAAAGTACAACCAATGCACTTTCTGCAATGATAGATTGTAAATCAAAGGGTTTGGCGGTGTCTGATATTGCTTTGGGGAAAGCCATTTCCTATATTTTAAGTCAAAAAAAAGTGAAAAATGAGCAAATTTACTGGGAAGCAGGAGTATATTTTTCGGGTGGCACTTTGCTTCGTAATATTCTTTTTTGGAAGTCCGAAGCCTATACGACTGTGGCAGTTGCCAATTGTTTTCAGCGATATTTGGCTTTGAAGAATACTAAAGAATGACTTTCTAGAAATTATTTCACCAAAACACCTGCCGCCCAAAGTTGCTTGTAGGCAGATTTTAAATATTTTAGTTTTAAAGCCTGATTTTTTAGTAAGCTTTCAATCCACTTATTCTCTCTGGAATTTATCAAAAAAAGCGTGCTTTCACCTTGTTGGAGCTTAAATTCTTCATTTTTAAGTAGGGTTCGATAATTACTTATCATACTCTGAGAGGTATTTATTTGGCTTTTTAAAGCATTTTGTTCGACACCATAAGATCTTATTTTGTTTTCAATTTCCCAAGTTTTGTTGCTAATTATGGAGTTAGTTTCGGATATTTTCAATAAAGTTTTTTGGTAATCACCTCGAGCTTCTCTGAGAAATAAAGGCATTTTGAAATCAAAACCAAATTTGTAATTATTATTTAGAAAAGGTGAATATGCCGATTCAAAATTATAATAGTTTTTGCTTAGTATATTCATTTTTAAATTAGCGGTAGGCAACAACGATTGTCTTTTTAGCGTTCGCTCTACAGCTAATGCATCCATCTTAAACCTATAAATTCCGAGTTCTGGATGTTGGTTTTTGGCTAAATTAATTAGTTCTTCAGTTCTGTCTTCAATAGAAACCAAACCAAAAGCAACAATATCAGGAATTGTGCCGGATTCTAGAAAGTAAGGGCTGTTAGTTTCATTCCAAAGATATTTTGCAAGACTTAATGCCGTAGTTTGAGCCTCCATTTGAGCCTCTTGGTAGAGTAACTCTATGTTTTGAACTTGTGTGTAAGCTTCCAAGGTGTCGTTCATGGATTTATCACCATTTTGAAAAGCAATTCGTAATAAATTCAGTCTATTTTTAGCATTTTCTAGGTTTTGTATTAACAGGTCCATGTTTTGGTAGGAGGCCGTCCATTGCCAATATTCTTGTATGGCATCCAAATATAAATCGTTTAGCATTTGTCGCTTTTCTTCCTCTGATTGTTTTTGATAAATAGCTGACTGTTTAAGGATTGCTCTTTGGTAATCCATCAAAAGTCCTTTGAGAACAGGCATTTCTAAACCAATATATCCAAGGTTTCCGATGGTTCGTTCATTGGAAGAGAACATTCCATTACTATTTTCTAAACCAGTTTTGGCGGTAAGGCCTATGGGTGTATAGACTTTCAATTCTGTATCTTGGTAGTTATAATAGATTTTGCCGTCTAAGGTTTTTTGGGCTGTTTCATTGGTCAAAACGGGATCAAATACCCCTTTGGAGGCAAAAAACGCAGCCGCAGAGATATCCACTCTAATTTGAGCTTGCTTTGCTATGGGATGATTCTTTGTAATGAGCTCCAAAAAATCATCCAGTTTCAAAACTTTTTGTGCTGAGGTGTTTTTTGATATAAAAATTATCAAAAGTACAATCACAATTCTCATGTTCTTTTTATTTTTTTGTGGTGGTGGCTTTGGTTTCAGGCACATAAAATTCTGGTGGAAAGCCATTTATGTTACGCCAAAGTTCATAGAATATCGGAACGTCTTTAAGTAGGGCTATTCCTTTTGATCCACCACCAAGCCTCAGATTTTTAGGCCATGGCCTATCGTTTTTATCTTCTGCAACCAAAACCCTAAACATGCCGTTAGAACTTACCGAAGTTTCTACAGCAGTAATTATACCCGAAAATGTACCATAACTAGTTTGTGGCCAGCCACTAAAGACAATTGCCGGAAAACCATCAAATATAAATGTTACTTTTTGGCCTTTGTTTATGAGAGGTAAATCTAAGGGACTAACATACATTTCTACTGCTAATTTGGTGTTTTGTGGTACTATTTCCACTATCATATCGCCTTCTTTAAGCATTTCTCCAATACCGGCTTTCATAGCTTTGGTTATTTGTCCGCTTTGTGGGGCAGTTATGAAAAACAATTGTTGCCTGGCATCATAATTTGCCAAGGTGTTTTCTAGCTTTATGACTTCTGCCTCGGTGCTTGCTGCAGCAGAAATACTTCCGAATCGGTCTCCTTCAGCTTTAGCTATTTTGTCAAGATATTCTTGAACTGCTCCATTTCTTTCTATTCTGAGGTTGAGTAACTCCTGCCTAGATTGATTCAGTTTATTGCCATTACTGGTTGTTTTGGCTATTGCTTCTTGGTAGGTGACCCTTCTTTTTTCGAATTCTGTAAGAGAGATTACACCACTGTCCAACATTATTTTAGCGGCGGATATTTGTCTGGAGTAGGCTTCTAAAGCGTAGGTGGCCGCGGCTAAGTCGGCACTGTCACTCGTTATTTTAAGGCGTTGTTGACCAATTTTGTTGTCAACAGAGTTGAGTTTAAGTTCCATGGCATTTCTCAAGACTTCAGTTTGTGTTACTGAAGTGGAAGCTTTTCCTTCATATGCGACAATACTTTGATTTTTGGCATCTATTTGGTTTTGAGTTCTTTGTAAAAGAATCGGATCAAAATACTCTACTTTGACCTCCCCCAATTGTAGTATAGTATCACCTTTATTTACAAAATCGCCTTCTTTCACAAACCACTTTACTACTTTTCCGGGAATTATTGTATTAATTTCTTGTGCTCTATCCTCCTGTTTCAATGTGGTAATGTTACCATTTGACCTGATATTTTGGGTCCAAGGTAAAATTAGTATTAAAATTGAAATGAATATAATGGCAATAAACCACTTTCGCAGAGACGATTTCTTATTTATTTGATAAATTTTAGAAAACGACTTCACATTGCTGTCTTTATCAATATTTTCGAGGTTTGTATTTAAATATGTATTCATCTTGCACTTTCGATTTTTCCGTTTTCCAATTTCAAAATTACGTCGCAGTGGTTTTCACAAGCCATTGATTCTGAGGTTAATAAAACTGTTGCTGATGTTTCTTTTATATAATTAATAGTATTAATCATTTGTTGTTCGCTGAGATATTTAAAAGGTTCTTCAAATAAGAATAATCGAGAGTTGCCTAACAATGAACGGGTCAAAAGTATGGCATGCCTTATTTCTGAAGGCAATCTTTTTCCTATTGGGTCTATATTAGTTTCTAATCCCTTTTCAGAGTTTGAAATAAAAGTATCTAAGCCTGTCAGTTTTGCAATTTTAAGAATATCATTCGTTCCTATGGATAAAATTCCCATTGTAAGGTTTTCTTCTAATGTTCCAAGAAATATATCTTGTTGTCCTAAAAGAATTCCAGTTTGAGCTCTTATAGAGTCACTTTTATAATTTCTTATAGGCAAACCGTCCAATGTTATGTTTCCTGAGAAGTTTTTGAAAGCTCCAGTAAGAAGTCTTAGAACTGAGGATTTTCCAGCTCCTGATTTGCCATTAATAAGTACCCACTGACCTGACTTAATATCAAAAGTTAAATTCTTGAGTATTTCATTGTTAACTTCATATGAAAAATTCACTTTTTCAAAATTAATCGAAACACCTTCTGATTTTTCATTAAGTTTTTCTTTCCCTGAGGTTTCTACTTCTGCTTCGGCCACTTTATTTAGTTTTTCAACGGCAGTTAGTGCTTCATATATTTGGTCTAATACGCCTATTAACTTTTCTATAGAACCCATAATCGCTATAATTACAATGTCTGCAGCAATAAATTGACCGATGTTTATTTGCTGATTAATAAGTAACCAAACGCCGATCACAAGCATTGACCCGGTTATTAGAAGCTTGAAACCTATTAGACTCCAATATTGTAACTGAAGTATTTTAAAATGCCTAGTTCGAGAATTTAAATATTTCGAGACTAATTTATCTGTATTGTCTATGTTTAAGGTTGATTTTTTTGAATATTTAAAGGATTTAATACTACGAGCCATTTCTTCAAGCCAACCAGCTATCTTATATTTATTGTCACTGGTTTCGATAGAGGTTGCGAAGCCTTTTTGTGATGTATATTGTAGAATAAGAGCCACCGTTATAAATAGAATTAAACCGAAGGCTATAAAAAGTGGGTGATAAAATGACAACAAGGCAATACCAAGAATGACCTGAATTAGTGCTGCTGGCACTTCAACTAATAACTTTTGAAGACTTTTCTGTAAAGTACTAATGTCAAAGAATCGATTTACTAACTCTGGAAGATAATAACTGTCTAGCTTTTCGATATTGAGTTTAGGTAATCTATTTCCATATTCGAGCGAATATCTAACAAACAATTTTTGTTCTATTTTCTCTATCATTTCCAATGTACGCACTTGTAAAAGCCCCGTCAAGAATGTTCCCACCAAAACCAATCCAATAAGTACAATTATTGAGGTAGATAAACTGCCAGCCATAACAAAACCGATGATGGCCTGAATACCTAAGGGCAATGATAAGGATAGAATTCCTGCAAAAATAGAGAACATGTAGATAGAGCTAATATCTTCTTTATCGAGTTTTAGTAAATCTAAAATTCGACTAGTGGCAGATCGGATGGTTGATGAATATTTTTGTTCCATTAAAAAATATTTTTTTTGCAAATATACAAACACTTTTTAAAATAATAGTAAAACTATTATAAAAAATTATAATACTTTTGCTTGTGTGATAATTACTATATACTTTTGTTTTATAAAGATATGACATGCAAATAGAATTTAAAATTAAACTTAACAATTCTCTATTCCTTCGCGACCCTGATGGAACCGAAATAGGGAAAAATATAATTCGAAAATCAATAAAGCTGATTTCAGAGATAGGTTATGAGCAGTTTAATTTCAAAAAATTGGCTTTGGAAATCCCGACTACAGAAGCCACAGTGTATAGGTATTTTGAAAACAAACATAAGCTCCTTATCTATTTGATAGATTATTATTGGGCGTTTATTAGGTACCAGGTTTTGTTCAATATCAATAATTTGAAAAGTCCAGCGGAAAAAATTAGGACAATTATTGATCTTTTGGTTTGGGAGGATAACTCTGTAACCTACTCCACTGATATAGATCAAAAGGCACTTTATTACATAGCCATTACAGATGGAAGCAAAACTTTTTTGTCAAAAGAGGTAGATAATTTGAATAAAAATCAAGTGTTTGTTCCATATAAGGAGCTCTGTGAATTGATAGCATCTGTTTTCAAAGAGTATAATCCCGAATATAAATTTTCAAATTCACTTGCTAGCACTTTGGTTGAAGCGTCTCATTTACAGTATTTTTTTATGCATCATTTGCCTAGATTGTGTGATTTTGCCGAAAATAAAGATCCAAAAGTTCTTGAAGTGTTTTTAGAGAACTTGGTTTTTGGAGCTTTAGGCAATCAATAGTTTTTCATTGAGTTTGGTTTCATATTTTCAAATACAAAATCAACTATTGGTAAAAATTCTACTATTAAGTTATTGATAATTAGCTTTTTTTGAATATAAATAAAAAGCTATTATGAAACAATTCGGAGAGTCAGTTAAGGGGTACAATATTCCTGTATTAAATGAG
Organism: Leadbetterella sp.; assembly: GCA_021740125.1. Classification (GTDB taxonomy): domain Bacteria; phylum Bacteroidota; class Bacteroidia; order Cytophagales; family Spirosomataceae; genus Leadbetterella. The sequence goes on along the minus strand of JAIPAJ010000068.1, from coordinate 703 downwards.
AGAGAAATCAGAGGAGCCGCTGGTATTTTGTTCCTCTTTATGTTGATATCATTTATGCTAATCATGTTTGAGGCGAATTTTTTGTTGATTAAATACTTCATAACGGTATTTATGCTTGACATGGCCATTAGGGTTTTCATAAATCCAAAATATTCACCTTCGCTAATCATTGCCCGATTTATGGTTAGAAACCAAACCCCTCAATATGTTGGAGCAGCACAAAAGAAGTTTGCCTGGATGATTGGTCTCACGATTTCCAGTGCTTTGTTTATTCATATGATAATCTTTAATGCATACGGGCCTGTAAGCGGTATTTCTTGCCTGTTTTGTATGATTTTGATGTTTTTTGAGGTGACTTTTGGCATTTGTATTGGTTGCAAAGTTTATGGGTTGTTCAACAAAGGCGAAGTGCAGTATTGACCTGGGGAATTATGTGAACTAAAAGACAGGCAAGAGATTCAGAAAATAACTGATATAAAGGTGTTGGTTCTTTTGGCTTTTGGACTTCTTTTGGCGGGTATGATTTACTTCCTCAATGACTATTTTGGCAAAAATCCACGAGATTTAATGGATGTTTTAAGAGGCTTTAATTAATCAAAATTAATATTTTTAACAAAAAGATGGTTTTAATATTTTTTTGAAATTCTAAGGTTTTTATGTATTCTTCTCATTTATAGTCTTTTGTAAGAAACAGAACTCTAAG
>JAIPAJ010000067.1 GCA_021740125.1 Leadbetterella sp. | reverse complement strand
GATCAAGACAAAAAAGCTGAAATTTTTAGACTGGATTCACAGGGGGTTATTAAAGAATTTTACAAAAAGATATCTTTGCGTCAGTTTGAAATAGCCTGGTTTTTGCTATCAGTAGATTTTAGAAAAAGAATTTGGAATGATAAAATAGAAAGATTTATTGAAGGATATTATTTTTTAAGAAGTATAAGCAAGGTCAATGTATTTAATCAAGAAAATCTTTTTGAAGATGGTAGCCAAAGACAGTCGTCATTGGTTTATTATGAAACAGATGTTGATTTCCCAGTGATCGATGAATTAATTTCTTTGCGTAATTTATCTATAAAATATCAGAAAAAAATTCCAGAATTAATAGATGGAATTCAAGAAAAATTAAAAGAACTGGGGATTGATTCCATTGATAGATATAATGTTCTAAGATTATTTCGCTTTGGTGTCGTAGAACATATTTGGTTCACTTCAAACATAGACCCAAGAAAGCTAACCAAGTTTTTTGATTTTAGATCACGATCTGGTAACCCAAATCTTGTCAAATGTGTATGTGTCACTTCAAATGAAGGATGGAAAATTGACAGAATATTACCAATTAACACATAATTTTCTTTTGCAATACTCTGTTATCCCAATCCAATTAGTCTAAATATTTTTAGGTAACTCTTAACAAAAGGACGAGTTTTGACGCTAAACCTATACTAATACACTATTCTGGCTTAATGCCCAAAACTTTATCTAAAGCATCATCCGCTTGTTGTGTAGTGAAGTTAGACTGATATCCCATAGTTGTTAAAATACTACTATGGCGATACAATTTTTGAAGAATTTGAACAGGTATTTGCTCATTAGCCATTTGTGCAAATGAATGGCGGGCAATGTGCATTGTTAGTTTTTTGTCTATTCCAGCAGCAGGAGCAACCTGCTTATTAAGGCATTTATCTAATGCACTGGTCTTGAAGGCAATAGTTCGCTGAGTGATGAATTTGTCATCAAAATCCACGCCTTTAAGCTCAGGAAAGACCAAATCATCCTTGTTTTCCTTAAAAGTCTCATATTGTTTGATAATAGTAGCAGCTTTTTCAGGAATTTTTAGTGACCCTGCTTTTTGGTTTTTTCCCATTGAATAGAAAAGGCGATCATTTTGAAAGTCAGACCAACGCAATCTTAAAACATCACTTATTCTCATGCCAGCAAAATAATACGAGAATAAAAAAAGATTTCTTGCATGATTTGCAGCATCCTCAAGTTCAACATTTTCAAGTCTGGCTATCTCTTCAGGATTTAAACCGATTTTTGATGTTTCTGGAAAAACAATCTTCATTTTTCCTTTGCCAAAAGGATAAACTTTTTCGTCTAAAACACCTTCTTTTCTGGCAAAACTAAAGACCGACCGCATGACTACAATGTGGTTTACAGCCGACCTTTCAGATAATTTAAGTTCATTCTTAACATGGCTCTGAAATCTCTCCAAAAGAGCTACAGATATATCTTGAAATGCAATATCTTGTTTAATAAAGGTTTTAAAGTGGTTAATCCTCGGTTTGTCCGCTGTATATTGATTATATTTACCTGCCTCTTTTAACCGTTGTAGATATAATTCGGCTTGCGGAAAAAAGGTTGAACCTACAGAAGGTTTAATTTTTTGCTTTACCGCTTGAGATGAAACATAGCTTTTTTGTGTTTCAAGCTCAAGAGACTGGTCATTGGCCTCTGAAAGTTTTTTCAGAATATAATTGTTTAGACGAGCAGAATTTGGATGAGATTTTTTAACACGTTGCTTATCTTCATCCCAATCTTCTATATCAAGGTTGTATCCAAGATGTATAAATGAGGCTTTTCTATCTTTAGTAATACGCAATGTCAAAGGGTATTTTCCCTCTTTATTTTGCTTTTTACGAAGAACAATTTTTACATGTGCCATGATTTGGGTACAACCTTTGGTACAACATAGGTACAACAATTTCTGGTTTAACGTGTTTTTTTGTGTATTTATTTGATGTAAATATAGAGAAAACAGGCCAAAACAGGCCATTTTAAGCCATATCAATACAAATAAAAAGAACTGAAAATCCTTGTGTCGGCGGTTCGATTCCGTCCACCACCACAAAGCCGATTCGAAAGAATCGGCTTTTTTTGTGCTCTAAATTGTGCTTAGCTTACAAAATAATTAGGCTAGTATATAAAATGGATAAGAATGTGAATCACTTTGTTTATATACTTTTTTCAAAAAGCTTGAGCAAATTTTATGTCGGTGAATCTAGTTTACCAGACGAGCGTGTTAAAGAACACAATAATGGGAAATATGGAAAATCTTTCACGAAGCAAGTTAATGATTGGGAAATTTACCTTTTAATTGAATTAGAAAATAGAAATCAGGCATTGAAAATTGAGGAGAAAATCAAATCGATGAAATCTTCAAAATACATTGAAAATTTAAAAAAATACCCAGATATTATAGAAAAGCTTATTATCTCTGTGAAATAAATTTATTTGAAAGGCGATTCTCCCGATAGCTATCGGGACCGTCCATCACCACAAAGCCGATTCGAAAGAATCGGCTTTTTTTTGTGCCTTTCGATAGGCTTAATTTTATTTTTTTAATACAAATTATATTTTTTCTTCACAGAAATTTTCTGTTCTTAAAGTGCTTTTGTACTTTATGAGAACTGTTTTCAATATCCTTAACACGTCCATTCTATGTTCGAATTTGGCTTTCTTCTAAATTCTTCTATTTTTGTTAATAAAAAATATAATGTATTTATTCAACCTTTGAAGAATATGAGAACAATTTTCAGTTTTTTCTTGCTTTTTCTTGCCTCTACTTTCCTTTCCGCACAAAGTCCAAAGGTGCTAATAGTCACTGCACATCCTGATGATGAAACAATGTTTCCGGCTACTATTTTTAAGATAACGAGGGAACTGAAAGGAACAGTCGATTTGGCCTTGATTACCGATGCTTCGGGTGGATATAATGGATTGGTGGCTTCTACTTACTATGACAAAAACCTTACTGATTCGGCCACGGGTAGGGTCGCTCTTCCTTTACTTCGTAAGAAAGAATTGATGTGTGCAGGCGAAGTGATGGGTATTAGAAATTTTTTCTTTTTTGACCAACTCGACGATTTTTACCAGATTGACCCTAAGCCTTTTTTCGAAGGAAAACGTTGGGACATGGCTTTTTGTGAGAAAAAGCTGAACAAGATTTTGGAGGAGGGCCAATACGATTATGTGTTTTGCTTGGTGCCGAGTGCTGAACAGCATGCTCATCACAAAATGGCGAGTATTTTAGCAATAAGAGCTGCAAGCAATCTGATTTCGACCAAAAAGCCTATTGTCTTGGGTGGTAGGGCATTGAACAAAGGTTATACCTATAATTTTGATATGTTGAATGGATTTCCGGAAACCAAGGTTTCTTCCAAAGCCCCAGTCTTTTATTTTGATAGGTCGTATGGTTTCGGAGAAAACAACAAGCATAGCTATATGATAGTAGCCGATTGGGTAAAAGCTTGTCATAAATCGCAAAGTGGCGATATGAACGGTTCAATGCATCGTGGCGATTTGGAGACGTTTTGGTATTTCGATATTAACGCCGAAAGTAGCATCGAAGCCACTTCCAGGTTTTTCGAGAAAATTCGTAAGTCGGGTTTTGAAACCAAATAGAATTATAATACGCCCAAATGGCCTTTTACCAAAGTTTTAGCTAAGAGTGTAAACTTAATAAAATCTGGCACTCGAACTCTTTGGGTTTGAATATTGGCTGCTGAGGTTTTTTTGATTCTTTTAAATAGCTTCAAATAATAAACATAAGCTAAATAAACACCTGAGCGGGCTCCCACGGGTAAGTTAAGGATTCCTCTAAGTGCATTATCAAAGTCGATTTGTATATCCTTTTCAATTTCTCTTTTCGCATAAGCTGAGAAATTGCTCATATCTATCTGAGGGAAATACACGCGGCCACGTTCCTGATAATCACTTTTTAGATCCCTCAAAAAGTTGACCTTTTGAAATGCAGCCCCTAGGCTTCTTGCATCTGTTTTTAAGCTATCATATTGTTCTTCATTGCCTTCCACAAATACCTTAAGGCACATTAAACCTACTACTTCAGCCGAGCCATAGATGTATTCTTTATACTTGCTGTCGTCATACACTATTTGTCCAAGATCCATTTCCATGCTATATAGAAACGCATCTATAAGTTTTAGGTCAATTTTATATTGACGAACTATTTTTTGAAATGAGTGAAGAATAGGATTTAAACTTATGCCTGTTTCTATGGCTTCGTAGGTATCTGATTTAAACTTATCTAGAAGATATTTCTTATCAAATTGATGAAAAGTATCTACGATTTCATCTGCAAAGCGTACAAACCCGTATATCCCATATATCGGTTCATGAAAACGCTTATTGAGCGTTTTTATTCCCATAGAGAAAGACGTACTGTAAAGCTCGGTTACGAGTTTACTACATCCGAAGGTTGATTTTTCATATAAAGAAAACATGCTTAAACAGAGTTTTAATGATTTTTAGAAATATATTCGCCCACCACTAAGCCCGAAATAAGTGCTGGAGGAACTCCAGGGCCCGGGACAGAGAGTTGGCCGGTGTAATACATATTTTTCAAGTTTTTATTTTTTAGTGCGGGTTTAAGAAATGCTGTTTGTAAAAGTGTGTTGGCAAGGCCGTAAGCATTGCCTTTGAAAGCATGATAGTCTGCTTTGAAGTCGCTCACAGCGTAACTTTTTTTATAAATTACATGACTTCTGATATCATGATTTACGTATTTCTCAAGTCTTTCGATCATGATATTGAAATATTTTTCTCTCGTTTTTTCGTCATCTTCCAAATCAGGAGCAATAGGTATCAATAAAAATAGATTTTCTTTTCCTTCTGGAGCTACCGATGGGTCGGTTTTGGATGGTGCAGAAACATAAAACAAAGGCTTAGATGGCCACTTAGGATTTTTGTAAATCTCATCGGCATGTAAATTGAAATCTTCATCAAAAAACAGGTTATGGTGTTCAAGTTTATCCACTTTGCGATCTATACCTACATAATATAGTAAAGAGGATGGAGCTATCAGTCGTTTGTTCCAATATTTTTGGCTGTAGTTTCTCTGACCATTGAGCAATCTTTCGGTGTGTTCATAGTCAGCACCACTTACCACCACATCAGCGTAGTAAACATTGTCTTTGGTAATAATTTTACTTACTATATTATCTACTGAAATAATCTCTTTTACCTCCTGATTATTTAAAAATTTTACACCTTTTTCTTCGGCTAAACTAACCATTCCCGTGATGATTTCGTGCATGCCACCCATAGGATACCATGTTCCAAGTGCCATTTCGGCATAGTTCATCAAACTATATAGGGCGGGAGTATCATTTGGAGTAGCTCCTAAAAACAGTACTGGAAATTCCAAAATTTTCAGTAAATCGTCATTTTTGAAGAATTTTCTTAAGTGTTTTCCAAACGACGCAAAAAGGTCTAAACTAATGGCTTTTGTTAAGAGACGAAAATCAAAAAATTCCTTTATTGAAAGAGAGGGCTTCCAAACAAATTCACCCATGCCAGTAATGTATTTGTATTTAGCCTCTTCAAAAAATGCATCGAAGTTTTCGCTACAACCTGGCTCTAGTTTTTCAAATAGGGCTTTTAAATCTTTTAAATTGGCAGGTAAATCGACTTCCTTGCCATTTGGAAGAATGACTTTATATGAAGGATCGAGTCTTACAAGTTTGTAATAGTCTGAGGGTTTTTTACCGAACTCGGCAAAGTATCGTTCAAAAACATCGGGCATCCAGTACCAGCTTGGGCCCATGTCAAACTTAAACCCACCAGCACTGAAAACCCTTGCTCGGCCACCATAATCAGCATTTTTTTCCAATATTGTCACATCAAAACCTTCATTCGCAAGTTTTGTAGCGGCAGATATTCCTGCAAAACCAGAACCAATTACGATAACTTTTTTCAAATTTTTTTCTCTCTAGATTAAATGGTTTGCGTATTAGAATAAATTTTGAGTTTGTCCTTCAACTCTTTTCTTGCCAAATGTATTCTATTTTTTACAGTACCAATAGGAATTGCAACTTTTTCAGCAATTTCATGGTATTTAAAACCGTTAAAGTACATCATAAACGGTTCTTTATAAGTTTCGTCCAATTTTTCTAGAGCTTTACTTATATCCTCGTTGGCAAAATTACCATAGGCGTCATTCTGAACTATACTATCAGAAGAATTAATGTAATGCAAATTATCACTGGTATCTATGATGGTATTCTTACGCATCATCCTTTGATAGTTTGTGATAAATGTATTTTTCATGATAGTAAACAACCATGCTTTCAGATTGGTACCGTCGGCATATTTATCTTTATTTAAGAACGCCTTTACCAATGTATCCTGTACCAAGTCATTGGCATCGTCATAATTTTTAGTCAACCTCATCGCAAAAGGCTTTAGCGTTTTGGTGTTGGTTTGTAAAGCATAATTAAATTCTATCGCAGTCATTTGATTGTTTTAATTTGTTTAAGCAAATTTTAAAAAGATTAAACAAAAGAAAAAATTATGTTTAACTTATATTTCAAAAGATTAAACAAAACCCCCTAAGATTTAATTTATTCTTAGATAAATACAATTAAACTGTTTAATGTTTTTCTTTTATTGTTAAACAAACGTACGAATTTCTTCCATTTTTGGATTTGTGAAGGTGTTTGTTTTTTCACATCTAACATATAATTTTTGATATATTTAGTGTTTTCAAGCCTCAAATTTTAAATTTGTATATGATAAGTGAGAGCAGCGAATTTTTAGATGTGGAGCAGACATTTTTTGTGGATGTGGTTTTGCCTGTGCCCATTCCTCAGTATTTCACATATAGGTTGTCTCGAGAAATGAGTTCTTTTGCTAAAGTGGGCTCAAGAGTAGTGGTGGAATTTGGCAAGTCACGTGTTTTGACAGCGGTTATTGTAAAAATACATAACAATCCACCTCCGAAGTATCAAGCCAAATATGTGCAAGAACTACTTGATATAGAACCAGTTGTTACCGCAATGCAATTGTGGCTGTTTGACTGGGTGGCCGAGTATTACATGTGTTACGTAGGCGAGGTGATGAACATAGCATTGCCAGCAGGTTTGAAAATTAGTAGTCAGTCAAGAATTCAATTTAATCCTGATTTTGCCCATCCTGAGTTACTATCAGAGGAAGAAACACAACTGATGGATATACTTATTAAGGAGGTATCTTTGAGTTATGACGAAGTTGGGCGTTTCTTTGATAAGCCAGATATCAATAAAACCATCAAAGAGCTAGTAGCTAAGCATGCCATAATTCTTTTTGAAGAAGTAAAAGATAAATATAGACCAAAGATTGTTAAGAAAATCCGCTTGAAGCGTGTATTAGAAGGCACGGAAGAAGTATTATCTTTGATAGAAAGGCTTGAAAAAACTACCAAGCAACAAGAGGTTTTGTTGGAATATCTGAGCCATGTACCCATCAATGAGCTTCATTACAAAAACAAAGAAGGTATTGCCAAAAGTATACTAAAGTCTGGTGATATATCAGAATCTTCACTAAAGACTTTGTTAGATAAAGGTATTTTTGAAGAATTCGAGATTGTAGTATCAAGATTTGATGGAGAAGATCTTGGTTCGATGGCTCAAATGCAGCTTTCCGAACCACAACAAATAGCCTCTGACCAAATAATGGATTCATTTACCCAAAACGAAGTAGTGCTTTTTCATGGTATTACGGGTTCAGGCAAGACAGAAATCTATATCGATCTTATTCAGAAAGTTTTGGATTCGGGTTCGCAGGTCTTGTTTTTACTGCCAGAAATCGCACTAACTACTCAAATTGTGAATCGATTAAGGGTGGTTTTTGGTGATTCTATGGGTGTTTATCACTCTAAGTTTTCCGATAACGAACGCGTGGAAGTTTGGAAAGGAATCCTAGAGGGGAAGTTTCAGTTTGTAGTTGGTGTTCGGTCTGCCATTTTTCTGCCATTTACCAATCTTGGACTCATAATAGTTGACGAGGAGCACGAGTCTTCTTACAAGCAATTTGACCCTGCACCACGTTATCATGCTCGAGATGTGGCCATTATGTTGGCTCTGAAAGTTCGTTCGAAAGTTCTTCTTGGTTCCGCTACTCCTTCCATTGAGTCATTTTTCCAGTCAAAAAACGGCAAGTATGGATTGGTTAGTCTTAATGTGAGATATGGGGATGCACTTCTACCGGATATCAGGCTAGTGGATATGAAAAAAGAACGAAAAGAAAAGACACTCGTTAAAGAGTTCAGTTCGGAGCTTTTGACCGAAATGTCGCAGAACTTGGCCAATAAACAACAAACTATCATTTTTCTAAACAGAAGAGGCTACGCTCCTTATCTGAATTGCCAAGAATGTAATTGGATAGGTCAATGCAACCAATGTGCCGTTTCGCTCACTTATCATTTGGCTGAGAAAACACTGGTTTGTCATTATTGTGGACATAGAGAGGCTGTTCCTCAAATTTGCCCAGATTGCGGATCAACCAAAGTAAAATCGGTGGGTGTTGGTACCGAAAAAATTGAAGAGGATTTGTATGAAATATATCCAGAGGCTAAGATTTTGCGGATGGATTTGGATACTACACGAAGCAAAAACGCTTATCAAAACATCATAGGAGAATTTGAAAAAGGAGAGGTAGATGTTTTGGTAGGTACACAGATGGTTTCCAAAGGATTAGATTTTGACCATGTGAGCTTGGTTGGAATTTATAATGCTGATAAGATGATTCACTTTCCAGACTTTCGGGCAGCCGAACGGGCGTTTCAGCTAATAACCCAGGTGAGTGGCCGTGCAGGAAGGAGGGAGCAAAAAGGAAGGGTTTTGATACAGACTGGGAGTCCTCAAAACAGAATCTTGCAGTTTGTTTTAAAGAATGATTACGAAGGTTTTTATGCGTCTGAAGTTATTGACAGAGAAGGATATAACTACCCACCATTTTCGAGAATTATTGAGATTACCGTAAAAGATGTTGATCAAAAATTGGCTCATCAAGCGGCGGCCAAATTGGCACATGCTTTAGAAAATCAGCTTGGAAAGACCAGAGTAATGGGGCCAGAACGTGCATTGGTTGAGCGAATTCGGAATAAATATCTGTTTGAGATTTGGTTGAAGCTAGAGAAAGATAAAATGAATATTCAGGCTACTAAAGTGTTTCTACAAAAAGAAATAGTAAATTTGGTTACTGAAAAAAAGTTCAAATCTGTGCAGGTAGTAGTAAATGTGGATGCTGTTTAAATCATTAAAAATTATGAGCATAAAGTCGTCAATATCGGATTATTTCAAAATAGATGAGCTAAAAGAGAATTTGATAAAGCTTATAGAAGCGAAGTTTGAACTCAAGAAGTTGGAGGTTCAGGAAAAAATTGAGGGGTTGATTTCTAAGCTTGTAGTTAAAATTATGATGGGCGTTTTTCTTGTGATGATATTTCTCTTACTAAACATGTTATTGGCGGTAGGAATCAATTATTTGACGAATTCGATTTGGGCAGGCTATGCCATTTTGATGACCGTTTATTTGATTTTATGGTTTATATTTAATTCTCAAAAGGCTAAAGTAGAAGCTATTATAAAAACAAAAATTGCGGAGGCATTGGATGAAAGTGGGGTGTAGAAAAGTTTATTGTTATTGCAAATTTCTTTTTTATCATACATAAAATGAAGTTTCATTCTATAATAAATCATTGAATTACCTCTTAGAAAACTCATTCATTCTAAAATGTATAAAGCAATACTATTTATTGTCTTGTTGTTTTCGTGTGGCAGCAACCCAGAAGAAACTATTCATCAAGCCCTTCAAGTTTCGGGAGATCCGATTCCGTTCATTAAGATTTCTTCCAGTAATAAAATCATAGATTAGCCCAAAACGTAGGCTAAAATGCAGATTTTCTTGAAAGATAGTTTATTGTTTTCTCCTAGAATTGGCATTGAATATCGAGGGGCGGTGTCTCAAATATTCTATGAATAAAAATCTTATGTAATAGAATTATGGGATGAAGCAAAAAAAAGGTATTTTTGGAAGCCTGCTAAGTTTACCAGCGGAAGAAGATTGGATTTTACATGGACCTTATGCAGACAAGTCATTGATAAGGAATGTATAGCCTATCAACTGTCAAATAAAATTGGCAGATACGCACCAAAAACGCAGTTTGTGGAGGTAGAAACCAATGGCGACTTCATAGGGCTATATATCTTAATGGAAAAAATTAAGCGAGGTAAAGAAAGAGTAAATGTTTCTAAACTATCCGCCAAAAATTTCTGCTTCTGATTCTATTTCTGGTGGTTATATTTTGAAAATTGACAAAACGGTTGGGTAAGGATTTTCTAATTAAGACGATTACAACAAATCGAACGCTATTACCTCAAGATATGACCAGTTCGGAAAGATTTCCAAAAACTCTTAGATTCACTTTCTATACGATAACCCCAAGTCAAAAAATATTTCTGATCCACAAAAGGATTATATTAACTACTACGTGCATTTATTTGAAAAAGCACTGGCATCTTTTGATTTTTCAGAGCCAAAACTAGGTTTTAGAAATTACATCGATGAGGACAGTTTCATAGATTATTTTCTACTTACCGAGCTTTTTCAAAACTTCGATGGTTACAGAATCAGCACTTATTTGCAAAAAGAAAGTGGGGATAAACTAAAAATGGGTCCAATTTGGGACTTTGACTTGTCACTTGGTAGCAAAGGGTTTTGTTATACTATGAACAAAGAAAACCACAACTTTTGGATTTTTGAATACAACAATTATTGTTGAGACGACCTGTGGGTGGTACCGTTTTGGTGGCATAGACTTTTGCAAGATAAATTATTTGTAGAAAAACTAAATACCCGATGGAATTCGTTGAGACAATATGAGTTTTCAGAAGTAGTAATGATTCAAAATATTAATATCCAGGTAAATTACCTTAAAAACACCAAAGCGGTTGAGCGGAATTTTGACCGTTGGAGAATTTTGAATAAAACAATGGAACCCAACGAAACGAAAGGGAGCCATGATCAAGCAGTTGAATTGATTAAAAATTGGCTTAAACAAAGTTTGATTTGTATGGATAAAGAATTACTCAAACTTTAAGTTGAATTATTCTGCAGTTTTTACTACATTTTTTCTAAATGAAATATAAACGCCACAGGCTATGATGAGAAGTATACCTAGTAAACTTAGTTCATTTGGGAAACTATCACCAAGTAAAACTCCGAATATTACTGAAAACACAATATTACAATAGCCTATTGCTGAAACCTCACCCGTATTGCCGTATGTAAATGCCTTCGTCAATAATATTTGTCCAACGAGTGCCGATAATGCAAGGGTAATAATCCAGAGCCATTCAATTCCGATTGGCTGGTTGAAACTTCCAAATAGAAAAGCAAGAGAATCGATATAAATATATTGTCCTAGAATCATCGAAATGATGGGTAATACAATGCCCGAAAACATAAATGAAAGCACAATGGAGCGAGCGTCGTAGTAGACACTTAATTGCTTGATACTCATATAGGCAAGTGCCGTCATAATAGCATTTGCTAAGCCAAAAGTATGATATTTTATAGAGGTGATATCAATCCTAAATTGTGGTAAAAATATACAGCAAATACCTATGAAACCGACAATTACAGCAAGCCAGTTTTTGAAATCTAGTTTTTCTTTCAAAAAATAACCGCCCAACAAAGCCAGAATGATTGGATATGATTGCTGATAGGTGATGGCCTCGGCAAGACCAATTTTTGTTATGCTAAAGAAGAAGGTGTATAATGCCAAAGTCCCAATAACCCCCCTGAAAATCAGGAGGCTCATTTTACCACCAACCTGAACCAACGGGCGTCTGTAAATGGTGAAAAGCACAAACAGCACACCAATAATATTTCTAAAAAAGACCAATTCTACTGAGCTTATACGTTTGCCTAAAATTTTTGTACAAGCACCTGATACGGAGAAACAAAATGCCGCTCCCAGCATATACAATAGCCCTTTTTTGGAGTTGTCGCTCAAGGTTTTCTAAATGAATGTTTTCAGGATAAAATAACAAACAAGCCAGTATAGAGGCAAACAAATAATCAATAATCCTACATATATAGAATCGTAAAAAACCGTTCCTTTGGTTTTTGATTTTACAAATGCACCTAAAAGTATATGCAGAGGGTAATGTAAAATATATGATAAATAGAAAAACCAAGAACTACCAATAGTGGGCTTATTAAAGTCTCTTCTCACCAATTTGGTCAATCCAACGGTTAATTTTTCATTGAAGGCCTTTATGGCTTTGCCATCCATGGCCAATTCATCAAAGTCAGTTTTTTTGATGGTAGGGCCAAAGTTAAGGGTTATGTTTTTGCCAATTTTACCAAATTCATTGTAGTTTATCGCTACAGGTACTATAACCATTTCGGAACCCGACATCCAAGTTTGCATAGCCAGCCTGCTAGTACCTTTTTTAAGTGGTAAAAGCTCTGTTTGGTTGGTGCATAGCCCTTCGCTAAAAATCAGTACTTGGCTTTTATTTTTAAAAATCTCGGAGCAACGCTCAAAGGTTTCATCATTTTTGCCTAAATATTCTTTGCCTTCAGATATTCTATAAATAGGCATCATAAAAAACTGTGAAAGGATTTTACGAGCTAATGGCTTTTTGAAAGCATCGCCTCTAGCTAAAGACCAAATCGGGCGATCAACTTTACAGTTTATGATAAGTGCGTCTAAAAACGAGTTGGCGTGAAAGCCAGCTAGCATAACGGGTCCTTTTAGTGGCAAATTTTCCATTCCATTCACCTCGACTTTTTTGATATAAAATCTTAATACGAATCTAATAAATTGGCGTAAAACGATATAAATCATAATGAATATTTTAAAAAAAAAGCCCATTTTTGGGCTTTATCTATTGTTGTTTATTTTTTGGTTTTTAGTTTTGTGGCGATGAACTGTCCAAGCTTGGTGCCAGCCTTGTTGCCTTCCTCGCAGCCGGACAAGTAATGAATACCTCCATATACCCGACTTATAGAGGACTCTTCTGCGGCTGCTCTGAATGAGGCAAATTTTCTCACCCCATGATCGTATTTAAATTCTGTAGAGTCTGTAAACGCTACATTGTCGCCAAAACAAGCGGTTAGTGCTTCAGCAGAAGCAGCCGAAATAGTGCTGTGTCCAGAGGTGTATTCTGGAAACGGAGGTGTTTGCAAAAAGGGCATCCACTTAGGGTCAATGTCTGCATTTATTACCGTTTCTGGTCTTATTTTTTCTGTTCTGTATTTTTCATGCCAACAAGCTATGAAACCGTCAAATAATGATATCGCAACTCTTAAATAAGCATCTTGTGCCTCATAAATGTTTTTGTTGGTTTGTTGGCAAGCTGTTCTTGTAATAGCCATCCAATGTCCTCCAGGAGTCATTTTTTTGTTTGCAAACATCACATGGCCTTGCACATTCATCACAAATGCATTGTCATCCCAAAACCATGCAATATCTTTTTGTTCTTGTGTCAAATTGTTCACCGTTTCATAAACCGCCTTAACTTCTTTTCTGAACGGACTGTTGGGGTCTTTCGAAAAAGGGATAACTGGAGCTGGTTGAAATTGACCTGCTGAATCAATAGCCAAAGTTCTTATAGTAGGCCAATATGGCTCCATAGCATCTGCATACTGGGGCGGGGTGGGTACCCATTTATCGCCAGTAGATTTTACTGAGTATCTCAATCCTCTGGTTTGTAGGTAGTTGTCTTTTTTAGAATAAGCCAAAACATGCTTCGCTACTTCTTCTCCAAAAGACATGGATCTATTATAAACGTCAGAGGGAACTCCAGCATCTTTGAATTTTTGATAAGTCTCTTTTTCGAAGTCGTCATATTTCGTGACCGTGAAAGTCAAAGTCCGGGCGATAGTCATAATGGCTTTTACACTTGCCAATGAATGACAATATTCCTTTCCCGCTTCGGGTTTTGGAAATTCTGTCAATCCATTCAATTGGCCAGCCATAGTTTGGTAGTTCGGATTACCTGAAATCAATGCCTCATATCCCGCAATGGTTGCATAAGCGTAAATTCTGGATGAAACTGGAGGAGAAAAAATATCATGAATAATTACGTCTGTAAGTTTTTCATAAGCATTGTGTATAAACTCTGGGTTATCTGTTACCTTGCTGTATTCTTTTGCGGTTTTTGATTTACAAGCAGAGAAAATCACTACTGCAAGTATTATGACATACTTTTTCATTGATTAATATTTACTGATCTAAAATATTTTCTTCTAGGGTACTTTGCTTTTCTTTTCCATGTAAAACGTTAACGATTTCTTTCACGTTATACACATCTCGGTTGTACTTATTACTTAACAAAATTACTACAAAATCTTCTCTTAAATCAAAAAACATAATAGTATTGTAGCCTTTCCACCAACCTGTGTGATAAATATAGTCTGTTTGTTGCAATTCGTTGACCCACAGCCTGAAGCCATAGCCGTAATTTCTCAAACCTGGGTGTTCAAAACTTCTAGGGGTATACATTTCTCTGAGGTTTTCTTTGCTCAAAATACTCTCAGATTTCAGAACGTTATACCATTTTAGCAAATCTCCAATTGTAGAATATATTCCTTTGTCGCCCATGATGTCGTCATAGAAATCTTTCTCTAGTTTTCGGCCGTTTTGGTATCCAATGGTTTTGTTTAGGTTCAGCATCGGGTTTTTTGAGACGCCAGTAAAAGTATTCGTCATACCCGCTGGTAAAAGTATTTTTTCTCTCAAATAATCATCAAACGATTTGCCAGAAACCTTTTCTACTAGGGCCGCCAATACAGCATAATTAGTGTTGTTGTAGGAAAAAAAGTGGTCTGGCTGGTTCAGTGGCCTTGGAGTTGGAACTGCATTTGCAAACCAATCCATCATTTGTTGGTTGGTAGGAAATATTTTTTTTGATCTTACTTTTACGTCAAACTCGTATTGATAATAAGGCAAGCCTGATCGGTGAGAAAGCAAACCTCTAATACTTACTCCATCATATGGAAACTTCGGAAAATAATCTTTTACGGTATTATCTAGTCCAATTTGTCCATCTTGAACCATCTTCATGATTGCCACCGCAGTGAAGGTTTTTGATAACGAAGCTAGTTGGAACTTCGACTCTTTTGTGTTTGGAATAGTATCTTGAGAAAAGCCGAAAGCATTTTCATAGATTACGATACCTTTCTGAGCTATTAAAACACTTCCATTAAAACCCGCCCTTACTTTTTTGTTTATCAATTCTGAAATCAGCATTGCTTTATAATCGGCATTGATTTCTTTCCTGATTTTTATCTTTTCTTTTTCAGTAAGTACTTTTTCAATGGGTTTTTCTACAGTTGTAGCCTTTTCTTTATTGTTACAACCACTCAATAAACTCAAACCATACACCACACCCACCGCAACCCGTAAAAAATGCATCTATTAAGAATTTTGAAGACTTTTAAAATATACATGAAGCAGGAAAGTGACGACTGATGTAAACATAACACTCGCTACCACTTTTAGAGAAGTATTGAGGAAATAATTAAGTGATCCTGCTTCAAGAAAAAATAAATATAAGTGGTGTATAAATGTAAGAATAACAATATATCGGATAAATCTTTCCATTCCCATACCATCAAGTGATATGACCAGCTCGGTATCCAACCCCTTGGTAGGAAATAACACTTTAATGATGTAGCTTCTCAAAAATGCCAATAACAAACTCGCCGAGGCGTGCATACCAGCAGTATTGTAGAATAAATCTACTGAAAGGCCTGTCAAAAAAGCTATCAATAAAACAACAGATACTGGAGTATTGCTAGGAAGGAAGAGGATAATAGAAATATAAACAAAACAGAATGCTACCTCAAAAAACACCAAGTTGCGTACGATGAATACCTGTAAAAATAGGTATAATAATACGGTGCCTATAACTTTAAATAATGTTTTAGTGTTCACTTAATTTACTGGTTTTG
>JAIPAJ010000066.1 GCA_021740125.1 Leadbetterella sp. | reverse complement strand
TTCCAATTGAAACAAATCGTCAAAAACTCTCCAACACAAATACTGCCTGAAGTAATCCTACAAGTAGCTTGAGCGAAAGAGAACAACGGCACAACATTTAATGCAAACAAAAGAGTAAAAATTTTAATCTTACTAGATTTTTTCATAAACTTACACTGTTTAATTGTTAAAAATTAAATTTCCAAAGCCCCCAGTATCCGCCAAGATCTTCGGGGGCTTTGTTGTTTGCAAAAGTCTGAAAGGTTTTTCAAAGAAAAAATTGCAAAATATCAAGAAAAAAATTGCAAAATATCAATTCTCCCTATCATATAAGATTAAGAAATTCATCAATTTTGGGATCGCCTTGCTCTGATCCGGCTCAATTGCTCAGGAGAAATATTAAGATAAGAAGCCAAAATTTTGCCCGCGACACGGTTGAGTAAGTTGGGATGAATTTTTTCAAAAACTTCTAGTCGTTTCTCAGCATTTTTTATTCTATGAAAGCTATTGCGGTATTCGAGCTGCAAAAGATACTTCTCATAAATATTTAACATAACCATACTTAAAGAGGGAATCTCTAAAACCAATGCTTGCAAGTTCTTTTTAGACAAGTAAAAACCACTGAGTTTGGTCAAAGCCTGAATATGACAGCTTGCAGGCTTTTCTAAAATATAACTCTCTACTTGATAAATCCACTCATTCTCCCCTAAAATCCAGTGGGTTTGGACCTTTTCATCTGCATCTGCATCTGCATCTGCATCTGCATCTGTAAACGAAAATTCTCTCAAGATTCCACTTTCAATAAAAAATATTTTATCGCTTATTTCACCTTTTTGTAGCAATAAGGCGTTGGCTTCAAAACTAAATGGGACAAAGGCACTGCGGATTTTTTTTATTTCAGTGTCTGTGAAAATATTATAGCTTCTTATTAATTCTGTGAATAACATATTATGAATTATAAACATTATGGTGCTCAAAAATAGTAATAATATTCGAAAGCTTACAAATTCAGAATTATTTTAGTTTCCATTATTGCACCTATAGCCTTTTGCCAAAAAATTCATTTATCTTTGTTTCGTAAGACTATTATAACCCTAAAACAATGCTTTACTACCTTTTTAGCTATCTTGATCACGCCTTTGATTTCCCAGGTGCGGGTGTGTTTCGTTATATTTCGTTCAGAGCTTCGGCGGCCACAATTCTATCGCTCTTAATAGCCGCTATTTACGGAAAACCCATCATCCGCAAACTCCAAATGTTGCAGGTCGGCGAAAGCATTAGAGACTTGGGTCTAACGGGCCAATTGGAGAAAAAAGGTACGCCTACCATGGGAGGTTTCATCATTTTGGCTTCGTTGATGATTCCAGTTTTGTTGTTTGCTAAGCTCGACAATGTGTACATCATCTTGCTCATAGTAGCCACCCTCTGGACCACCATGATAGGCTTTGCTGACGATTATATCAAGGTTTTCAAAAAAGACAAAGAAGGCTTAAAAGGCACTTTCAAAATCATTGGCCAAGTAGGCTTGGGCTTGATAGTAGGCCTAACGCTATACTTCAACAATAACGTGAAGATCAGAGAATTCGGCACCAACGGATTCATAGACAAGCAGTCGCTCACTACTACTGTACCTTTCTTAAAAAATAACCTTCTTGACTATGACATACTTTCAAGTTATCTGCCCGCAAGCTTAGCTTGGTTGCCTTACGTTTTTATCTGTGTGTTTATCATCACAGCAGTTTCTAATGCCGCCAACATCACCGATGGCATAGACGGCCTAGCAGCTGGCACCTCCGCTATTATTGGACTAACGCTTGCAGTCTTTGCTTATTTATCTGGCAACAAAGTCTTTGCTGAATATTTGAATATCATGCTCATTCCTAATTCTGGCGAGGTGGTAATATTTTGTGCGGCCTTTCTAGGTGCCTGCATAGGTTTTCTGTGGTACAACTCCTACCCTGCTTCGGTTTTTATGGGCGACACCGGCAGTTTGATGCTCGGCAGTGTCATCGCTACCTTGGCTTTGATACTAAGAAAAGAGCTGATGATTCCCTTGATGTGTGGCATTTTCTTGGCCGAAAATTTATCGGTGATACTGCAAGTGAGTTATTTTAAATACCAAAAACGAAGAAGAGGGCTGGAATACGCCAAACAAAATCGACTCTTGTTGATGTCGCCGCTGCACCACCATTTCCAGAAAAAAGGCTACCACGAAGCGAAAATCGTAACGAGATTTTGGATTGTGGCCATTGTTTTGGCGGTTATCAGCATTGTTACGCTCAAGTTGCAATAAAAAGGTATTGTCTGTGGTTTAGCTCAAAGCATTTTTTTGCTATATTTGGAAAGTCCTTTAACTGGCCTGAACCTATACGCCTAAATGAAACAGACATTAATCATCTTATTATTGCTATCTACGGGTATTTATGCCCAAAAACGACCCTTACAACATTCCGACTACGACGCTTGGAAAGCTATCTCTGAAACAAAAATAACCCCAAACGGGCACTGGATAGCTTATATACTTAGCCCCCAAGACGGTGATAATAAGCTCATTCTATATCCCTTATTGGGCAATGCTATTGATACCATTGAACGTGCCTCTGATCTTTGGTTGAGCCAAGATTCACGATGGGCAGCATTCCGAATATCTCCCGCCAAGAGTATTGTAAAAGCTGCTAAATTGGCAAAAAAGAAGAAAGAAGACATGCCAAAAGACAGCATTGGCATTCACAGTTTTAAGACCTTCGAAACCATAAAATTTGGCAACATAAAGAGTTTTGTTTTCCCAGAGAAATCAAATGATTGGCTGGCATTTCTGAGCCATCCAGAAACCAAAAAAGATACCTCCTCAAAAGTAAAAAAAACCAAAAAGGAAAGCGAAGAAAACGGCAGTACTTTGCAAGTTTATAGCCTAAAAAACAACACTTTACATAAGTTTCCGTTTGTTTATAAATACCAGTTTGATCCAACAGGGCAAATTTTGACTTTTGCAACCACCGGAAAAGATAGCACCATGAAAGCCGGTTTGTATACATTCTCTACAACTGATCAAAAAACCAAACTGTTGACAGAAGTAAAAGGCACGTATAAACAACTTGTCAGCTCTGAAGATGGTCAACTTTGGGCTACAATCCTCGACCCTGATACTACCAAGAAATCTTTGACTAAAAACCATGCATTATATTTTTGGAAAAACAACGAAGAACCAAAACTAATGGGTGATACACTTACGATTACAGATGCCCGTTTACCACTCATCAGTGTAGACTTTGAACCTCAATTCTCAAAAGATGGCAGTAAATTGTTTTTCGGAAAAACCCCTCGAGGAATCATAAAAGATACCACAAGACTTGAAGATGACATCGTAAGCTTAGATGTATGGAATTGGAAAGATAACCGCCTGATGCCACAACAGTTGGCCAACCTCAAAAATGACCTTAAAAAAAGCTATTTGGCCGTTTTTGAGATAAAAACACAGAAAACTGTCCAATTGGCAAATCCAGATTTTCCTGAAATAAGACTTACCAAAACAGCCAATGAAGAAGAAATGCTACTTTTGGCTTCCGAAAAATATGCCCATCAACACTGGCTTTTTAATCCACCAATAGACGCCTTCACGGTTTCTAGCAAAACTGAGAATCGCAAGCTAATATTTGAGAACAAACGAGTGACTGACCTTCAGATGTCACCAGATGGCAAATTTGTAGTTTGGTATGCCTTGGAAGACACGGCATGGTTTGCTTATCAGGTTCGAAACCAAAAAACTTATAAACTCACAGACGATGTAAATTTCTCTGACAAAGCCGACGATGACCATCCTGACGAACCAAGCAGCTATGGAATGGCTGGCTTTACTAAAGACGATGAGCAAGTGTGGATATATGACAAATATGATATTTGGGCCGTAAATCCCTCAAAACCTTCGGAAAGGAAACGCCTGACCAATGGCAGAGAAAATAATCTTAGCTACCGATACATATCCCTGGACGAAAAAGAAACGCAGATTGATACCAAAAACGTGCTCTTACTTAATGTGTTCAATCAAAAAACGATGGAGTCGGGCTATGCGACATTGGGTATTACTGAAAATGCAATTCCAGAATTGGTCATGTTTGATAAGTTTTATTTTTCTCCAAAAATTATCAAAGCCAAAGAAAGTTTAGACTTGGTTTTTACCCAAGAAAACTTCGAGGTTTTTCCTGACTTACAGCACAGCAAAGGGATTGATTTTAAAGAAGTTAGAAAAGTAAGCACAGCTAATCCACAGCAAGAGAATATCAATTGGGGTACTGCCGAAATGATAAAATACAAATCGCTTGATAACAAAGATTTGGAAGGAATTCTTTACAAACCTGCCAACTTTGACCCAAGTAAAAAGTACCCGATGATTACGTACTTTTATGAAAAAATGTCGGATCAAATCTACCGTTATAATGTGCCTCAGCCTGCTAGGTCGAGCATCAATTTCTCTTATTATCCGAGCAATGGCTACTGTGTGTTTGTGCCCGATATTGTTTACAAAACTGGTCAACCAGGCCAAAGTGCCTACGATTGTATATTACCAGGCATAAAGAAAGTACTAGAAATGGGATTTGTGGATAGCACCCGTCTGGGGGTTCAAGGTCATAGCTGGGGTGGGTATCAGATAGCATGGTTAGTAACCAAAACCAATATTTTCAGAGCGGCTGAAGCTGGAGCACCTGTAGCCAACATGACCAGTGCCTACGGTGGCATCAGATGGGAAACAGGCAACTCTCGCCAAGCACAATACGAACGGACGCAGTCGAGGATAGGCGTTACATTGTGGGATAACCAAAAAAAATATCTTGAAAACTCGCCATTGTTTTACCTTCCAAATGTAAAAACACCCGTACTGATGATGCACAACGACGATGATGGTGCTGTACCGTGGTACCAAGGCATAGAGATGTTTATGGGGCTTAAAAGGCTCGGCAAACCTGTGTGGATGCTCAACTATAATGGCGAAAAACATGGTTTGACGCAACGCAAAAACCGCAAAGATTGGTCGCTGCGGATGTCGCAATATTTTGATTATTACCTAAAAGACGCCCCTATGCCCGAATGGATGAGCAAGGGCGTACCCGCAACCGAAAAAACACTAAACTATGGACTTAAACTCGATTAAAACCCTCGAAATAGGCAACAAGCGTAGCTTTAGAAAAAAAGTGTGGAGCACACTAGATGTGCGGTATTCTGAGCGAAAAGGAATCAGTTTCGTATTTAACATTTCGCTTTCTATACTCATCTTTCTGAATACCATAGCCATTATCCTCAACACTATTCCTGATTTAAGCCAAAACTACCATACCGTTTTTAGGGACTTTGAATACTTCTCTGTCGCTATTTTTTTGGTTGAGTATTTATTTCGTCTTTGGTCTTGTGTTGAGACTCGGGGATTTAGCCATCCATTTTACGGACGATTACGTTTCATGTTTTCGTTTTGGGGTATTGTGGATTTACTGGCCATTGCACCGTTTTTTCTTTCCGCTTTCGCTACCGACTTTGCCTTTATTCGTATGCTACGTTTGTTGCGTATTCTGAGGCTTTTCCGCATGAGCCGGTATTTCCATGCATTTAGAATCATAAAAAACGTATTGAACAGCAAACGAGAAGAGCTCATTTTGGCATTTTCTTTTATCTTTTTCTTAATTATTTTCTCTAGTTCTTTGATGTATTATATTGAGCACCCTGTGCAGCCAAAGAATTTTTCGAGCATCCCCGCAGCTCTTTGGTGGGGCGTAAACACCATGACTACAGTAGGTTATGGCGACATTTACCCTATAACACTAGCCGGAAAAATATTGGGAGCTTTTGTGGCCATTTCAGGGATTTCACTATTTGCTTTACCTGCGGGTATTATCGCTTCGGGTTTCAACGAGCACATCAGGGGCTATAAAAACGAAACGGGAAAAGTAAAATGCCCTTATTGCCAAGCCGAGTATTTTTTGGCAGAGAAAGGCAAGCATGTGCATTGATCTTTGCAAAGCATTGGTTTTTATCACTACACAAATTTATGTCCTTACAAACTTCATCAACCCCACTTTAGTTTGTGTCCTTACAAACTTCCTCTCACTCTACAAACCTTAGCAAAATAATTTTTGCTAAAAATACAAGCAATGTTCTGCTAAAATAATTGCCAATTTTGAGCAACGAATATTACTTATACTTAAAATATGAAATCAGCAACAACACGAACCATTGCTCATTTCGACCTCGACTCCTTCTTTGTGTCGGTCGAAAGAATCAAAAACCCTAGCCTCATAGGCAAACCCGTGATAGTGGGTGGCATGAGTGAGCGTGGCGTAGTGGCTGCCTGTAGCTACGAAGCCCGAGCCTTTGGCGTAAGCTCAGCCATGCCAGGCAAAATGGCAAAACGCCTCTGCCCCGACGCCATATGGATCCGTGGAGACTTTGAGAGTTATGTAAAATACTCCGACATGGTCACCAACTTAATGGAAAGCAACCTGCCCTTACTAGAAAAAGCATCCATAGACGAGTTTTACGCCGACCTCACGGGCATGGACAAATACTTTGGCAGCTATAAATACGCCACTGAGCTGCGGCAGCGAGTAAAAAAAGACACAGGCCTGACGATATCGCTGGGTATGAGTAGTGGCAAAACAATATCAAAAGTAGCCACCAACGAATGTAAACCCAACAACCAGAAACTCATACCACTGGGCGAAGAACGCTCCTTTTTGAGCCCCTTGGCCATAAGCAAAATGCCCATGATAGGTAAAGTAACGGGCCAACAGCTACGCAACATGGGCATTACGAGCATAGGCATGTTGGCAGAAATGCCCAAGAAAATGGTACAAGCTGTATTGGGACAAAACGGCGTCAGCCTTTGGGACAGAGCCAACGGCATAGACAACAGCCCTGTGATACCTTACCACGACCAAAAGTCGATGTCGAAAGAAATGACATTCGACAAAGACACCACTGATGTAAGCCTGCTGCGGTCTATTCTTGTAAAAATGACCGAAGAACTCTGCTACGACCTACGACGCAAAAACCGCTGTGTAGGGCAGCTTTCGGTCAAGATTCGATATTCCAACTTCGACACCCACCTGCGGCAGCAGACTGTAAGCTACACCGCCAACGACGACCAACTACAAGAAAAAGCCCTAGAAATATTCGAAAAACTCTACGACCGCCGCTTGCTCATTCGGCTCATTGGGGTGAAGTTTGGCAAATTGGTGCCCGGCTATTCGCAGATTACGCTTTTCGATAAGTCCGCCCACATGGCCGACCTCTACCAAGCCATGGATCGCATACGCCACAAGCATGGCATCAAGGCTGTAGGCAAGGTGTTTGGCATGCAGATGTACGAACGCCGCAAAGAAACAAAAGTAGAGGGCATTGGCCTACCAGCCGAGAAATTGAGGAAAATGTATCAGTAGGGTTATTAGCTAATTTTTCGATGTGCGGTCTGACCGAACGTCAGACCCAAAAAGTAATTAGAAATAAATTAAGAAATAGACTTTTTAAACACTCAATAAAAGGAAATGCTTTGCACAATTCTCCAAATACACCCTTATTCCACCAAATAATTTGAAAAACTCTCTGTTTCTACAGATATTTACGTTTAGAAAAAAACAATGAATAGATATGTTTAGAAACATTATAGGGATATTGGCGGTATCGGTTTGGATATTTGCCTGCGATAACAAAAGATCCGAAACTACAGAAACTACAGAAGAGCCCGCATCAACAGCCACACTCAACTACAGCATATTGGGCAGCTATCCACATGATATACAGTCTTTTACCGAAGGGTTATACATAGACAACGGTCAGATATTCGAAAGCACGGGCTCACCAGAGGAACTTACCTATACGCTCTCGCACCTTGGGCCTGTAGATACCACCACAGGGAAAATAATACCTAAAGCAGCCATAGACCGCAACAAATACTTTGGCGAAGGCATAGCAAAGCTCGATGGAAAAATATTCCAGCTCACTTACAAAGCCCAAAAATGCTTTGTTTACGATGCCAAAACTTACAAACAAATAGCTGAATATCCTTACGCCAACTCCGAAGGCTGGG
Source organism: Leadbetterella sp. (assembly GCA_021740125.1). GTDB lineage: Bacteria > Bacteroidota > Bacteroidia > Cytophagales > Spirosomataceae > Leadbetterella. The sequence goes on along the minus strand of JAIPAJ010000066.1, from coordinate 8,140 downwards.
GTATGACACACGACAGCACAAACCTTATTATGAGCGACGGCACCAGCAAACTCACCTATTTTAACCCTAAAGACTTCTCAAAAATCAAAGAAATCAACGTAAGAGAAAACGGCTACGCCATAGATAAAATCAATGAACTGGAGTATGTGGGAGGTTATATTTATGCCAACATCTGGACAACCAACCAAATAGTGAAAATAGACGCCAACACGGGCAACGTAGTGGCTAAAGTAGATATGGGGCCGCTTTTTGTTGAAGCCCAAAAACTCAACCCAGGCCTAATGGAAATGAATGGCATAGCTTACAACCCTACGAAAGGGGAATTTCTGATTACTGGTAAACTCTGGCCAAAAATATATATAATCAAGTTTTTGTAAAGCTTTGAATAAGTATATCTTATTGTTTTATCTACAAAAAGACCAAATATCACCATTTTGAGAAACTTCTTTTTAGAAAAAAACTTATATTTACTTAACAAACCAAAAACCTAATGAAAAAAACACTGTTATTTATTCTTCTTACAAGCCCCTTGCTTTTTGCACAAACCAAAAAACAAGTAATTGACGATATACAAAAGAGACAGCCAGAGTATAGCTCCATGGCCATGGACATTTGGAATTTTGCCGAGGTGGGTTATCAAGAATACAAAAGCTCAGAACTTCTCCAAAACACGCTCAAAAAAGAAGGTTTCACCGTAACAGCTGGCGTAGCAGATATTCCAACGGCCTTTGTAGCTACTTTTGGTTCGGGCAAGCCCGTAATTGGGATTTTGGGCGAATTTGACGCCCTTCCAGGGCTTTCACAATCAGCAAACCCTGAAAAGCAATCGCTCAATGGCATAGCAGGCCATGCTTGTGGACATCATTTGTTTGGTGTAGGCTCTACTGCAGCAGCTGTAGCCGTAAAAGATTGGATGAAAAAAACAGGTCAAAAAGGCACAATAAAATTCTATGGCACACCTGCAGAAGAGGGCGGATCTGGAAAAGTATATATGGTACGTGAGGGCTTATTTAAAGACGTGGATGTGGTATTGCACTGGCATCCAAGCTCTGACAACTCTGCCAATGCATCAAGTTCATTGGCTAACAAATCGGGTAAGTTTAGATTTTACGGTCGCTCGGCTCATGCAGCCGCTTCTCCCGAAAATGGTCGTTCGGCATTGGATGGTATAGAAGCCATGACACACATGATCAATATGATGCGTGAACACGTACAAGAGGATTCTCGTATTCACTACGTGATTACACAAGGAGGAAAAGCTCCAAACGTAGTACCAGACTTTGCTGAATTATACGTGTATGCCCGTCATCCCAACCGCACCAATGTAAAAGAAATGTGGGAATGGATGGAAAACATAGCCAAAGGAGCTGCACAAGGCACAGGCACAAGAGTAGAGGTAGAAGTATTGGGCGGTGTGCACGAACTTTTGCCCAACGAAACCCTCGCCAAAGTAATGCACAACAACATGAGTATGGTGGGTGGATATGTAATGACACCAGAGGAATTGGCATTTGCAAACAAAATATTACCTACTCCAGGTATGTTTAAAAGCTCTCTTGATGCTACTACTAAAATTCAAGAACTTAAACTTGAGAACTCTGCCAATGGCGGCTCTACCGATGTAGGCGATGTAAGCTGGGCGGTACCAACAGTGGGTTGTAGAACTGCCACTTGGGTACCTGGCACACCTGCCCATAGCTGGCAAGCTGTGGCCGCTGGCGGAACAAGCATAGGAGTAAAAGGAATGATGATAGCAGCCAAAACTTTGGCGTTGAGTGCGATAGACTTATTTGAAAATCAAGAACTTATTCAAAAAGCTACGATAGAATTTAAAGAAAAAACGGGTGGTGATTTTAAGTATGAAGCTTTGCTTGGCAATAGAAAACCAGCTTTGAATTATAGAAATTGAGCTCGGTATTTTTTTAAACTCTTTGGAACAGAAGCAAAAAAGGCGACAAGAAATTGTCGCCTTTTTTCAATATTTTTAACAAAGATATATCTTCACAATTAAATACTTACTTTCTCCAAATCAAACAAATCGTTCAAGACATCAATAAGTGTATCGGCTTCTCCACGCTTGCAAGCAGCCTTAAGCTGAAGAACAGGTAGTTTTATAATTTTCTGCATCATAGCGGCAGTTACTTTGTCCATTTTCTCCGCTTCTTCAGCACTCATGGTTTTCAAATATCTCGACATTTCGTCTTGACGTATTTGTTCCAATGCGTTTTTGAGTTTTTGTATCGTTGGTGAAACCATCATCTCTTTCGACCAATTGCCCACTTCCAATACCATCTCACTGATGATGGTTTTTACTTGTGGAATAGCCGACTTTCTTTTCTCTAAGGCTTCGTCTGATCGTTTTTGTATTTCGTCAAGGCCATATAATACCACCCCAGGAATATTTTCTACTTCAGACTCAATACTTCTTGGTACCGAAAGGTCAAACAAATAGGTTATCGATTTTTTGTTGGCCAAATAAGCAGCTTTTACGACAGGAGATTCTGCTCTTACTGAAGAAATCACCACATCAAAGTATTGAATCTTCTCAGACAAATCCATGTAATCCAATACTTCCATTTCGAAAGATTTCGCTATTTCTACCGCTTTCTCTTTCGTCCTATTACAAACACTAACATTCTTAATTCCTTTCTCAAACAATGTTTTGGCAATGTCTTCGCCAATTTCCCCAAGTCCCAAAACCAAAATGCTCGGATTAGCCAACATCGGCAAGAAACTTTCCATTAAATCTATCGTCACATAGCTTGTAGATGCCGCTCCATCTCTAAACGAGGTCTCTTGTACCAATCTTTTGTTGGCATAAAATACCGTGTGCAACACTCTGTGTACAAACGGCCCAGCCATTTGCATGTCAGCTGACCATTGGTAGGCATTCTTTACTTGATTGATAATCTGTTGATCTCCAATCACCTGTGATTGTAAACCAAGGGCAACCTCAAAAAGGTAGTTTGTGGCAACTGATTCTTCGTTGATGATTTCAAAATAACTTTCGATTTCTGAAGAAGTTACGCCTTTATTAACAGCCAATAACTTGATAACTTCCGATGAAAGGTTTGAGTCAGACTTAAAATAAACTTCCGTGCGATTGCAGGTAGATATAACCAAGGCCTCGACAACTCCTAATACTTCTTTAAGTTTCAAATAAAACGCCTTTGTTTCGCTTTCGTCCAAAGCTAATCTTTCCCTTATTTGCAAAGGTGCCTTTTTGTAAGAAATTGAAACTACTCTAAAACTCTCGCTCATTACCTTGATATTTGAAAAATATTTGTGCAAAAATACGCCCTAGCTACCCTATATTTGTTATGACAATAAGCAGTTTTTGTAATTTAGAAAAATTCTAAATTAGAACTTCCTTCCCTCCATCATGTATAACTACGACCAAATTCCAAGTTTAGATTCTAACATGGAAAAAATAATAACCAAAATCCGAAAAAATATATTTTAGAAAATTGATGAAAAGAAATAGATTATTTCACGATTTGTATGTGAACATTTCAACCAAAAGACTGATAGTCACTGCATTACTGTTAGTTTTTGTTTTGGGTCTATTGTTTTATTTCAACGATGTAAGAAAATCGCTTGAAGATAGGGAGGAAAAATACGCTCAGTTGTACGCCGAAAGCATAAGGTTTACAATAGAACAGGACCCACAAAGTGACTGCGACTACACTTTTGTAGAAGAGGTCCTTTCTGCAAACGAAACTGTACCAACGATCTTGGTGACAGGCGGCAGCCCAATGGACTACAGAAACATCCCTGAACTCGACGACTCTACAAAGAAACTAACCGGAGATAAAAAATTGAAGTTTCTTCTATCAAAAATGGATGAAATGAAAGCTGAACACACACCCATAGCTTTTGTAGTTGGGAAAGACAAAGGCTATGTGTATTATAGCAACTCTACCATCGTTACTCAACTTCGATATTTTCCTTATATATTGATAATCACATTCGTGATCTTTGGTTCGTTGGCGTTTATTGCCTATTCATCCTCAAGAAAAGCCGAACAAAATCGTGTATGGGTAGGCTTGGCCAAAGAAACGGCACACCAGTTAGGCACCCCCATTTCAGGATTGATGGGTTGGATAGAAGTACTGAAAATTAATCCAGATTTTGATAGCTCTATTGGCGACGAAATGCTGAAGGATATTTCAAGGCTTGAAACCATTACCAATCGTTTCTCTAATATTGGCTCTGAACCTACCATGAAAGAGGAAAATGTAGGCGAATTGATAGAATCGGCAGTTGAGTATTTGAAAAAACGAATTTCAACCAAAATAAACTGGACGCTGACCAACAATCTAGAGAAACCATACATCCATAAAATAAACAAAAATCTAATAGAATGGGTGGTAGAAAACCTTTGCAAAAACGCTGTTGATGCCATGGGAGGCATCGGAAATCTTGAAATAAAAATGAATTATAATTCCTCAGGAAAACTAACGATGGATATTTCAGACACCGGAAAAGGGATGACCAATGCGGTTCAACGCAAAGTATTTAACCCTGGATTTTCAACTAAAAAAAGAGGTTGGGGACTTGGATTAACATTGGCAAAAAGGATAATTGAGACTTATCACGGTGGCCAAATTTATGTGCTTAAATCAGAGATAGGAAAAGGTACAACTTTTAGAATAATAATTTAGAAAAAAGCCAAATTTCACGAGCTTACTTGCGTTAATTAGGAAATATTACTTGGAAAAGAATTAATATTGTCCTAATTATATTTTTCAGAAATTTGCAAAATATTTTATCCCAAAATTTAAAGATCAAAGATTCCAAATGGGTAGTGTTACAGAAGGTGTAGTTTCGTTTTTTAAAGACTTACTTGATTTCAATATGGAAAGTGAGTACAGGTACAATCCCACCATAAAAGACCAAAAATCAGACAACAACATAGAAAAATCAGACCTTATCAGTCGAGATTTAAGTTGGATGAAATTCAACGAACGCGTACTTGATCAAGTAAGAAAAACAGATTTAAACATATTTGAAAAGCTCAAGTTTATGGCCATTACGGCCTCTAATCTTGATGAATTTATGGCTGTGCGTTTGGGTAGCCTATACAACTATATAGACTATGATAAAGAAAGAATTGATTACTCAGGCCTCAGGGAGGTGCAGTTCAGAAAAGTCCTTCTCAATCAAATAAAGAAATTTATTGACGAGCGAAATCGTATTTTCAGAGAAGACCTTGAACCTGAATTTGAAAAAAATGGATTCAGAATTATTAAATATAATAACCTAGATAACAAGCAATTAGACGAGGTAACTGATTTTTTTGAAAATACAGTTTATCCTATGTTAACGCCCATGGTTTGTGACCATACGCATGCTTTTCCAAACCTTCTGGCCAAAAGTTTGATACTGGGAATAGTATCTATTGAGCAACAAACAACGCTTTTTCCCGAAACCGAAGACAACAAAAAACTCTCATTTGTGCAGATACCAACCAATCTGCCAAAGTTCTATGAGTTTGAAAACGAAGATGTAATAGACTTTTTGCCAACAGAGGAAATCATCAGAAATCAAATTGGTAAACTGTACAAAAACGTAGCCATTGAATCGGTTGATCTTTTCAGAATTGTAAGAAACGGAGATTTTACAATAGACGAAAACGATGATGTGGACGCAGACTTTGTAGATGAGGTAAAAGAAAAAATAAGAAGTCGACAAGCAGGAAGAGTAGTTGGACTGGTAATAGAAACTCGTCCCTCAGAATACTTGATGGATATTTTAAAGAAAAAATGGGAAATAGACAAATATAATATCCATGTAAACAATGAGTTAATGGATTACACTAGGCTTTGGCAAATTGTAAACCATGCGGAATTTAAGCCTTTATTGCCTCCCTCTCCAAGCACTTTGGCTCCTTTAAATTTTAATAGAGAACTTAGTATTTTTGATGCAATCAAAGAAAATGATATTCTTTTGCACCATCCTTACAACAGTTTTGAACCCGTGCTTAATCTGCTAGAAAAAGCAGCTGATGACCCAAATGTGCTTTCCATAAAGCTCACCATTTATAGATTGGCCAAAAACTCAAGGATAACTTCTGCACTTCTCAGAGCGGCAGAAAACGGAAAACACGTCTCAGCACTTTTTGAAATTAAAGCCCGGTTTGATGAAGAAAACAATATCAGAGAAGCAGAAAAACTACAAAAAGCTGGTTGCTTTGTAATCTATGGTATTGGTTGGCTGAAGACCCATACCAAATTGATGCTCATCGTTAGAAAAGAAGGTCCAAAAGTGATGCAATATGCCCATTTGGCAAGTGGAAACTATAACGAAGATACTTCTAAACTTTACACAGACATCGGCCTATTGACGGCCAATCAAGACTACACCAAAGACATTGCAGAGTTTTTCAATGTCATTACTGGTCACTCTCAACCCGCTGGTTATAAAAACCTTATAACCTCACCAAAAAATATGCGTAACTCGCTGATTGAACAAATCAGAAATGAAGCAAAAAATGCTTCTCAAGGCCTTCCAGCCGGAATATGCATCAAAGTAAACTCGTTGGAAGACAAAGATATCATTGAAGAATTGTACGCAGCTTCTAACAAAGGCGTAAAAATAGAATTGATTGTACGTGGAATTTGCTGCTTAAGACCCGGTCGCAAAGACTTGAGCGAAAACATAAGTGTAAGATCTTTGGTGGGTAATTATCTCGAACACGCTCGAATCATTTATTTCCATAATCAAGGCCAACCAAGGCTATACGGAGGAAGTGCCGACATGATGGTGAGGAGTTTTGACAAACGCATAGAATCGCTATTTGAGTTTATAAATGAGGACATCAAACAGCAGTTGATAAATATCCTAAAAATAAACTTACTCGACAACTGCAATACGTATATTTTGAAAGAAAATGGCGAGTACCAAACCATCAGAGCGTCTGAAAATCAAATAAATATCCATAAATATTTCTTTGACAAAGAAAAACAGAATTTAAAAGTAGGGGAGTTGTTTTAAGCAAATTGTGAAGCTATTTGGCGAATTTAAGAGCCAAAAAGAAACAGTAAATGGCTTATTATTGTTTTTAGGCTATCGATAGAAATATTTAGCAGAAAACCCAACACTCAAAAACAATCATAACAAGATAAAAGAAACAAATAAAATGGAAAAAGCAACATTGGCCGCTGGCTGTTTTTGGTGTGTAGAGGCTATATATCAACAATTAGAAGGTGTAGAAAAGGTAGAATCTGGTTATGCAGGAGGTAAAAATGCAAACCCTACTTACAAAGAGGTTTGTACAGGAGAAACTGGTCATGCTGAGGTAATTCAGGTTACTTATGACCCAGCAAAGATTAGCTTCTTGCAGCTTTTAGAAATATTTTTCAAAGTACATGACCCCACCACGCTCAACCGCCAAGGTGCAGACGAAGGTACACAATATCGATCTTCTGTTTTTTATCATAATGATGAACAAAAACAAATAACCGAGGATGTCATAAAAGAATTAGATGCCGCTGGTGCCTATACCAACAAAATAGTAACGCAGCTAGAGCCCTTCACGGAGTTCTATGTGGCCGAAGACTACCACCAAAATTATTTCAAAGACAACGGCGACAAAAACCCCTACTGCCAGATGGTAGTAAGACCAAAAGTGGAAAAATTCCAAAAGGTTTTTAAGGAGAAATTAAAAATCTAAACTCTTAGATATTTACGCAAAAAGGAGATTTTTTTCTAAAATCTCCTTTTTTTTTGTTGATTATAAATGACTTATGACAACCTTATATGAATATTTTGTAGAAAACAAGGGCAGTTTAAAGTAAACGTAAAGCGATTTTTCAAATCGCTGAAGAAAACAAAATCCAAAAGATAACTACTGGGATTTGAAAAATCGCACTACATAAAAAACACGCCCCCATTGCTGGAGGCGAAATTCTATCTTTCACACAATCAATCTATTACAAAAGCTCATAAATACCTGCTACGCCTTGGCCTCCACCTACGCAGGCGGTTACCATTCCGTATTTTTGGTTTCTTCTACGCATTTCGTTGAAAATCTGCACAGAAAGTCTCGCTCCAGTTGAACCCAATGCATGTCCTAGAGCGATGGCACCACCGTTTGGATTTAGCTTGGCTGGGTCTATTTGTAGCTCTTTAACCACCG
>JAIPAJ010000065.1 GCA_021740125.1 Leadbetterella sp. | reverse complement strand
GGCGTTGCAAAACATCATTTGAGACGGCTCAAATTATGATATGAAGCTAAATAGCCCATTTTTAGGCCTTTTAAGTAAAATTCGAAGCGAAGCCAAATGAGAAAAAAAAACTGCAGGAACAATAAATGTGGCTAACCAACTAAATGGGAAGTGTATAATGGCAATATTAGGCTGCTCAAAACCAAATTTTTGAAGTGGAGTTTCGGTAGAGAAGATTGCTGTAAAAACTATGTTTGCCAGTAATATCAAAGCCATTATATTCCATGCAATGAGAAGTCTAGGATTCATACCTTTTTTGTAAAAATAGACCATAAGTGGAGCCGATATTCCTGCCAAAATATCAAAATTTCGCCCCTCAAAAGTCATGATCTCTGGAATTGCTTTTTGTAAAAATAACCAATACAATGCTATTTCAACGGGAATTCTAATAAGGTGTAAGTTTGTAAGTGAAACTATCGAAAACGAATCAATTACTTTTCTGGTGTGGGGAATTATTAAGACCAAGAGTGTCAAAACCATCATGGGCAAAATACCAAAAAGAACTATTTTTGGAGGAAAGGAATTAGGATTATTGGCATAAAATCCATTTAAAGTTAAAAAAGCTTGAATTGACATCCAGACAACAAATCCCATGCAAATGTTTATTGAGTGCCTCTGAGTTTTCAATGAAGATTTAAGGATTTTAAAGACTAAAAATAAACAAACTAAGGTTGTCAATCCAAAAAATATATTGAGTGAGGGTGTAATGTTTTGAAGCATTTTAAAGGTGTTTAATAATAAATATACATGAAAAACTAAGAGATTTTCATTCATAATAAAAGTGAAAGCTTAGCGATTTTTTCTGAAAGTAGATATTTATCATGCTGATTTTTAGATAGTTCTAAGGCTATCTGATACTCTTCTATAGCCTTTTTTAGATTTCTTTCTTCTAGTAAATGACCTATCAATGAATGATATAAATGATTTACTTTAAGGTTTATTTTTTTAGCTTCCAATAACGCGATATCCTTGCCATTGGCACGTGATAGTGCATAAGTACGATTCAGAGCTGCTACAGGAGAATATTCTATTTGTAGCAACAGATTATAGTTTTGCAATATTTTCTCCCATTTGTCTTTGGATTCGGTTTTTGTGCTATGCCAATAAGCAATAGATGCCTCCAGGTGATATTTCGAGAGTTCTTGCCCTTTGGCACTCTCTATCAAGAAATAATTTGCTTTGGCTATGAGTTCTTCGTCCCATAAATCTCTGTTCTGGTCTTCGTAAAGTATATTTTTTCCAAAATCATCTAGCCTAGCATTTAAACGTGACGCCTGAAAACACATCAAAGCCATTAGAGCATTTACTCTGGGGAGATTTGTACTTGGGTTTTCAATCAAAAAATAACACAAACGGATGGCTTCTAAACAAAACTCTTTTCTTAGTCCCTTATTTGATGTGGAGGAATAATAGCCTTCATTAAAAACCAAATATATGGTGGTCAATACAGCATTTAGTCTCTTTTCAATTTCCAAAGAACTGTTAATTTTTAAATTGTGGTATTCGTTTTTTAGTATTTCTTTTGCTCTAAAAAGTCGCTTGTTGATGGCTTCTTTGTTGCTAAGAAAGGCTTCGGCTATTTCTTCAATACCAAAGCCACATAAAATTCTCAATGCCAAGCCAATTTGAGCGTCTACAGGAATGGTAGGATTACAAACTGCAAAAATCATCAAAAGTTGACTGTCTTGAATATTTTTTGGCGATAAATCTGGCTCAAATTCTTCAAAGTTATTTTGGTGATATACTAGCTGGTTTTGTATTTTTTCTGAAAACACTTTATTGTGCTTCAAATAATCCTTGGTTTTGTTTTTGGCCACGGTATATAACCATGCTGTTGGGTTTTCGGGAGCTCCCTTTTGTGTCCAGGTCTCGGTGGCTAATAAAAAAGTGTCGTTAGTAAGATCTTCAGCTATCTCGATGTATTTTAATCCAAAACCACGACAGAGTACAGAAACAATTTTTCTATACTCTGTCTTAAATAATGATTGGATCAAAATATGCTCAAGCATTTTACATTGGTATTACGGCACGAACTTCCACATTACCACCAACGAATAATATCGGGCATCCTTCGGCCAAGTGTATGGCTTCGTCCATATTGTTTGCTTTTACGATTATGTTACCACCTACAATTTCTTTTATCTCGACATAAGGGCCGTCAGTAATCACATTGTTTGGCTTCAGTACTTTGCTTCCAACTGAGCTTAGTCTATTGGTGCTCACAAATTTACCTTGAGCTGCTATGCCACCAATCCAATCCTGCCATTGTTTTATGCTGGCCTGCATTTGTTCAGGGCTTGGTATAAAACTTGGGTTATACTCGCTTCTAAAAATCATCATAAATTCGTTCATTTTCTTTAATATTTAAATGTGTTAAAAATATTTTTCAATTTCATGACGATTAGCCAATTTAAAATTGGACAAAAAATGACAAAAATTTTTGACTTGGCAAAAAAGTTTTGAATTCTTAACTCAGTATTAAAATCATAAAATGTTTAAATCTCCCTTTCCAAATGAACCCCAGATTGAAACTCCCTCCAATATTGTAGATTCAACAAGTGTTCCAATCATTTTTTGATATTATAATTCATCTTCCATAATCCATTTGGCTTGAGATAAATTTCATTTTTCTGAAAATCAAAAATCACATTGAAACGCTTCAAAAGATCATTACCAAATACTTTCATTGGAATGTCTGAGGACCGTGCCGCAAAGCTCATCGGCACATTTTTTAGTATTTTTTTGCCAATTTTTACTTTTGGCAATAGTTTGGTTTCTATCTTAAAGACATTGCCATAGGAGTCTTTAAGCTCTGATTTACTAATGGTTTTCAGTGATTTGATATCGTATTTTTCGGCTATTTTCGGGTCTAAAAGTATAGCTCCACCATAACCTGAATGAAACATAAACTTGTCCTGATATATCTCGTCGCCAATTTCTAGCTTGCCTTCAATAAACATACTCCCGTTTGAAAAAATCAAATTTATTTTTTGATACCCTTTCAAGTTTTTTGGAAGGATTTCGTTGATGATTATCAAATTTTTATCGTAATCTAAGCTCACGATTTTTTTAGCCAATAGGTCATAGCCAAACTTGCCATCTGTATCGGGCCCAGAGTTTTCGTTTACAAAAACCGTAATATCTTCCCATTTTAATTTATTGATAAATAGCGTATTGTGCTCACTATACTCCGCATCTGCTCTTCCTCCCCATGTCTGAATGTTCGTATTTTGTTTATTTTTCAACAAAATCTTCTCTTTCAAACTTTCTTTGGTAATCGTAACACCCGTAGAAGATGTATGGAACATCAACCGCAAGGAGTCGGAGGTGTTTATTCTGGCGTTTAGGCATATGTTGCTCTGTTTATTCAGTGTAAACAAAAGGGTGTCTGTTTGGCCATGGGCTTTAAAACTACAAATCAAAAAGGCGAAGACAGTTACAAATAGGTTTTTCAAGGTTTTAAATTTTTGGTTAGCAAACTAAGTTAATATTTCTTGAAAAAAGGAGAATTCTCTTCGAAATGCATTCAAATAGAATTCACCAGCAGTATTTTCATTTTTTCTCAGCTTTTTTTTATAAATCATTTACCTTCAGATTGGTCTTTGATAACTCATTTCACTTTTCCAAAACTCTTTTTTTATGCCGCAGCTATGACAGAAAAGTGTATTGAAAAGTTTTAAACTAATAACATCCAGCCTTTTCAAAAGCCATTTTTATCCAAGAAATGACTTCTTCATTGGTTTAGTTTATATCTAAAAGATTAGTTTTGTGAGAACAGATACCGTTTGGTTTCTCTGCCTCTAATTTACCCGTTGGTTCTACTCCTTTGAGATTTAAGCCAATCTCAAGACGGGTCTTGGAGGCAGGATTTAAGATGATAATCTGCTTCTTTCGCATTAAACTTACGTAGTTTTTCTTTGGTGCAACCTCAAAATCACCATTAAATCCTTGAATTTCAGCAATTAATTTGTCACAAAATGGCTTCAAACTCTCTTTTCCTTTGTGTTGACTTTCCAAAAACTCATCTTTTTTGTTTGAAGAATCGGTATCCGAGCCAAATACTTTTAGAGCTATTTCGGAAGCATAACCGTGTGTAACATTATGGCATTCATTTAAAAACTTTTCAATTTCACCGTGTTTTTCTCGCTTTTGAGACGAGATAATTTCTTTCCATTCTACTTAAGAATGACCTGTTTTTTCTTTAAGGTTTTCAATCATTTTTACTACTGCATTGTCCACGATATTAGTTTTTTTACAATTTTTCTACTGCTTTTTTTAATAAATCTAAACCCTGCTGATTGGTGTTTTCCATGTCTTTCACTGCTCCAAATGCCCACATAAAAAAGGCGTCGGTCAGGCTAGACTCAAGTTTGAAAACTTGAGTGAGAGTAACACCATCATTTTTTTCTGTCATTGTATACTCAAAAGTTGGTTGAGCGGCAAAAGGCTTTATTATAAAACATTTCATTCCTACGAATCCTGTCGTGTCAATTTTTACAATCTCTTGGTAACCCACATCTTCGCCTCCATTACCTACCCAATGGTATTGTGCACCTACCGTGCCATCTACACCCTCAATTCTCACTTTTTGTGAAGGATCTTGTGCAAGAAAAGGAGACCATTTCGGAAAGTTTCGGAGGTATTGAACCATTTCCAAAACTTCTCCTTTGCTTCCGTTGATGGATACGGTTTTGGTGATATGTAACTTTTGTATTTTTTGGGCTTTAAACAAACCAATACAAACGAATGCTAGGAGAGAAATTGCAACTATTTTTAAAATCTTTTTCATTGTTATTTATGTTTTTTTGTCAAAAATTAAACGCCAAACTGTGTTAGGTGATGGTCAAGGTGTTTGTAATAAAAGTTATTCCATTCTTGTTTGGTCATCACTCCAAACCCAGGATGGTCTTTGCCGTCGAAAAAAGCTTCGCTCATTTTAACCGTTTTTTGCAAGTAAGCTATTAATCTGCTTTTTTCTTCTTCGAAATCCTTAGGCGATTTTATTAACATTTCTGGAGCTGTAGAGCTGTTTTTCTTCAAGGGCAGTGCATTTACAAAACTTTTTTTTACCAGATTTTTCAGAATAAATCTTAAAAAAGGACTAGATTTTTTAAAGTTTTGATCAAATGCCATTTCGTAGGTTACATTGCAGTGGGCTAGCATTTGTGCTACATCCATTTTGCCCCAATTGGCGGCTTGTGTATCCTTAAGGTTGTTTACTCGGTTTGTTAAAGTGTCCGACACTTCTTTTGTGAATACATTAGGGATGTTCATGATATTTGTTCTTTTAAAGTTATTTTGAAAAATTACATTGGTAAAATATTCCTGACCTCTACGTTGCCTCCCATTGTCAATATTGGGCAGCCTTTGGCTATTTCTACGGCCTCTTTTATGTCGTTAGCTTTTACGATCATGTTTCCGCCAAGTGTTTGATTTTCAGCTCTCGTTATCCCGTTGTTGGTCGATTGATCAGCTGAGATTTTCATCCCGTCAAAGCCTAATTGATGGGTGCTTACGAGTTTTTCTTGAATGGCCAAGCCACCAATAAATGCTCCCCAAGCTTGGTGCATTTGGGCTTCCTGCTCGGCAGTAGGTTTAAAATCAAAGTTTGGTTCAAATCTGAACAGCAACATGAATTCGTTTGAGTTTTTCATTTTTGTAACATTTAAATTGTTTGTAATAATTTGATGTTACAAAGGTGCAGCTGCCAGATATAGCAAATCTTGTCATAGGACAAGAAAGCATTTATGAAGAAATATTTTTTAGTTTTCTAAAAATCAAAACGTGTAAAAATATAATAGTCGGTGGTGCAATTGCTGGAATGAGGCTAAAGGGGAATCTGGCCAAGGTATCTACTCCCATTTGACCTGTGTCCATTGATATTTTGGTCAAGACATTTGCCAGAATAGCCGTCATAATGATGTCAGCAAGGCCAAAAACATTCCAAGCATAGGCTAGTTTTTTGGCGTATTTCTTTTCTTCTTTCAATGCATAAACTACAAAAATGCTGGACAGAGCCGCCAAAACATCTCCAATGCCAGCTAGGTATGCAAAGTGCTTCGGAAGGGCGTCATAAAATCCTAAAAAAATGAAAGTACAGCCAACTAATCTAAAAATGTGTAAGCCTATTAGTTCTGAAAGCTCCGTTTTTTCTATGATTTTTAGTGCTGTGGGCAGTTTTATAACTACTAAAAACAAAAATAGAGCATAGGGAATTGTGGTAAAAAGTAATATTTTAGGTGGAAACATAGCTTGCTGAAAAAGACCTTTTTGACCTGCCAATACAACATAAAAAATATAAGCTCCAAAAAACAAAATGATACTGCCTATCACAAAATTTTTCTTGTTAGTAGGTGCATTTTTCTTTGCTAATAATACTGTAAGTAAAATGACTATACCAATGCCAACTAAGAAGGGAATAGTTAGCCAAAAGGGAGTTTCATAAAATTTCATAACGTTTTCTAGATTTTTTCGTTTGCAATTTCCTTTCTAATTCTACTCAATGAAGTGTCAGTAATGCCTAAATAGGTTGCAATTTGTTTGAGAGGGACGTTTTGAATAAGGTCGGGTTTTTCTTTGACCAGATTCAGATACCGATCTTTTGCTGGGTCAATAATCATAGAAGTGGTATGGTTTTTTAGTTCGAAAAAACTGTTTACCAGCCTTGTACGGCCAACTTCACGGAAAGGTTCAATACCAAAGAGTTTCATGAAATCCTCAAAAGTTATTTTCCATGCCACACAAGGAGTAATGGCCTGAAGGTTTTCGCGGGTTGGTTTTTTTATGAAATAAGAATACCAATCTATAACAATATCATTTGGACCAAAAAACTTGGTTGTGATGTCATTGCCTTCTAGGTCAATGGCGTAAGAGCGAGCAAAGCCACTTTCTAAGAAATAATAATAGTTACCCACACTTCCTTCACGAATCAGGAAATCATTCTTAGCAAACTCTTGTTTTTTGTATTGCTGCATAACCTTGGTGATTTCTTCTGGCTTAAAGTTCGGTTCGGCAAAAATACTCTTCAGAAAGTCTTTATCTTCCATTAGATTTTAGCTGGGTTAAATTTCCTTTTGTCAAAAATAGTAGAATAATTAAATAATAAAAATTAGAAATTTATTACTTAAATGACTTAAGTCTTCAAACCATAAAAATTGGTATTTATATCTTTAAAATGATCTCAATTGTTTCATCCAATTTTGCTAAACTTTTACAAATAAGTTGTCTAATAGATTCATAAGTAGCGTTATTAACTAATGACCAGATAAATGGTCGTCTAAGTATTCTAAAAACCTTAGTGGAGAACATATTAGCTACATTATTTTTGTTTGATTATTTGAGGACTTTTTGAAGGCAACAAAATCCACATTGATGGCTTCAGAATGCCGATTGGTGATTTTTTTAAACAAGATGTTTTGGCAAAACTCAACGAAAAGATACTGTCTAAGTTAGGTTTTTTGTAAATTTTTCAAATTCATTAGCTCAAACTAATCACTTACACATCATTAATGCTCGAGCAATTTTACCTTATTTATATTCACATTGCTTAAAAAATGAATTTTGTTTTATTAAGGAATATTTCGCTTGGCAATACAATGTTTTTATAATTTTAAATTATATCCGAAATTATCAGAGATGTAAAATTTTTTTGATAAAAAACTAGAATTTAAGCACACTGGCATATTTGGCTAATGAACTTCTCAAATAGGCAACTTATGTTTTTAAACAGTCAAATTTGCAATAAAAACATTTTTTAGTTTAAATTGCATTTCAATTACAAATAACTCTAAAACTAGAAATATGGAAAAAAGTATTTGGCGTAAAAAACCAATGTCCGCTTACGAGGCTGATATAAAGAACAACCAGTTGAAACGCGTGATGGGTAAGTGGAGTCTTACAGCAATTGGTATTGGGGGTATTATAGGTGGAGGTATATTTGTTTTGACAGGTACAGCCGCACATTATCACGCTGGACCTGCATTGGCATTGTCATTTATAGTTGCTGGTATAGGCTGTGTTTTTGCAGCTCTTTGTTATTCCGAGTTTGCTGGCATGCTACCTGTTGAAGGATCAGCTTACGCTTATGCTTATGGCACAATTGGTGAATTGTTCGCTTGGGTAATTGGTTGGGGCTTAATATTAGAATATGCCATGGGTGCCATGACAGTAGCGGTGAGCTGGTCAGGGTATTTTAATAAACTCATCAACTTATTTGGAATCGAAATTCCTTATTATTTAAGAAATGACCCATTTTCTGCTGCTAGTTATGCAACAAATAATAATTTAGAACCATCTTCATTTGCATTCAACTTACCTGCATTTATTATTACTTGGGTAGTTACATGGATTTTAGTCAAAGGAATTAAAGAAGCTAGAAATACCAATAATCTTATTGTAGTTCTTAAACTTGCAGCTATACTTTTTGTAATTATTGTTGGAGCGTTTTATGTGAATGCGGACAATTGGCATCCATTTATTCCTGATCCAGAAATGGTTAAACATGAGGATGGAACATCTGCAGAGGCATATGGTATCAGAGGTATATTAAGTGGTGCAGCGGCTATATTTTTTGCATACATTGGTTTCGATGTGGTTTCTACATCGGCTGGAGAGGCTATTAATCCGAAAAAAGATGTGCCTTTTGCTATTATAGCTTCATTGTTGATATGTACAGTACTTTACATTATGGTTTCATTGGTGCTAACAGGAATGATCAATTATAAAGAAATTACTGGGGATGCCCTCAAAGCTCCCGTAGCATTCGCATTTGACCACGTAGGAAAACCTTGGGCTGTTTTAATAATTACTGCGGCTGCCACTACTGGTTTGGTTTCTGTAATGTTGGTAATGATGTTGGGTCAAACTAGGGTATTCCTTGGAATGGCAAAAGATGGCTTATTACCAAAATTCTTCAAACAAATTCATCCAAATTTTCAAACTCCTTGGAAAAGTACAATCCTTGTAGGATTAGTGGTTTCATTAGTGGCTTCTTTTACTCCTATTGGCGTTTTGAGTGATATGACCAGTTTCGGTACTTTGTTTGCTTTTGCAATGGTATGTCTTGCTGTGTTGATACTCAGAATAAAAGACCCAAATAGAGAGCGTCCATTTAAAACACCAATGCTTAAATTGATAGCTCCATTGGGAATTATTACAAATGTTGGACTAATCGCTTTGTTAAATGGTTTAGCTCAAAAATTAGCAATTGCATGGTTATTGATTGGATTAATAGTGTTCTTTATTTATGGACAAAGAAACAGCAATCTAAATCATATGGATAAGGATTGAAAATGAACTAATTAGTGTTTATATCCAAAAGAGAAGGCTTCGGTCTTCTCTTTTGCGTTAATAGCTTGATAATAAATTTCTAATGAAGACCAATTTGTTTATATAATTATAAAACAAAATATATTTGTAAAATAAAAATTTAGCTTACATTTGCACACTTTTTTACAAAAAAAACCTATGTCTAAAGAACATCACGATACAAACAACTTAAGCCTTGGTGGTTTATTAATTACATTAGGAATTATTTTTGGAGATATTGGAACTTCTCCTCTTTATGTAATGCAAGCCATAATTGGAAAAGAAATTATTGATGAAGAACTTGTTTTTGGTTCCCTCTCTTTAATTTTTTGGACATTAACTCTTCAGACTACTTTAAAATATGTAATACTGATTCTTAGAGCTGACAATCGTGGTGAGGGAGGCATTTTTGCTCTATATGCTTTGGTTAGGCGTCATGCAAAGTGGCTTACAGTTCCAGCTATTATTGGAGGAGCAGCACTTTTAGCTGACGGGATTATCACGCCTCCAATTTCAGTTTCGTCTGCTATTGAGGGTTTGCAAATCAAATATCCTGAAATCCAAACTATTCCTATTGTAATTGCTATTCTTACTGTATTATTTCTAATACAGTCACTAGGAACAAACATTGTTGGCAAAGCATTTGGGCCAATTATGCTAATTTGGTTTGCAATGCTTGCTGTATTGGGTGTATCTCAAATCATGCATAATCCTGCTATTTTCAAAGCTATTAACCCATATTATGCCTACAAGCTTTTGTTTTTCCATAAAGATGGTTTTTGGTTATTGGGTTCGGTATTTTTATGTACCACTGGAGCGGAGGCATTATATTCTGATCTAGGACATTGCGGTCGCAAAAACATCCGCGTAAGTTGGATATTTGTTAAAACCACTTTATTGCTAAATTATTTTGGGCAAGGGGCATGGGCCATAACTCAGCATGGCACATATTTGGGTGATAGAAAACCGTTTTATGAAGTTGTGCCCGATTGGTTTCTACTACCTGCCATTCTTATTGCTACCGCAGCTGCCATCATAGCCAGCCAAGCTTTGATTACAGGCTCTTATACACTCATTTCTGAGGGTATAAGGCTATATTTTTGGCCAAAAGTTAAGTTGAATTACCCTTCAGACAAAAAAGGTCAGCTTTATATCCCCTCTATCAACTGGTTTCTGTTGGCAGGTTGTATTGGTATAGTGTTATATTTTAAAAAATCCACCAATATGGAGGCCGCTTATGGCCTGGCTATTACAATTACTATGATGATGACCACCATATTGGCTGTCGTTTATCTTTACACCCACAAATTCAATAAGCTTTGGGTTGCTTTGTTTTTAATAGTTTATATAACAATAGAATCGAGCTTTTTAGCGGCTAATTTATTGAAATTCTCACATGGTGGTTGGGTTTCTTTGTTGATCGCTACCTGCATAGCAGGAATCATGATTGTATGGTATAGGTCAAGTAAAATAAAAAATAGATTAACAGAATACGTAAAACTTGAAAAGTACATACCAGCTCTTAAAGAATTAAGTGAGGACGTGAGTATTCCAAAATACGCTACACATTTAATATTTATGTCAAATGCAAACAGGGTAACCGACATTGAATCAAAAGTGATGTATTCTATTCTTGAAAAAAGACCCAAAAGAGCTGATATTTTTTGGTTTGTTCATGTAGATACCACTGACGAGCCATATACAAGAAAATATAAAGTAGACGTAATTGCTAAAGATGATATCATTAAAGTTAACTTTAAATTAGGTTTTAGGGTTGAACAGAAAATAAATTTATATTTCAAAAAGGTTGTAGAAGATTTGGTAAAATCTGGGGAAGTAGACATCACCAGCCGTTACGAATCTTTGAGCAAACAGAATGTAATTGGTGATTTTAGGTTTGTAGTTTTAGAAAAGTACTTATCTTATGACAATAAATTGCCATTTTTTGAGAAGTTGATAATGGAAACCTATTTCTTTATTAAGCAATTCACCACACCAGAGCACAAATGGTTCGGTTTGGATGCCAGCAATGTTAAAGTAGAAAAAGTGCCACTAATTATCAGACCGAATACAGAAATTAACTTAGAAAGAATCGTGTAATTTCAAAGCAATAGATCTTTAAAGCATCCCTTCAAATAAACATTTTGAAGGGATGTTTTTGTTGTTACCAAACTCTAATTTCGCTAAGAATTACTTCGGCTTTTGAATCATTGATATTAATTCGAATTTTTTGAGTTTGAGTTTCCTTTATTTTAATAATTCGTTTGTAACCGATGGTTGTTTCAATTGCTGCTTCTTTCCAGTTATTGCCATCCCATATTTCTATGGAGAAAGATTTAACTCTTTGACCTAAAGTTATAAATTCTTGTAATTCAACAAAATTTATAACTTGTTTTTTGCCAAAATCTAATACCACTGATGCGTTTTTATAGCCTTCAGCTGCAGCCCAATAGGTTTTGGTATTGTCATCAATTAAGTTCTCTGGCTTTTGTTTATTACTAAACTTTGATGAAACGGACACTTTTGCACCTTTGGCTAAATTGTTTGAAAACTTCTCATTTATGAGCTTCTTCCATGCCAGTAAGTAGGTTGCGTCAATTTCATGAATTAGTCCACGTCTATCAGGTGGTATATTCAACAGCAAATTAGAACCTCTTCCTACAGAAGTCAAATAGATTTCAAACAATTGTTCTGGCGTTTTTACTTTAGAATCTTCTTCAGCATGATAAAACCAGCCTGGTCTAATGCTCACATCCACTTCAGCGGGTACCCAATCTTTGCCATTCTCATGGCCTGTGTTTAAAACTCCTTCAATGCCTGCCTTGCCAGCGTAGAGTGTGTCTCTGCTAATATTATTCCAATTTGTCCTGCCAGCCAATCCTCGTTCATTTCCTACCCAGCGAATTTCAGGGCCGGCATCAGAGAAAAACAATATTTTGGGTTCAAGTCCACGTACCAAATCAATGGTTTTCGGCCAATCATAAAAAGTTTTACCATTTATTTTCCGCGTTTCTTTACTTCCGCCATAATATCCATCTCCGCCGTTGGCTCCATCAAACCACATTTCGAAAACCGGCCCATAAGCCGCAAAAAGTTCTTTAAGCTGATTCCTATAATATTCTACATAGCTTGGTGTGCCATAATCAGCTCTATTTCTGTCCCATGGAGAAAGATACACACCAAATTTCAAACCATATTTTTTACAAGCTTCGGATACTTCTTTTACCACATCACCTTTGCCGTTTTTATAAGGACTGGCAGCAACAGAATGCGAAGTAAATTTGCTTGGCCAAAGCACAAATCCATCGTGGTGCTTGCAAGTCAAAATCACTGCTTTTAGGCCAGCATCTTTTATGGTTTTAATCCATGAATCAACATCCATATCAGTTGGATTAAATATGCTTGGGCTTTCGTCACCATATCCCCATTCTTTGCCTGTGAAAGTATTGGTTGTGAAATGGATAAATGCATATGTTTCTAATTCGTGCCATGCAAGTTGGTCAGACGTTGGAATAGGAAATATGGGTTTTGGAGAAGATATTTGAGAAGTTTTACAGCTCAAAACCGTTAAAAAGAGTGCAAAAAAAATAAAGTATTTCGAAGTTTTCATTTTGGTTTATTAATGATTGGAAGTACTAAAATTAAGCTTAAATATCCGATTCAGAAAAAAATATGTTTTATTTGAACATTAAAACCCACAAAAAATGGCTATTATTTTTACTTCCGAAAACTTCAAATCTATTTTTGGGTCATTTCTAAAATCTTTCCGAAGGTTTCCGCTTACATTGCTTTGTAGTTTGGTGGCTACTATTTGTGTTATTCTCATTGCCAAAGACGAGCTTCACAGCCAAGTTTTGGTGAAAATTGCTGCCACGTTTGTCTTATTTTTACCCCTGTTTTTTAGTGCAGAAATATTTATGGAAAGAAAACAAACACCTAGATTTTTAATTTTAGGGTTAAACATATTTGCTATTATAACTTTTTATTTTTTTGGTTTTCCTGAGGTCGTAGATATTTTTAATAACAAATCTTTTCTGATTCGGTTTGCAGTTTTGGTTATCGTTTTTCATTTGCTAGTTTCAGTAGCTCCATTTATTTTCACTAAAAATTCATCAGGTTTTTGGCAATATAACAAAACCCTATTTATCAATATTCTCACTGCATTTTTATATACATTTACATTAAGTGCTGGCTTGGTTTTAGCTGTGTCGGGTGTCCAAAATCTCTTTGAGGTTAAGTTGGTAGACGACTGGTTTGTGTATATTTGGTTTGGGGTGAACGGATTTTTTAATACGCTTATTTTTACATCTAAATTACCCGCATTAGAGCAAATTGATAAAGAAACTTCCTATCCTTTAGGTTTGAAGTTCTTTACTCAGTATGTTTTATTGCCATTGGTAGCCATTTTTTTGGCAATTTTATTAGCCTATGAAGGTAAAATTATTTTAGCATGGTCATTGCCAAAAGGCTGGGTAAGTATTATGGTTTTGGCAAGTGCAATATTTGGCATACTGGCATTTTTACTAATTTATCCACTAAAAAATCTGAATAATTGGATTCAAAGTTATAACAAGGCCTATTACTGGATTTTGATTCCATTGGTGGGTCTTATGTTGGTGGCTATTTGTGTTAGAATCTCCCAGTATGGCCTTACTGAACCTCGGTATTTTGTGGCTATGTTGGCGGTTTGGATGTTAGGTATTTCTGTTTATTTTTCTTTTTCCAAGGTTGATAATATTAAAATAATTCCTCTTACACTGCTGCTTTTGGGTCTGATAGGGATATTTGCTCCATATAATGCTTTTCAGAGTTCAAGGAAAAATCAAATTGGTCGGATGAAGGAAGTTTTGATAAAAAATAAATTGCTCAAAGCTGGTAAAATCATTGTTCCTTATAATCTTAAACTTGACAGCATAAATCAAGATAGACTTTATGCAGCCCTCGAATACTTAGCTGAAAGTCATCCAGAAAATCTTAAAGATTATTTGACCGAAAAACAATTTGATGAATTGACGGCAGAGAAAAACGATTTCCAAAGGGCTCAATTAATTTACAAATTGACTAATCTTCCTCAGAAAAAGAGTTTTGATAAATATAAATATTTTAGTGTCAAGAGACCTAGTTTTTATGATTTAAACAAAGCTGATTTTTTTGTAGATTCAAAGGAATATGGTGTAGAAAAAGAAGCTATTAAAATTGAGAAGGATTCATTATCTTGGAAACTAGAGCAGAATATTTTGACATTTATTGTTGGGGAAACAGAAAAAGTGAATTTTGATATTAACAAATTCAAGAATGAAAATTCAACCGAACTAAGTATTGAATCCATCACTTTCGAAAAGGAAACAACAAAGTTTTCAATGAAGCTTTTGATAGAAAGTGGAAATTCTAATAAGGGAATTCTAGAAAACTTACAATGGAAATTGTTTTTGACTAAAAAGTGAAATTATGCCCAATCCTCTTTTTAAAAAACTTGGTCTAAAGGATGGCCAAAAGGTTATTTTGGTCAATATACCTGAAAATTATTTCGATTTGTTGATAGAAGTTCCTGATGTGGAAGAAGCGGAACAGGAGCAATTGGCCGATTTTATACACCTATTTGAATGCAGGCTAAGTGATTTGGAAAAATCTTTTCAAAAGAATATTTCTCGACTCAAGCATGACGGCATGATTTGGGTTTCATGGCCCAAAAAGACCTCCAAAGTGGCTACCGATGTTGATTATCACTCAGCTAAGCTAATTGCTACACAAAATGGTTATGTAGACGTCAAAGTAAGTGCGATGGATGAAACTTGGACAGCATGTAAATATATATTACCTAAGAAAAGCAGGATTTGATACTGAAATTTTTAGGCGTATTTTAGATCATTCGCTGCCTAACCTAAGTTTTTCAAATTCTTCTTCAGCTCCTAGAAAGGCATTGATATCAACGTTTCCAGAAATACCACTTACTCTACCAGTTTGAGAGTATTGCCAAATTTTTAGATTTGGGCTTCTTACCAATGAATGAATATTACCAGATTTGTAATCGGCCAGCCAAAGTGGATGGTCTTTAAAATGACCCTTGATGTACTTTTTGTATATAGAAGTATTGGTATATATAATTGGCTTAACACCATAGTGTTTTTCAATAGTTTGAAGCCATTTTAGGAGATTTTTTCTCACAGTAGCTACATTGGCGGATTTTGAATCTTTTTCAAAATCCAGTACAGGTGCAAGGTCTCCATCAGTTAGTTTTACTGATTTTATGAAATTTTTGGCTTGATCTGTGGCACTTCTTGTCGGATGATAAAAATGATAAGCACCTCTTGTTATGCCAGCTTCCTTACATTCGTTCCAGTAAGTTTTGAATTTAGTGTCCTGAAATGTAGAACCTTCAGTGGCTTTCAAGAAACAAAAACTAACCTTAAAGTCATCATGGTCAGCTATTTTTTCCCAATCCACACTCCTTTGGTGATGCGATACATCGATTCCATGGATGTTGTAGCGTTTGATAATGTGATTGTTGCTTGGAGCAAAACTGACATAGAAATTGTGTAATAGTATGGTGAATACTAGTGTAAAGTTTATAAACATATCACTCGATAATTTTTGATTATGTATTCATTACCGCAACAACTATTGTGCCGTATAATCAGGTTTTTATGTAATTATTTCAGTTTTTCAGTTTTTATTCACAATTTATTAGGGCTTTGGTTATCCATTTTTGACAAAAAAAAAGAGGGTATCCTTTATGATTACCCTCTATAAAATATATCAACAATAATGTCTACTTGGCTCTTTTAACTATCTCACTATAAGGTATTATCAGCTCTCTTCCCAATGATTGTCCATTTCTAAAAGTTTGCACTCTAAGATTCAAATTTGCCTCAGGTACTTCAAATGGTATTGTGTATTTTTTGGCATAATTTACTGGGTAGTTATTGTCTATGCTATAATATATTTCAGTGTTTGGCAC
>JAIPAJ010000064.1 GCA_021740125.1 Leadbetterella sp. | reverse complement strand
GTAGATAGCCTTTCTAATAGTTCCAGCCTCGACTCTGTCGAAAGATTCAGAAACAGATTTAATGCTGATTCAAATATTAATCTAGAAAGAATTAATAGCAGGAGAATAAAGCCAGATTCTATCAAACAATAGTTAAATTTCAATAAATCAAAAATATTGCAGGCCTCTTGTTTAAATCCGGGAGGCCTTTTCTTTTCCAAGATTCTATGCTTTGAGTTTTGATAAATTCCGTTTCAGATGTAATATCAGCAGCTACACATAATCTTGTATTCGGGTTTAGATTATTCACAATAGCGGTCAACATTTGATTATTACGGTAAGGCGTCTCCATAAATATTTGCGTTTGCTTTTTCTGAAGTGCTTCTCGTTCAAGTGCACGCAACTTCTTAGCTCGTTCGTCGTCTTTGATAGGCAAATATCCATTAAAAGCAAAAGATTGACCATTAAAACCAGAAGCCATTAAAGCCAATAAAATAGAATTTGGTCCAACCAAAGGCTTGACTTGGAGACCTATCTGATGAGCCACCTCCACCACCAATGCACCGGGATCAGCAACTCCTGCACAACCTGCTTCTGAAATAATACCCGCGTCTTCATCCAATTCGTTGAGTATTCCAAAAAGCTCCTCAAAATCAGAATCTTGGTTGATTTCTATAAATTGCAAATCATCAATTACAATTCCAGCTTTTAAAGAAGATATGAATCTGCGAGTGGTTTTGATATTTTCTACAAAAAAAACTTTCAGGTTTATTAAAGATTCTAAAGCATAAGGCGTCAGCACAATCTGATGGGTGTTTTCAGCCAAAAGCATGGGTAATAGGAAAATATCAGGTCGTTTCATAAGCTTAACCAGTAAGTGAGTTTTGCAAAAAGTGCTCTGTTCTTTGGTAGCCAGATTTCAGAATTATAATTGTCAGAATAGACCAAGAAAAAGTCAGAAACTGGAGCAAATCGCCACTGAAGTCTTGAATTGACATTGAGGTTCTTAAACTGAGAGTTATACTGAACGTAATTGGTCCAAAAAAGCTTTTTGCTCATTGTAAAGTCAATATTGGGCCCTATCACATAGACTTTATTTTTACCAGTCGATAGTTTGATGTCATTAAAACTGTAATTCATGGCTATTAAGCCGTATGGCTGGAATCTATAATTAAGATTCCCGGTCATTGAAAATATTCTTCCATCGTAATATTGACCAAACAGTGGATTAAAATTCAGTGATATAGTTTTACGCTGGTCAGTAACAAAATTAGCATCTATGGTGTAATAAGTATAAGAATTGCCCGCCTTCAATTTTGGCAAAGCATTATTACTTCTTAAGGCATCAAAATCATTAAAAAGATAGGTGAAATTTTGGCTAAAGGTAGTGAGCAATCTTGTAGTATTCTGGAAAGCCAAAAGTACAAATGGCCCAGCTTTTCGATCAGTCACACCTATTCCTTTGCTATCGTATTGGTCATAATTCAAACCAAAACTATACCGATTCAAGACTTTGGATTTTGGAAAAAAATTGAAACCAAAAGTTGGGTTAAAGTGAAAGAAATTACCCCTAGGTACAAAACCAGCCTCTGCATTGAATCCCTTTCCTAGGTAATCATGCGACCATTTGGCTATGAATTTTCTTGTATTATAATTAATCAAAAGTCCCGTAGCAAAAGGATTTTCTAGTTGAATTCTATCAAAAGAATGGTGATAAAATAGTTTTCCAATCCATTTATTATTGGTAGATTGAAGGTTATATTCTAAACCTCCTACCCTATTAAATCCACTCAAAGATTCACTTTTTGGGTCAAATTTATTCACAAAAATAGCTGCAATATTTGATCTTTGAAAAACTCTTTTTTGAACTGCAAAAACCGTAAAATTCTCAGCTTCAATTCCTTTTTCTTGGTCTTCAGCAGTTTGACTGTTTAAAATACCTATTCTCCATGTATCTCCAATTTTGCCACTCAGTCGAGCACCATAATTAATTCGACTCTGAACATTTACGCCTGTGGAAGTATCTAAACCAATGCCTATTTTTCTAGAAAAAAACGGACTATACAGCTGATTTCCAACAATTAACGTCCCTGTAGGGGGTAAAAATGGGTTGGTAATTAAACTCCCAAAACCTGTGAATAAATCAGAGTTTTCGATAAAAAACTGCCGTTGTTCCGGCAAATTCACGTCAAATCTTGTAAGGTTGACTACTTGCCTATCTGCTTCTACATTCGAAAAGTCAGGATTTATCGTCAAATCTAAATTCAAACCAGAAGTTACTCCTATCTTAGCATCTAATCCAATTCCAGATTTATAAACTGAAGCTGGATTTTGAGCCTCAAAATCTTTAGAAACTCTACTCGAAACGTAAGGAATTAAAGCAACATTTGCACCATTTTTTCTGAGAGGTCTTTCAAATTTTATCGGAATTGTATAGCCTAAACTCATGATAATTTGATTTTGTGGCATTTGAACCAACGAAGATTGCTCATTGGTTTGGGTATCAAACCTGTATGCTTTAAAAAACCACAATTGTGAACCTTCCTTAAAACGCAAAGTAGAAAAAGGAATAACGGACTCAGAAATCCAAGCATCATCAGCGATATACGAAGTTGATTTCCATTTATTATCCCAAAAAATATTCATAAAGCTATTGTCAGTGGCCGCGTTAAACATTAAGCCTTCTCGCATAACCCCATACGGATTAGTACCGAACATAAATCCATTGGTATGGTCTGCAAAAGTATCAAAGCAAAAAGTTATATTGTCATTTCCCCCAGCTCTAAAATCCCTTCTTAAAGATGGAATAATGTAATTTTGTGATTTGGAAAACATTTTGGCAGAAATGTACAAATTCTTGTCATCATAATACATCCTAATTTCGGTATCATTCCGTGCCAGACCCGAATCACTCGGAAAATACTGTCTAAAGTTTTTCAGAACTTCTGCCTTTTTCCAAGCTTCTTCATCCAATTTTCCGTCAACATTGATGGTTTGGTTAATGTATTTGACCTCATAACCTCCCTGACCGAAAGAAGAAAAGCTCATTAAAAGCAGGAAAAATAAAAATCTATTCATTTGAGAATATTGAAAACTGTTTCGATGTCAATTTCTGAATAATCATTTATGTAAGCACTACATGTAGGAAGTTCTTCTTTTGCATGCGAACTGAGCACTCCTACAACACGCATACCGGCATTTAAACCAGCTGAAACACCTGAAAAAGAGTCTTCAAAAACCAAACAGTTTTCAGGTGAAATTCCAAGAATTTGAGCCGAGGTTAAATAAACTTCTGGATTTGGTTTGTGTTGCTTTACATTTTCTGAAGCCATAATGGATTCCATATCCTTTTCAAATCCCAAATGTCCCATAATCAGGTCGAGATTAGCCCTTGGTGCTGATGTGGCCACACCTGTTTTGAAGCCAGCCAGTTTTAAGGAAGTCAAAAAAGCTAAGAAATTAGGTATAGTTTCAATGTGGTTAGCATAAATCTCACGAAAAAGTGATTCTTTTTCAAATTCCAAATCCAAAAATTCCTGCCCAACAATCTCTCTTCCAAGAAAATGCTTCAAGATATAGCTATTGCTTTTGCCGTACATGTGTTGGGCAAATTCCTCCTCAGTCGGGAATAGATTTCTTTTGCCAAAAAAAGTTTTGAAAGCTAAACTATGGTAAGGATTGGTATGGCAAATCACACCATCCATATCGAATATTACAGCGGCTTGGTTCATATTTCAAAATTAATAGAAATACTTCAAAACCAGATTTTTGTTCGACAAAATAATAACTTTTGCAGCTGAAAAGGGCAAACAAATATTAGATTCCTACAATTATATGAATTATTACCAAATGTTCGGAATCTAAAGGAGACTGCAATTTTGGTGAAATATAAATTTAAACTTTAGCCACTGTGCGAAGTTAAAATCTTAATGTTCTAACTATAGGTTTGATTTCCATTCATCAGAATAAAATCAAAAATGTGTTTTTGCTAAGAATATTATCAAACCCAATCAAGTTTTTTCCTCGAAAACCCATTATTTTTGCTAAATGAAAAAAAGCGATTCTGCATTAGATATAAAAGATATCGATTCTCTCGACCCAAAACAGTATATCATTATAAAAGGTGCTCGAGTAAACAACCTTAAAAATGTAAGCGTAGCCATAAAAAGGAATACTTTGACTGTTATTACAGGACTTTCAGGTAGTGGAAAATCATCGTTGGCATTTGACACCCTTTATGCTGAAGGACAAAGAATGTATGTGGAAAGTTTGAGCTCATATGCCAGACAATTTTTGGGTAGAATGGAAAAACCTGAAGTAGATTATATCAAAGGAATTTCACCAGCAATCGCCATTGAGCAGAAAGTAGGTTCAAAAAACCCTCGCTCTACAGTTGGAACCACTACTGAGATTTATGATTATTTCAAACTTCTATTTGCCAGAATCGGTGTCACTTATTCGCCCAAAAGTGGTCTTACTGTAAAAAAAGACAGTGTTTCGGATGTGGTAAATTTTTTGTTTTCTTACCCTGAAAATACGAAAATAATTATTCTCAGCCCGCTTAAAACCAAAGAGAATCGTGATGTTTTAGAGGAGCTTTCACTTCATCTAAAAAAAGGCTTTACTAGAATTTTGGTAAAAGATGAAGTAGTGCTCATTGAAGATTTCTTGGAATTGGCCGATAAAAAGAAAGTGAAACCTACAGATGTTAAAATACTGATTGACAGAGCAGTAATTCATTTTGACGAAAATAATAATCCTGAAGAAGACACCCAATACAGGATTTCTGATTCCATTCAGACCGCTTTTTTTGAAGGAGAAGGCGACTGTGAGGTTCAGGTTATTGCAGAAGATGGAAAGGTTTTCAAATCATTTACAGATAGATTTGAATTAGACGGAATGCAATTTGAAGAACCATCCGTAAACCTTTTTACATTCAACAACCCATATGGAGCTTGTAAACGATGCGAAGGTTTCGGAAACGTATTGGGCTTAGACCCTGATTTGGTTTTTCCCGACAAAAATCTTTCTGTATTTGAAGGTGCCATAGCACCCTGGAGAAGCGAAAAAATGAATGAATACTTGATGCCTTTGGTGAGAAAAGGTATTCAATTCGATTTCCCTATTCATAGAGCAATAAAAGATCTCACAGAAGAGCAATACCGTTTACTATGGACTGGAAACCAACACTTTATAGGCTTGGACGAATTCTTTAAGTTCCTAGAAGAACAAACCTACAAAATTCAATACCGTGTGATGCTCTCGAGATATAGAGGTCGTACTACTTGCCCAGACTGCCGCGGATCCAGACTCAGAAAAGACGCTTCTTACGTAAAAATTGGCGGCAAATCTATCATTGACTTGGTTCTTTTGCCTATCTCATCGGTCTCTGATTTTTTCAAAAACCTAGAAATTACAGATTATGAGCAGAAAGTTGCCAAAAGGATTCTGATAGAAATTAACAATCGACTTGACTTTATGCAGAGGGTTGGATTGGGATATTTGACGCTCAATAGATTAGCAAACTCACTCTCTGGTGGCGAAACACAGCGGATTAGACTTGCCACTTCATTGGGTAGTTCTCTGGTGGGCTCAATGTATATTTTGGATGAGCCGAGTATTGGACTTCACCCAAGAGATACGCAAAGGTTGGTGAGTGTTTTGGAATCTTTGAAAGCTCTGGGAAACACGGTTATCGTAGTGGAGCATGAAGAAGAGGTAATGAAAGCTTCTGACGAAATCATCGATATAGGCCCAGATGCTGGAAATTTGGGAGGTCATTTGGTATTTCAAGGTGCATGGAACGGACAAAAAGTCGAAAAATCTGACAGCCACACCTTAAATTTTCTCAGCGGAATAGATAAAATAGAAATTCCGAAACACAGAAGGAAATTCTTGGATTTCATATCACTCAATGGAGCATCTGAAAACAACTTAAAAAATGTAGATGTCAAAATTCCTTTGGGCGTTTTGGCTGTGGTTACAGGCGTTAGTGGATCTGGAAAATCGACTTTGATCAGAAAAATTCTCTATCCAGCTTTGGCCAAACTAAAGGGAGAGTTTGGTGATGATGTGGGCAAATACAGTGAAATTACCGGAAGCCTGAGCAGAATTACGCAGATTGAAATGGTAGACCAGAATCCTATCGGGAAATCAAGTCGCTCAAATCCAGTAACTTATATCAAAGCATATGATACATTGAGAGCCTTGATGGCTGAACAGCCACTTTCCAAAACCCGTGATTATAAACCGGCACATTTTTCATTTAATGTTGAAGGTGGTAGATGCGAAGCATGCCAAGGCGAAGGGCACCAAACTATAGAAATGCAGTTTATGGCCGATGTGAAACTCACTTGTGAAAGTTGTCAAGGCCGAAGATTTAAAAAAGAGGTATTGGAAGTTAAATATCATGAAAAAGATATTGCAGAAATACTAGACATGACTGTTGACGAAGCTGTGGAGTTTTTCAGAAATAGTCAAGCAAAAATCGCAGATAAAATACAGCCATTGCAAGATGTGGGCCTGGGCTATATTAAACTCGGTCAAGCATCCAACACGCTTTCGGGAGGAGAAGCACAGAGAGTTAAGCTAGCTTTTTTTCTTGGAAAAGGCAATGCTGACAAAGGTAAAACGCTCTTCATATTTGATGAGCCCACCACTGGATTGCATTTTCATGATATAAAAAAATTACTGAAAGCCATGAATGCACTCG
Source organism: Leadbetterella sp. (assembly GCA_021740125.1). Classification (GTDB taxonomy): domain Bacteria; phylum Bacteroidota; class Bacteroidia; order Cytophagales; family Spirosomataceae; genus Leadbetterella. Next base: position 9,705 of record JAIPAJ010000064.1, on the reverse strand, counting down.
TTGACCAAGGGGACAGTGTTATTATTATTGAACACAATATGGAGGTTATAAAAAGCTCTGACTGGATAATTGACCTTGGCCCAGAGGGCGGCGATGCGGGAGGTTATGTGTGTTTTGAAGGTACTCCAGAAGAAATGGTGAAAATTGAAGGCAATTACACAGCGGATTTTCTAAAGGAAAAACTGATGTAAATCCATGAAAACGCCGTTGGTTTTCAAACTTATTCTGTTATTGGTCCTGGCTTGGCGTTTGATTATTTCTAACAGAAAGACAATAAAGCCTTCTGAAAAAGGATACCTGAATCTTTTGGAGTTACCAGTTGATCAACTTTTAAGACCCATTATTGAAATTGAGCCGAAAGAGGCAGTAAAACGGTTTTACAGGGAGTCGGTAAGAGAAAACTCAAAAGTTAGTCAACTATATTTCATATGTTTTTTGGCCGAAAAACTCCAAAAGCACTATAACAAGCGAGGGATTTTTAGGCTATTTTGGTATGACCAATATTTGGTTTTGTCATTCTACCAATCATTAAAATTATTAAATCTCGAAAAAGAAACGTTTTTATTTGAAAAAATTCTAACAAACCTAAATCCTGAGAGTTTTATAAAAGTATCCAATAATGAAACGCCTGAAACTAATTCATTTCTAACCACTAATTCTGAATTTGATATACTTTTTGTAGATTTCGATAAGATATTTGATATGGATAAATATTGCAAAGCTTTAGTAAATCAGTTTTATGCAAATTAAAAATACCCGAGTCATCATATATTTGCAGGCTTCCATGTATTTAGCCGGAATTATCGGGCTAAGTTTTTCTTCAACACAAACTTTCTTTCAATATCTAACACCTTTTCATTTATTATCCTCGTTCGTTTTCTTGATTCTTTCACAAGAAAACAGAAATACTTCCTTTTGGAAGTTTGTAATTTTGGCCATTTCTGTTGGTTATTTGATCGAGGTTTTGGGAGTAAAAACTCAAATGATATTCGGGGCTTATGCCTACCAAACCACTTTGGGTTTAAAAATCTTGGGTGTACCGCCTATGATAGGTATAAATTGGTTTTTGATGGTTTTTTGTGCAGGCATTTTGATAGAAAAAATAACCAAAAAAAGTTCAAATATCTTCCAAAAAACCACCCTTGGAGCGATTTTATTGACCATATTTGACTTCATAGCTGAGCCTGTGGCCATATCACAAAACATGTGGACATGGACTTACGGCACACCTCCATTTCAAAATTATATAGCTTGGTTCATCGTAGCATTTGTATTACTTTTCGCTTTTTTCAAACTTAAATTGCGAAAAAATAACCCACTGGGAGTGGCACTTTTTTTCTTTCAATTATTATTCTTTGCAGTACTCAGATTTTTGATATATTTACAAGGTTAAACACCTTCAATATGAAAATCGACGCTCACCAGCACTTTTGGAAGTATGATTCCGAAAACTACGCTTGGATGGATGAAAGTATGTCTAAAATCCAGAAAGATTTTTTACCTGAAAACCTCAAACCAATTTTAGAAAAGAATCAAATTGACGGCTGTGTTCTGGTTCAAGTAAACCAAACCGAAGAAGAAACATTTTATTTCAATTCCTTAGCCGAACAAAATGACTTTATCAAAGGAGTAGTTGGATGGACCAACTTGTTTTCAAAAGATTTGAATACCAATCTTGAAAAATATTCAAAATTTCCAAAAATAAAGGGTTTTAGGCATATTGTGCAAGGAGAACCAATTGGATTTATGCAAAATCCTGAATTTATTGCAGGAATTCATCAATTAGCAAAGTACAATTTCACCTATGATATTCTGATTTATCCCACTCAATTAAAAGATGCCAAGTTTTTGATAAAAAGCTGCCCTGCCAACAAGTTTGTCATTGATCATCTTGCAAAACCCTACATAAAAGAGAAAAAAATCAGTCAGTGGGGCAATTACATGCAAAAGTTGGGAGAAATGCCTAATGTATATTGTAAAATTTCAGGAATAGTTACGGAGGCAGATTGGAAAAATTGGAAGAAAGAAGACTTTTATATTTACCTAGATGTTGTACTAAATAGCTTTGGAATGGATCGACTGATTTATGGTTCTGATTGGCCCGTTTGCCTAGTAGCTGCAGAATATGAAGAACAATTAAATATCGTTAAAAGTTATTTTGAAAAGCTAAGCCTCACAGAACAGGACAAAATATTTGGAGGAAACGCAGTGAGGTTTTATCGGCTTTAGAAATCATTCTTTTTAAAAATCATCATCAAAACAAAACCATGAGTAATATATACGAAACACCCAAAATAAAAGAACTTTTACCAAAAATTAAACGGTTTGTAAAAGAGCATCTTTATCAATTGGAAACGCCCGAAAACTTAAATGGGCTTTTCTCAAAAATAGAACCTCTGCTTTTAGAAAAAAGAGAATTAGTAAAAAAAGAAGGCCTTTTCGGCTTACATCTTTCAGAAGCAGAGGGTGGATTGGGACTTTCACTATGCGAATTTGGGCAAATATCCGAAGTTTTGGCTTATTCACCATTTGGCCATTTTGTATTCAATACCCAAGCTCCCGATATTGGCAACACCGAACTTTTACACAAATATGCCTCTAAAGAACTCAAAGACAAATACTTAAATCCACTTCAAGAGGGAAAAATCAGGAGTTGTTTTAGTATGACTGAACCCGAATTTGCAGGCTCAAACCCGGTTATGATGGGTACTACAGCCACAATAGACGGAGAAGATTACATTATTAATGGACATAAATGGTTCACATCCTCTGCTGATGGGGCAGCATTCGCTGTGGTGATGGCAGTAACAAATCCTGAAGCAGCACCTCACCAAAGAGCCAGCCAAATCATTGTGCCTTTAGACACCCCCGGATATGAATTTATCCGTAATATACCCATAATGGGTCACGCAGGCGACAGCTGGGCGAGCCATTCCGAGGTAAAATACAATAATGTAAGAGTTCCACAATCCAATTTGGTAGGCGAAGAAGGAAGTGGTTTCAAACTCGCACAAGAACGCCTCGGCCCGGGTAGAATACATCATTGTATGCGATTTATTGGTATAGCTCAACGGAGTTTTGATTTGATGTGTCTGTATGCCCTTAAAAGAAAAATAACCGATGACAAGACCCTTGGACATCAACAGTTTGTTCACGGTTTTATAGCTGAATCGAAGGCTGAAATTGATTCTACACGTCTATTGGTGCTAAACACAGCCAAAAACATTGACGAATTTGGAGCTTCTGTATGCCGAGACGAAATTTCTGCCATTAAATTTCATACAGCAAACATGATGTTGAAGGTGGTGGATAGGGCCATTCAAGTTCATGGTGGACTTGGTATGACCAACGATGTTGTTCTATCCTATTGGTATGCCCATGAGCGAGCATCGCGGATATACGACGGGGCCGATGAAGTACATAAATCTGCCTTGGCTAAAAATATCTTAAAAAACTTCAATCCAGTTTCCTTATGATAAATGATGAAGCCAAAGAAATAAGAACTGGAGAAGAATTGAATTTGGTCTCTTTTGAAGGATTTTTAAACAAAAATGTACCGAATTTTGGCAAAATAACTGATATTAAGCAATTCCCTGGAGGATATTCAAACTTAACTTATCTGATTTTAACCGAAAATAAAAAATACGTTCTACGAAAACCACCCAAAGGTGCAAAAGCCATTAAAGGTGGTCACAACATGCGTCGAGAGTTCGATATATTAGAAAGTTTAACAAAGGCAGGTTTTGATAAAGTACCTAAACCTATATTTTACTCAGAGGATGAATCTATTTTGGGAAGTGAATTTTATCTGATGGAAAAACTAGAAGGTATAATCCTTCGAAATTCCGAATTTAATAAACAGAAAGAGTTTCTTAGTCCTGAAATGATGGCCAAACTATCGCTCCAATTATGTGAAACGCAGGCTGAATTACACAAAATTAGGATAGAAAATACTCTACTTCAGCATATTGGAAAACCAGATGGGTATATCGCCCGACAAGTAAAAGGTTGGCACGAACGGTATTTGAATGCAAAAACGGACGAAATAAATACTGAATTATTGGTTTTTAATTGGCTAAATGATAATATGCCAGTAGAAATAAAACCAACGCTCCTGCACAACGACTTCAAGTTTGACAACGTAATATTTGACTCACGAAATCAAAAAATATTAGCGATTCTAGACTGGGAAATGGCAACCATTGGTGACCCTAGAATGGATATTGGCACATCACTTTCTTATTGGTGTGAAGCTACTGACGGAGATTTTGAGAAAAATTTTAACCTGAGTTGGCTCCCAGGCAATTACACGCGAGAAGAATATGTTGCTCATTACCAAAAAATTAATCCAGAGATTGACCTTAGCAATATTCTTTACTTTTATGTTTTTGGTTTGTTTAAAAATGCCATAATCATTCAGCAAATATATGCAAGATTCAAAAATGGTCTAACGCAAGATCCGAGATTTGCGAATCTTATCCTTGGTGTAAAAGCCTTAATGAAGAAAGCTTACAAGTCAGTTTTGGAAAATAAAATGCTTTAACAAAAACCATTAAAAATCTAAAGGCATTAAAAAAGGGGCAAAAAGCCCCTTTTTTATAAAATTAATACCTAAACTTTTATCTATTCAAGATCAAATTTTGAGTCATAGCTTCAGTACCATTGATAACTCTAACGGTAAGGTTAGTTGTAACCATGCCTTGTGGTAAAGAATAAGCCTTTCTAAGTTGCTTAACTGTTCCATCCATTTTCATTACCACCCTACCATCTTGATTAGTGATATCAACTGAAATTTTGTCGGTATCTCGCATTCCAGTAAGTTTCAAATTAAATTCACCTTGTGTAGGGTTAGGCCAAACACCAATTTCTTTCGGAATAACTCTGCCTTTGCCTGAAGTAAAAATTGATCCTTCTTTGTTTGAATTAGAAACTTCCATTCTTCTGTTATCTTTCACCCAAACACCGCCTTTGAGGTAAGCTAATTCCGAATTATCATTCAATTTTATATCGACCGAATTGTTATCGTTTGATTTTAACACCCAATATTCTGTTTGATTAATTTCTTCCACATTATAATCTAATTCAGATGAAACTTCTAATGGATTTTGGGCCATATATTGTGCCTCAAGCGTATTACCAGACATTTTGTTTACTTGGAAACTTTTAAGGCTTGAACCATCTCCAACAGGGAATTCAAAAGAGCTATTTCCCGTCTTTTTAACTGAACCAGAAACGTGAGATAAATCACTTGCTCCGTTTTGAGAAGCATTATCGCCCAATTCTAAAGCAGATCCATTGTTACTAGAAACTATTCCTTTTCTAAAAGAAACTTCCTCAGAAATAGAAACTGGTGTCTGGAGATTGACATCATTTTCTACAGATATTCTTGACATTTCTACTACTTGAGTGCCCGAAATCGTTTGAGGTGTGGTCCCATCAATTACAACTTCACCTTTCGAAACTATCTTTGAATTGTTCTTCAAATCGCCTTTGAGATGTACTTTGCCATTATTGGTAATTTCCCCTGAATTAGTTACATCAGTTCCGAAACTTACCAAAGCACCCTCGCTGATATGAATTTTAGCAGAATTAACAACCTGAGCCGAAACTGAGGCAACCACTAATCCAAGACTGATAGAAAGTATTACTTTTTTCATGTGTATTTTTATTTATTTCTAAATCCTGATATAAAATTAACCGCTATGGTAGATAAATAAAAGCTTTGATGGCTTTTTTTATTAAATGGTGAAGCAGCATATTAAGCAGGAATCAATAATTATTAGTACATAAAACCGTTTAATCGCAACCACTCTTCGAGTCTTGCTGGCCAACTTGCTACTGGACCTTTATTGGTTTTTTTCATAGAAAATCCATGTCCCCCTCTATCATATAGGTGCATTTCTGAAGCTACCCCATTTTTTCGTAACGCTTTGTAATAATTTAAGCTATTGTCCACATGCACCCAATCGTCAAATGCATGAACCAAAAATGCAGGCGGAGTGTCCTTTTTTACTTGTAGTTCGTTGGAGTATAATTCAATCTTTTCAACGCTGGGATTCTTCCCAACTAGGTTATCTCTTGAACCTTGATGGGTTATTTTATCCGAAAAAGATACGACTGGATAAAGTAAGATTGAAAAATCGGGTCTTACACTTATTTGAGGGTTTGTAAACTCACCAACTTGGCTATAAAAATGAGTTGAAGTAGTGGCAGCCAAATGACCTCCAGCTGAAAAACCCATTATACCGACCTTGTTGGCACTGATTCCGTATTTTTCAGTGTTTTGCCTAATATATCTGATAGCCTGTTGAGCATCCTGCAAGGGTCTGATTTCGGCATTGTCAAAAAGCTCATCTTGAGGTAATCTATATTTCAAAATAAAAGCTGTAACGCCTTTACTAGCAAACCATTCACCAATACTTGTGCCTTCATGGTCCCAAGCTAAAATGCCATAACCTCCACCAGGACAAATAATTACCGAAGCTTCAGAAGTTTTCTTTTTAGGTTTTATTACTGTAATCGAAGGGACCGTAATGTCATTTATTCTTGTGATACCATCCTTTTCCTTCACTACATTTTCCTTTTTTGAGACTGCTTCAGGTTTTAAACCTGGTGATGCACCTTCATATAGTTGAACAACAGGATACTGTGCCAAAAGCGATTGACTGAGCAACATCATTACAAATAGAGTTTTCTTCATTATAGGGTTGAATATTAAAATTTCGAAAATTTATTCTAGAGCTATTTCCAATACCTTGAACTCAGTTCTACGGTTAATTTGATGTTCCTCTTCATTTTTGGCCTCTTGAACTATCAATTCTGTTTCACCATAGCCCTTTGCTGTTAATCTTTCCTTCGAGATTCCTTTTATGGCTAAATAACTAATTACCGATTCAGCACGTCTTTGTGACAGACGATTGTTGTACAAATCAGAGCCTCGTGTGTCTGTATGTGAGCCTAATTCGATTTTTATCAAAGGATTGTCTTTAAGTATCTGAACTAATTTATCCAATTCAAGTGCTGCATCTGCTCTGATATCAAACTTATCAAGGTCATAGTAGATGTTTTCTAATCTAAAAGTTTTTCCAACAAAGAGTTTCTCTAAATTAATTTCTGTCTGAAAAGTAGTATCCGTAACGGCTTTTTTAAGTAATGGATATGGAATGCTCCTTCCATACATCGAAAAACCCTCTCTTTTCGTTAAATAGGCAAGCTTTTCAACCAAAATAACATAATCCTCCTCTTCCTCCATTTTTATAGGACCAAACTTCCCATTTTGGGTAAAAATCTCTGCGAAATCTGTTTCTACTCCACCGTCCAATTTATAAATTCTCACTAAGGCAGAATCCAAAGCCACTTTTTCACCTTTTACTACGCCTTCGAGAAAATAGTTGGCTATTTTCTGCGACTTTGAGTTTGGATTATTGGGATCGTTGTTATTTGCCTTATTCGGGTTATTTGGATCGTTAGGATCATCGATTTTTGCTACATCGTCAACCGGTTTTGGTGGAGCCAAATAATAGTAAATATCATCGTTTCCTTTGCCTCCTGCCCTATTAGAAGTAAAAAATATATTTCCTGCATCATCCAATGAATAACCAAAGTCATCCATCGAACTGTTGTAGGGTAAACCCAAATTTTCAACAGTAGTTTTTCCACCTGTTCTTATGGCCATAAAAATATCTAATTTACCCAGTCCTGGATGGCCATCTGAAGCAAAAAACAATTTACCGTCGGGCGATACGAATGGGAACATTTCATCCCCAGCTGTGTTGATGGCTTTACCCATGTTTGCAGGATTGCCAAATCGCCCTGAGGCATCCATATTAACCCTATAAATATCCAATCCACCACTTCCACCTGCTCTATTTGAACTAAAATATATGGTTTTTCCGTCACGTGAAAAAGCTGGTGATCCGTCCCAAGCTGAAGAATCTGAGGCAGAGACCAATTTTGGCTCTGTCCAACCCTCGCTAGGTATATACCTACTCAAATACAAATCCACGTCTGGTGAATTATCTTTGCGTTTACCCGTATTTCCTCTGGCAAAAATCATTGTTTTGCCATCCGGCGAAAAAGTCGGCGTACCTTCATTTCTATCAGGGTCTAAAATATTTTTGCTCAGTGGTTCTGCTGGACCAAAAGTGCTAAAATCTGCTGAAATTTTGGATTGATAAATTCCCAAAAAAGGAAGTCCATTAGCGTACACTTTGTCTTTTTTTGATGCAGAATAGATAAAATAACCATCTTTTACAATTCCAGAAAACTCGATATTCTCTGTATTGATGGCTGAAAGGTTTTTAAATTCTAAATCAGATTTCTTAGATTTTATATCGGTAATGAGTAAAAGTGTGTTCAATTCACGTAAAGCCCGCTCGTTTAGGACTTTATTTGTCGACTTACTTTCAATATATTTCTGTAATGAAATTTTTGCTTTTTCATATTCCTCATTGGCTTTGAGTGCATAAGCATAATAGAAATTTGCATCATTATTAACAAGACCTGCTTCAAAAGCTTTTTCATAAAAAGGAATGGCTTCAATCCACCTGTTAGAAAGCCTATAAGATTCTGCTATTTTAAAATTCAAATCAGCCTTTTTGGTTTCATCAATTTCCTTCACTTTAGAAAATTCTTTAATGGCCATATCATAATAGCCACTTTCGAAACTTGTTAGAGCTTTTTTATAGTTCTTTAATTGAGCTTGAACCAAAAAAGTGGATAATATAAGAACTGACAATAAAATATATCTCAAAATAAAAGTCTTTGATTGTGAAAAATGCATCGAAAACATATTTGTTAAGGTTATTTTCAGATTTAAAACAAATATAAAACGCCTTTGGCTTTTTATTGTTGTAAGTACGTAGATTTTACCCAAAATGAAGAAAATAATGAGAGAATTGTTAAAAAATAAAAAAAACTTTTGAATTTGAAAATAAATTAAGAGATAAAATTGTATTCTATTGGAAATACTTACACTACTAAAAACACATTTCTTGCTCATATTCAATAAGTTAATTTATTGTTAACATTGGAGTATTTGTAGAATTCATTAGGTTAACAAAAGTTTAGTTTGTACTTTTGTTCACAGTTCGAGTTTTTATTTCGTTTGCACATTTTGGGTTCAGTTTTGTTACTTTGATTTTGCTGCGTTGTTTTAGCTCTTTTTTTAATTATTTAATTTTTTTTATTATGAACATTTTCGCAGCAAAATTGAATTACGACACTACTGACGAAACTTTACAAGCCGCTTTCGAAGAATTCGGAGAAGTTGATTCAGCAAAGGTTATCATGGACAAGTTTACAGGCCGTTCTAAAGGTTTTGGATTTGTTGAAATGTCTAACGACGCAGAAGCAAGAAACGCTATCAATTCATTGAACGATTCAGAATTAGACGGTCGTACAATCGTTGTTAAGGTAGCTGAGCCTAAAGGCGACAGACCACAAAGAAGAGAGAGATATTAATTCTCACTTTCGATATAAAAAAGCTTTCCAAACGGGAAGCTTTTTTTTTACTTTTTTTTCTAAACACACTCCCCTATTTATTAGAGAAATTGTAAATATCAAATTTCTTCTTAGAATAAGAATATTTACCTTCGAATTTAATAAGAATAAAATATGTAATTCTTTTAGACTTATACCCCTTCTAAGGCCAGAAAATAAAGTTTACATTAAATAAAGGGACATTTCAATTTAATATTCGAAAAA
>JAIPAJ010000063.1 GCA_021740125.1 Leadbetterella sp. | reverse complement strand
GTATTATTATCAAATGGAACAGTAGCCACATGCTGACGAATGATACTATTACCGTTAATAAGTCTGTCGTTGGCCAATTGAAAGGCATCATCGTTCTTTACTTTCTCATAGCAGGGCTCGCAACATTTATCTACGTAAGACTCGGTAACGGCTCCACCTTGACCATAAATATACCATTCTCGGCAATAATTGATTTGTTTTACATGATATGTATCCCACTTGTAAAAATCTTTCGAAGTGGGTGAATCTTTTGTATCAATAGAAACCAAAAACTCCCCTACTACCTTAGAAGGACGTCCCAGTTCTCTAAATTCTATATTTACTTTGTCAATTTTTGTAACGGGCACAGGAGACTCAAGACTGGACTCATACTTTCTACCGTCTAAAACCTCCACTGTCAGTTTGTATTTTCGACCCAACTCCGCCTTAATTTTATTCACCGACCTATAATTGTACCCTTCTCTGGTTTTAATCTGGTTATTGGGTTCTATTTCATCATAAAACTCAAAAACTTTGCCTTGGTCATCTGTGATTTTCACTTTTGCCCTTGTTACCAAATTCTTAAAATTATTCCCCTCAGAATTATAAGGAGCATCATAAGTAAGGTAAACATACTGATAATCAAGCTTTGTAGTAAACTGTGCCTCTACTACTAACCGAAGCTTGTCACTGGTGAGTTTGGGGTCATAAAGGTCAACACATGCAACCAAAAGAACCGACAAACACAAAAAACCGATATTTTTATTGAATATTTTCATTAAAATTTGAAGTTATAAGTCACTGATGGAATCATGGTTCCTAAAACCGAAAGCTTGTAAATATCTACTTTGGAATAAAACTGATTATAAGGATTTTTAGACCTGAAAAAGACCGAATAGGCATTTTTACGGGCCATCACATTATAAAGAGAAACGTTCCACGAACCACGATAGCCCGTGGTGCGATAAGGATGCGACTCAATATTCATGGCCAAATCCAGTCTTAAATAATTAGGTATTTGCGATTGGTTACGACTGTTATAATAAGGTAAAACCGAGCCACTCGTATAAAATTTTGAAGCTGGATAAGTGATGGCCCTACCCGAACTAAAGTTCAAATTGCTAGAAAACGAAACCTTTCTGCTCACTTGGTAAGAGCCAATGGCATTGAAACTGTGAGGCCTATTAAAAATCGGTGGAAAATACTCTCCATTGTTAATCGTTTCTTCTTCAGTTGGGCCAGCAACTTTTATTCTGGTTTGAGAGTAAGTATAGCTCATCCACCCTGTGAAAGTCCCCAAATTCTTCTTTAAAAAAAACTCTGCACCATAAGCATAGCCATCGCCTTGTAAAATGGCAGTTTCGGGGAATTTATTCAACAGAAGTGTTTCTCCGTCTTTATATTCTACCACATCATATAATTTTTTATAAAATACCTCTATTGAAGCTTCTGAAGACTTTTCTTTGAAGTTTTTGAAATAACCCATAGAAAATTGATCGGCCATTTGGGGTTTTATGTAGGTATCACTGAGTTTCCATCTATCTGTCGGCAATGCGGCGGTGGTTCCGGACAATAATTGTATAAACTGCTTCATGCGATTTGCACTTAATTTAAGGCTTGAGGATGCCGAAATATTGTAGTTTAGCGAAAGCCTTGGTTCAAAACTCCCATAGCTTTGCACCACTTTACCCTTGTCATAGGCCACCGAATCCATGAGATTTATCTGAGATATTGGTTTACCAGGTTCATAATTATAAACTGTGGCAGCTCCCAAAGCTTGATAAGAAACATAACGGACACCTACGCCTAAATTTACTTTCTTAGAAATCTCTATCTTATCGTTTATAAAAATGGCCGACTCAATACCACTTTCTGGATTAAGTCTTATTAAGTTTTTGTTAGAAGTTGGTAAGGTAGGCTCCATCAAACCTGGCTGAATATCGTATCTGTTAAACTGAAAACCAAAATCTATCTCGTTTTTGGCGTTGAGATTGTAGGTCGCTATGCCCTTAACGCTTTTGTAAACGATGTTGTAATTCAAATTAAATGCCGTTAATGAATCAGAATTAATTATGTCAGCATCATAATTAGAATAGACTCCCACCAAACGTGTAGAAAATTTTTGACCAAAATAATGAGACCATGAAGCAGTGGCATTGGTCGTTCTCCAGTCATAAAGTGCATCTCCATTTTCGTCAATCGCCGAAATGGAATCTTTGGCAAGTTTAAACTGGTCTTTTCCTTGAAAAGCCGAAAGTGAAATTCTGTCTTTGGTGGTAGGTCTATATTCCAATTTCGCAGTAAGGTCATAAAAATTAGCCCTGCTACCCGCCAATCTTTTAATTTTTATCACCTGCATTAGTTGATCTATATAAGAGATCCTACCCGCCACATACATGCTCATTTTGTCTTTTATAATGGGCGTTTCTATCAATAATCTACTGCTGATTGTTCCTACACCACCATTGATAGACAACTTCGTGGCATTGGCATCTTTGAGGTTTACATTCAAAACCGAAGAAATTCTACCGCCAAACTGTGCTGGAATACCTCCCCTGTAAAAGTTAAAATCTCTGAAGGCATCTGGATTAAATACCGAAAAGAAACCCATCAAATGACTCGAATTGAAAATCGGGGCTTCATCTAAAAGTATGAGATTTTGGTCAATATTACCACCTCTAACATTGAAGCCCGAGGCACCCTCGCCCACACTCGTTACACCCGGGAGCGTGTAAAGGCTTTTAATAATGTCTATTTCTCCGAGTAAAGAAGGTAGCTTTTTTAATGTTCGGCTACTCAAAGTAGTCATTCCAGTACCCAACCTTTTCACATTTTGCTCTGAACTATTGGCACTTATTCTTACTTCCTCCAGCTCATTAACTTTTTCGTCCAACAGAAAATCCATCACAGCATCTCTTCTGATATCTATTTTTTGATATTTCTTGAAATAAGATTGGTGAGAAATGTCCAAAAGATAACTTCCCACTGGGATGGTCATTTCGTAATAGCCACTTGAATCGGTGGAAGTTCCAATACCATTTTCGGTAATGATAAGGTTTACGCCAAAAATGGGTTGCTTGCTTTCATTTTGTTTAATCGTTCCTTTGATTTTTACTTTTTTCTGAGAAAAACTCACAAAAGGATGTAAAATAAAAAAAATCAAACATAGGGTCTTTAGAGCTGAATTCATAAATTCTCAATCAATAAATTTATTCTTTGTTGATATACTGTCTGTTAAAATCTTCATAAACTGTGGTTTGGGAATCTCAATGGCTCCAAAACGCTTTACGTTGTCGTTTATAAATTGTGTGTCTAAAAGTTTGAATTTCCTTTGTTTAAGGTTTTCCAATAAATAATGAAAGGCTACTTTAGAGGCGTTGGGCACTTTATGAAACATGGACTCTCCAAAAAAAGCTGAACCCACCGACACACCATAAAGTCCACCTACCAAAATCTCCTCCTGATAAACCTCTACAGAATGAGCAAAACCCAATTTATGTAAATTATAGTAAGAATCAATGATATCTTGTGAAATCCAAGTTTCGTCGCCTTCAAATCTTGGTAAAGCACAATTTTTCATAACTTCTTTAAAATTCTTATTGAAAGCCACGTCAAAAACCTTTTGATTGAGGGTGGGCCTCAAAGACTTTGAAGGCTTGTAGCTTTCTATTGGTATTACCGCTCTCGGGTCTGGAGAATACCAATAAACTTCACCTTCTTGACTGTCGGCCATTGGAAAAATACCATTGCAATAACCATATAGTAAATCGTCCGTGGAAATTTTCGTCATACATGCTATTTAGTCAATAAGCCAAATACAATCCTCTGCATGACCTTGTTCTTTCCACTCCACCAATACCCGTTGAGAATCTAGGGTATTGACTTTTTTTCCAGCAAAATTGGCTTGAATAGGCAGGTCTCTATTATATTTTCTATCGATGAGGCACAGTAACTCCACCTTTTCAGGTCTACCAAATGCCTGCATGGCATCTATGGCAGCTCTAACCATACGGCCAGTGGCAAGCACATCATCTATCAAAATGACATTCTTATTCTCAATAATAAAATTTATTTGGGTCGAATTAGGTTTGAGAATATTTCCTTTTCGCTTAAAATCATCTCTATAAAAAGTTGCATCCAAATAGCCCAAAGGAATATTTACTCCAAAATCGTCTTTTAGAAATCGAGCGATTCTCTCGGCTAGGAAAATTCCACGCGGTTGGAGTCCAATTAATACTGTATCTTCTAATGGACCATGGTTCTCAATGATTTCTTGACAAAGTCGTTTTAAGGTGATATCCAACAATGGCTGATTGAGTATAAGCCGCTTTTTTTGCATTCCAAAAATTAATTATCAACAAAAATATTAGTTATTTTGTAAAAAACACATTTTTCAAAAATAATATAATGAAGTATTTGATAGTGGGATTGGGCAATATCGGACCAGAATATGCATTTACAAGACACAACGCCGGCTTTATGATTTTAGATAGATTGGCTGCCAAAGAAAATCTCGACTTCAAGATTGACCGTTTGGCCAGTGCGGCAGAATATAAATATAAAAGTAGATCCATCACACTCATAAAACCTACAACTTATATGAACTTAAGCGGCAAGGCTCTGCAATATTGGATGAATCAGCTGAAGGTTCCAATCGAAAACGTTATGGTGTTGGTAGACGATTTGGCACTGCCGCTAGGAAAACTTCGAATAAAACCCAAAGGCTCAAGTGCAGGACACAATGGACTGAAAAACATAGAGTTAGTTTTGGGAAATGATAATTATCCCCGATTAAAAATAGGAATAGGCTCTGATTTTCCTAAAGGAAGACAAGTAGATTACGTTTTAGGAAAGTTTTCTGACAACGATATGATTGATTTATTGCCAAAATTAGACAAAGCAATCGACATGATTTTGAGCTTTTGTACTGTCGGAATTGCCCCTACTATGAACTTTCTGAACGAATAGTTGTACTTTTTCAAGAACTTTCAATTTTGCTAGAAATAAAAATATTTCCTATGTTAATCTAATTTAAACAAAATATTATTTTTATAAAATCTCCTAAATACGACCTACAAGATTAATTTAAATTGTATTATTTGTTTTTTCGATACATTATTTGGTTTAGTATACCATACAAAATTTGGCGGTTAAATTAAAACCCTTCAATTTTGCAGAGTAATTCACGAAAGAAAAATAGACAAAAACATGAAGAAGCAATTTAAAGCGATTATTTTAGCACTTGTATTTGGAACAGTTTCAGGCAGTGCACAAGTTGGTTATGCCAACAACATTTCAGGAGACAGATTAGCGGTAAACAGTGCAGCGGAGTTCTCAACATTTGTTAAATCAAAGGCGAGAAAAGTATCTAGAAAGAACGATGAGGATTTGAAAAAATATTTGGAAGTAGTTAATCTATACCACAATTCGTCCGTAGCGTTCTACAACTTAAACGAAGCTCAAAAGGCTGAGTTTTTGGAAGCTTCAGCTACCATAAGTCAAAAACTTAATGGTTTAAGCAGAAAAGAAGCGAAAGCTTGGGCTCAGAAAGTACAATTGAACAAATCAGTGTTCGAATTTATCTGGTCTAGCAAAAAATCAATCACTACAGATGCTGAAATGGTAGAATTACCTTCTTCAGTAGTAGCGATCACAAGTTTATAATATTAGATTTTTTTCATAGTTTAATAGGTTAGGGTTGAATAGATACTTAGCCCGGTTTCTTTGAGACCGGGCTTAAGTTTTTTTAAGGGGGATGTGATTTTAGATTGATTCGATTTTGGATTGATTAGATTTACAAATCTCACTAAAATCTTTAAGAGTTCCAGATAATGAAAAAAGCTAGATTTAACACAAAAATGGCACACTTTTTTCTCACTTAAAGTAAACCGAAATAATAATGAGATACCTATTTCTCTTTCTACTTACTTCACAATCTAGTTATTCACAACTACAATTTAATCCAAACTTTTTAAGATAAGATTTAGTCAGCATTAAAATGAATATTGAAGAGATAATTGATGTTCGAAATCAGCAAGAACTAACTTTCATTCAATCAGATTCTACTTTTAAGCTATAAACATCTGCACCGCTAAATTTGCTGATCAAAAATTTTATCAATTATAGCCTACCACAAAACAATAAAAAGAACCAAATAACTATAAAATTAAATGAATTCCAATTTGGTTCAAGACACACCGAGGGGAAAGCTATAGTTTGGCTATATTCAGCTTTGGAATTCTACCTCAAATCAACTGATGGATATATAAAAGTTATGCAAACTTCAAACTGTCAGGAGATTGTTGCTTCAGACAACTTGTATTTAACCATGAACAACTTAAATTGGAAATTCTGGAACAGTACGTTGAACGAATTAGAAAAAAACCTTCGAAACCCTGACAATAAAGTGAAAATCACATCTAAATTTATTGAAACAGACACGCAATTAACTAATATATTTATTAAGAGAATATATAAAGATGGTATCTACCCCACCTACAAAAAATTCAAAGATAATGACGTTTTAGAATGCAATTTCGAAATTTTAGAAATCTTAGGTCAAACTCATCTCAAAATTGAAAACAATCAATTGATGGATTCTATTTCCAAAATCTGGGGAGTCTGTCAAAATGGAAAACTTTATAAAGCGATTAAAAACGAAAAAGATTCAAGCTATTCGCTTCTACCACTTACTAAATTTATAAATACTTATGAGGTAGAAACAGTTTATAGGAACAATGAAATCGATCCAAATTCAATTTCCGTTAACACGAAAATACCCAAGATTGTTGATTGGGGATTTGTAGCTTTTGACATAGTAAGTTCTGTAAAATTTAAACATTTGCCAGCCTATTCATCATTGGCTCAAATTGGGCTAAAAAAAACTCCGATCTATATAACGGAAAGAATGATGATTGATAAGTACAGGGGGAATCTTAAACCAATAGTGATTTTTGATAATTAAAAAAAGCCAATCGAAGTCAGCTTTTTTAAAAATACAAAATATCAAAAAAACTATCAAATCGCCTCCAAAATCCGCTCCATAGCTACTTCATAGCCAATTTTCTCTTTTAGGTCTGAAATGGCGATTCTTTCTTGTTCCATGCTGTCACGGTGACGGATGGTTACGGTGTTATCTTCCATAGTTTGGTAATCTACCGCTATGCAATAGGGTGTACCAATCAAATCCTGACGGGTGTAACGCTTACCTATCGCTCCACCGTCGTCATAAATAGTTCTAAAACTTGACTTAAGTGAGTTGGCTATTTCTTGGGCTTTTTCGGCCAAGCCGTCTCTTTTAACCAATGGTAATACAGCTGCCTTTATTGGAGCCAATGCTGGATGAAGCTTCAGATAAGTTCTTTCTTTTTCACCTGTTTCTTGCGTAAAAGCATTGCAAAAAGTAGCCAAAAATAATCTATCGGCCCCAACCGATGTCTCTACCACGTAAGGAATATAATTTCCAATGGCTTTACCATCTTCACCCAATTCTGGGTCAAAATATTGCTGTTTTTTCTTCGAAAGTTCTTGGTGGTTTTTCAAATCAAAATCAGTCCTTGAGTGAATCCCCTCTATTTCTCGGAAACCGAACGGAAACTGGAATTCGATATCCACAGCCGCATTGGCATAATGAGCCAATTTATCGTGGTCATGATATTTCAATTTTTCAGCAGGCAAACCAATCGCTTTGTGGAATTTCAAACGAGTTTTTTTCCAAGTATTGTACCATTCCATTTCGGTACCAGGTTTGATAAAAAATTGCATTTCCATTTGTTCAAATTCACGCATACGGAAAATAAACTGACGTGCAACTATCTCATTCCTAAACGCTTTACCTATTTGAGCAATACCAAATGGCACTTTCATCCTACCCGATTTTTGTACATTCAAGAAGTTAACAAAAATACCTTGTGCAGTCTCAGGTCTTAAATAAATGTTACTAGAATCTTCTGCCACCGAACCCACCTGTGTAGAGAACATCAAGTTGAACTGACGAACTTCCGTCCAATTCAAAGTTTTAGAAATTGGGCAAACGATTTTTTCTTCGATAATCAATTCTCTTACTTCATCCAATTTCTCGGCACCGAGCAAAGCTCCCATTTTGGCCAAAAGTGCTGCAGCTTTTTCTGGCTCTCCAGCGGCTTCGTATTCCTCTGCTTTGCCTTCCAACAGCTGATCTGCACGGTATCTTTTTTTAGAATCTTTGTTGTCAATCATCGGGTCGTTAAAACCATCCACATGACCAGATGCTTTCCAAGTGAGCGGATGCACAAATATAGCCGCATCAATCCCCACAATATTGTCGTGAAGCTGTGTCATGGCTTTCCACCAAACTTGCTTTAGGTTATTTTTTAACTCAACGCCATTCTGACCGTAGTCGTAAACGGCTTGAAGTCCATCGTATATTTCAGAAGACGGAAACACAAATCCATATTCTTTGGCGTGACTGATAATATCTTGTAAAGTAGTAGCTGGGGCAGACGCTTGGCTCATAAAAACTTTTAATAATTATAAATAAAGTACAAATCTAAACCCAAAAAGCTCAATAGACAATCTGGCGAAATAATATTTTGCAAAATAGCTATGACGAACATCGAAAAACCTATCGAGATAGGTTTACAGAGGGTCGGAAATAGATATGAAGGAACGGGGGTCGCCTTCGACTTTTATTGCAGCCAATTTTCTAATGAGTTTTTTGGGTTTATAAATAATGCTTTAATGCTCGCATAAAAACTGCAATCAAAACAATATGAATATGAAAAATTGAAAGTGAGAAGGGAAAATTATAGATAGGTAAATAATATGGATACGAATAATTTCAAAAAAAGATAACAAACCAATTTACAAATAACCAATCTAAAGTAACCAATCCACTAATTCTCCGTTTGTCCAGTGGCTCCATCATAAACCGATTTGATACTGGCCATTTCTTTGATTAAAAAAGTCTGCAATTCTTCATTGAATATTGCTTTATCTGATTCATCTAAAGCATTGTAATAATCTTTCAGCTCCTTATTTATTTCCAACTTTTCGGCTTCTGAACTAGCGTTCATGGCCCTCACATGATATTTTTTAAAATCGAACTTTCCCATCATTCAAACGATTTAATAATACTTCCAGAAGATTTAACGTCTAAATATAACTCCTCTCCCATTCTAATGGCCAAATTTTTACTTTCATGTCCGAATCCAAAACCAAAAGCAACTGGGTAGTAGGAATCTGAGGTATGTTCCAAAATTATCTCCTCTATTTTCTTACCAAAAGGTTCATCATTATCCTTACAATCAGAGAAATCACCCACAACCAAACCTGCCAGATACTGAAGTTTACATGCTCTTTTTAATTGAACGAGCATTCTGTCTAAGTTATAATAATATTCCGAAATATCCTCCAAAAAAAGAATCTTGCCGTCATAATTTATATCCGACTTTGAGCCGATGGAATGTACCATTAGAGCTAAATTGCCGCCAATTGCTTCTCCCTGACCTTCTCCGAGTTTATTTGAAGCCGATGAATCAAAAGCATACAAATACATTTCTCCAAATAGAGCAGCCCTCAGCGATTCATTGGATGCTTGGTGGTAAGTCATAGTTTTGGCCATTACGCCATGTAAAGACTGGAAACCCAAACTATTGACATGCAACAACATAGCTGTCAAATCAGAAAAGCCACAAATCCATTTTGGTGAGACCTTAAACTTATCAAAATTTAAATCATCTATAATTTTAGAGCAACCATAACCTCCACGGGCAGACAAAATAAGTTTTACGGTTGAATCGTCCAGAAAACTTTGAAACTCAGAAGTTCGATTTTCTAAAATATCCGAAAAATCATGAAATTTTCTCCCAACGGTATTGCCAATAATGACTTCTAATCCCCAACTTTGAAGAATTTCAATACCAATTTCGATTGATTTTCGGTCTAGTTTGCTTGCGGGAGCAGTAATTGCAATTTTATCACCTTTTTTAAGATATGGAGGTGCCGTAAGCATAATTAAATAAATACTACGTCATTGATGACTTGTTCACCAATTTCTGTGTTGAGTAGTTGAATAAGCTTGGTTTTGGCCAAAAGGAGCTCTTGGCTTAAAGGAGCGGAGTTAAGCCTTATAAACAAAACCCCGCTTTTGATATATATCTTTTCGGTGCGTTTTGCAATGCTCGCACCCATTATTCTCTCCCAATACGCTACCAAATACGTCTCGTTAAACTTCGATTTGAGGTTATAGACTTTCAAGAAAGACTCAAAAGCGTCTTTCATAGGTATTGATTTCGTATTTCGGGCTGAATATGACATTATTTTTTCTTGGCAATCGCCGATTTTTCAAAAGTCAATTTGGCACCTCCACCAGCTGAAATCGTAACCGTAGTTTCGTCCGTTGACATCACTTTGCCATGTAAACCACCCGCTGTAACCACATCATCGCCAGCTTTGAGAGCGTCTACCATTTTTTGTTGTTCCTTTTGCTTTTTTTGTTGCGGTCTGATCATAAAAAAATACATCACCACAAACATACCCACCATCATGAGCAAAAATCCCATATTTCCTCCTGCTTGTAAAATCGTCATTATTGTTCGTTTTTATTTACTATTACATCAAAACTAACTACTTCAGATCCATTGACTGCATTAGAAGTAACCGTTACATATTTTTTATTTATTCCCACTTTTCCAGCACTGTTGAATTCAACTTTGATTTCGCCAGTTTTACCAGCACCAATTGGTCTTTCTGGTTTTTCAGCTACCGTGCAGCCACATGTAACATCCACACTTGCAATATTCAATGGCATAGAACCCACGTTTTTAAATTTAAAAACAGTACTTACTATTTCGCCTTCTTTTATTTCGCCGAAGTCATGATTGGGGTTTTCAAACTCAATCTTTGCTGAATCGCTTTGAGATTCTCCTGCTGAATCGGTGCTAGAGGTGAAATTACATTGCCAAAAACTCAATGATATGAAAAGTATTAGAATAGATGCTATGCCTTTTTTCATTATGCCTTAGATTTTATTTGATTCATTAAATTTTCTACATCTTCAAGAAGTCTCTCAGCTTTTTGACGTGCTTCGTTAACAACTTTTTGGCCTTCAGCTTTGGCTTCACTACTGCCTCCCGACATTTCGCTGGCTACTTCGTCGCCTCTTTCTATCAAATCGGCTATGAATGCCTCTAACTGACCACGATATTGTGATAGTTTAGAGGCCAGTTTGTCTCGTGTAACTTCGCCTTTGTCTGGTGCATACAATATACCTATTGCTGTACCAGCGGCCAATCCCGCCAAAAACGCTATGAATGATTTAGATGAACTGCTCATGATTGAAAATTTTCTTAAAATTATTCTAAATTTAAAAACTAGACAAACACTTTCAATTTTATTTATTATCAAGCATTCCTCTGCCAGTTTTCTTTATTAATCCCCGTGAAGTTAGGTCTTTATTTACCGAATCCAAAATACCATTTATAAATTGTCCACTCTTTGCTGAGCTATAGTTTTTCGAAATTTCAATGATTTCATTGATGGTGACTTTAACTGGTATACTTGGGTAGTTCATAAGCTCACAAACAGCCATTTTTAGCAAAACTCTATCTGTTTCAATGATTCTTTCGATTTCCCAGTTTTTGAGAAATGGCACCAAAATATCTAAAATTACTTTTTCTTCAGATACCGTTTGTTTGAAAAACGACTTCAAAAAATCTTTGCTTTCTTCCCAAACTTCGTCCAATTTTTCAACCACCACGCCTTCAGTTTCAACAAAATCATTGATGGTGTGAAATAACATTGTGCGTAGAATCTCCTTGTCCTCTACCCAAAAGATGCTCATTTTCTCGAAAAACTCTGAACAGACTTCGTGTTTCAATAATATATTTTTGATGATATATTTCACAATGGCTAAGTCATCCTCCAAGGTTCGATTGATAATCCCCTCGTATTCTTGAATGTGTGCATTGCCTTTAAGAGCCTCATTGTAAATCCTATTGATAAAAATACGCTCATTTTCCCAGTTGATAGATCTTTTTAAGGAAATATGTTCTAAATCTTTTGAATTTCTGATGGCCAGAATGACTTTATTGGTAGAAAGTTTACCAATTCCATCATATTTGTGACCGATTTCGGAGAGAAGATTTAACAAATAAAGATAGATATCATACACTTTTTCAGCGTCTAACACACTTTGAAGGGCATAAAAATCGTAGTCTTTCTTGTTCTTGAGTTTTAGAAATTCCCGAGCTTTCCCCAATACGCTCTTAACTTCAGCTGGCAGGGTATCGTCTGAAGGAAAAATGCCAGCGTTTACTTCGTCTGAAAAAAGTGACTGTGTAAGTTTCAACAAACCTGTAAGTTTGTTTTTGTCTTGTTTTTCCATGGAATTCAAGTCAGGAGCAAAAGATTCTGCAATGACATCTTGAGCTAGTTGGAAATTCGCACCTTTTGATTTTTCAAAAGCATACAAAGTTTGCATTACCCTGATTCGAATTAGTCGACGATTAAGCATATTGTTTCAAAGAACTTTTCATTTCAGGTACAAAGATAAAAAAAAGATAGCTATTTTTAAGTCTTAATGAGATTTGAAGTTTAAAATCTCAAAAATATAACTCAAAACTATTTCATAAACTACTATTTACAAGAGAATTGCGACTCCATGACCTCAAAAAAAAATAAAAATTCTAAATGGGTACTTCCAATATTAATGGTCTTTTGTGTACTATTATTATTTTCCTCTCAAATAGCATTTGGTCAAAAAACCATAAACAAAGAAGAATTCAAAAAGGATTTAGCCTTAGCAAAAAAGAATATTGAAAAATACCATTTGGGCATATATTATTATGAATCCAAAGAAGAATTTGAGAATAGGTATAGTTCCATTATTAAAAATCTTCCCGAAAAACTCAACATTTTGGAAGCTTACAGACTCACCAATGCATTTACAGGTGGTATGAAAGATTTACACACCTCTACCCTATTACCTAAAAACTTCATAGAAAAAAAAGACAGAAAATCCATTCCACTTACCATTCGTAAAGTTGGAGAAAAATTTTATATACATTTTAATATGTCCTCAGACAGCTCTCTGATTAGAGGTTCTGAAGTTATTTCGTTAGATGGCGTTCCGATAAACATAGATTTTGAAAGCTTTCAAAATTTATGGGGAACAGACAATGGCAATGAGACCAGCAAAAAGTATTATGCCGAACGGCTTTTTGCAAGAAACTACAATTATGTGTACGGAATAAAAGACAGTGTAGATGTAGCCTACAAAAAGCCAAACAATGATTCTGTTTTTGTTAAAAAAATAGCTTTTGAAACCCCAAAAGAGGCAACCAAAATACTTAACAAACGATACAAAAATGTAAGTAGGAAGAATCTCAACTTCAAAATTCTGGATAGTCTAAATCATATTGCTTATTTAGATGTGCTTAGTTTTAAAGAAAAGGGAAATAAATTCGATTTTCCTCAACACAGATTCAAAAAATTATTAAAAAAACACTTCAAAGCCATCGAAAAAAACGAAATCGAGCATCTAATAGTAGACTTTAGATTTAATGGTGGTGGGCTAATCAATAACGTTTCCAGAATTACGAAATATATTGCATCTGAGCCTTTTGAGATTATTGACACGACATTTATAAAAAAGGCTTCTTTCCTGAAAATTTTCCCACCTTATCTCATTCTGCCTTATGTAGCCGGGAGATTTGTGTTCAAAAAGTTCAATGAAGATACCTTCGTAAGAGTTGGATCAAAAAGAAAAAAGACCAAGCTCGCTAATAAATACCATTACGACAAAAAAATTTATGTTTTGATGGATGGAGGCTCCTATTCTGCTACTACCTTTACCATTGGTTTATGGAAAGACATGAATCGGGCAACTTTTATAGGTATGCAGCCTGGTGGGGCAAACTGGGGTAGTTTTGCGGGACAGTGGAAAGATGTAAAACTCACAAATTCTAAATTGAAATTGCATATACCCTTAATGAAGATAATTCATGCCCAGCCAAACAAAACCAACAAGACTTTTTTTGTGGAACCCGATTATTATGTGGAACAATCTTTTGATGATTTTATTAAACGAAAAGACGCTCAATTGAACTTCACATTAGATCTGATTAAAAATAAATGAGCAATCTCATGTACTTCGACTTATCATTTGATTAATTTTGTACTGCTTTAGGTTTCGAAGAAAACTTCGAAGAAAACAATGAAGAGAAACCCTGCTCGATGCAAGCATAATTCAAAACCATAAAATGCAGGAAATCAAAAACCTCATCATCAAAGACATTATACTCGAATGGCGGCAAAAATACGCTTTCAACGGTATGGTTTTGTATGTGGTTTCTACAGTTTTTATGTGTTACATAAGCTTTAAACTAAAAACCAACAGCATAGAACCTATCACTTGGAATACCCTTTTTTGGATAATTATTCTGTTTTCAGCAGTCAACTCTATCACAAAAAGTTTTATTCAAGAAAAAGCTGGAAGACAACTATATTATTATCAAATAGCCAAACCCAGCTCAATAATTTTGGCCAAAATCATTTATAATTTTCTATTAATGGTTTTCTTGGGCTTTTTAGGCTTTTTGATTTACTCCATTTTTATGGGAAACAAAGCCGAAAATCTCGGTTTATATTTATTATCATTGACTTTGGGTGCATTGGGATTTAGTGCCAGTTTGACGCTCATTGCGGGTATTGCCTCAAAATCAGATAATACCGCGGGACTCATGGCTGTGCTAAGTTTCCCAATTTTACTCCCTATGCTGAGTATGCTTATCAAACTCTCCAAAAATGCTATGGATGGGTTGGCATTAAGGGCTAGCTATGATGAAATATTGGTTATTTCAGGAATTGATTTAATAGTTATTGCGTTAAGTTATATGTTGTTTCCATTTCTTTGGAAAAGTTAAAAATATGAGAAAAATCTGGTGGAAATTTTTGGCAGCGGGCCTCGTACTTTATACCGCAATCTTTGGGCTAATTGGTGAAGTGCCAAGGCAGCCTATATTAAACGAAACCATTAGAAATGTCTATTTTCATGTACCGATGTGGTTCGGTATGATGGCCTTGATGATTTCTTCTTTGGTTTATTCTATTAAATATCTGAGAAACGGACAAGTCCAAGACGATGTATATGCTGTAGAATTTGCTAATGTGGCCATAGTTTTTGGAGTTTTGGGTTTTATAACTGGCTCACTTTGGGGGAATTACACATGGGGAGATCCACTTCCGAAAGATCCTAAAATCATAGCGGTTGAAGTCGGCTTGCTTATTTACTCAGCTTACTTTGTGCTCCGAGGCTCATTTGAAGACGAACAAAAGAAAGCTAGACTTTCGGCGGTTTACAACATATTTGCCTTTGCATCATTTATGCCTTTGGTGTGGATATTGCCTCGCCTTACAGACTCTTTACATCCTGGCAATGGTGGAAATCCAGCATTTGGAAAATACGATATGGACAGTAATATGCGGATGGTATTTTACCCAGCTATTCTCGCTTGGATTTTGGTGGGTGTTTGGATATCGTCGCTTAGAATTAGAATAAAATTATTGAATAACCATTTACAAGACAATCTATGAGTTTATTAAATTTGCAAGATGTAGAAATGGCGGATGCCTTCAGAGCAGACGGTAAAATATATGTGGTAGTAGCTGTTGTATCCATAGTAGTTCTAGGTTTAATAGCCTACCTATTCAGTATCGACAGGAAAGTTTCTAAGCTAGAAAAAGAAATTAAGAAATAGTTTTGGAGAGGATAAACTTCATAAACTAAATAAAACAAAAATGAAAAAAACACATATCATTGCATTGGTGGTTATAGCTATTGCAATCACAATGATAATTTCAACCATAGGTGATGCCAGTACATATGCCTCTTTCAAAGAAGCCAAAGAAATGGCCGAAAATGGCGACAAAGGATCTATCCACGTAGTGGGTGAATTGATAAAAGGAGTGGATGGCAAACCATTGGGAATGAAATATGAACCATCGGTAGACCCCAATCATTTTGAATTTATGATGCGTGACTCTTTAAACAATGAAGAGTTGGTAGTGTTTAAACAACCAAAGCCGCAAGACATGGATAAGTCTGAAAAAGTGGTTGTGGTAGGTCACATGGACTTGAATACCAAACAATTTGAGGCTGAACAAATTCTATTAAAGTGTCCATCGAAATACAACAACGGCGAATTGAAAGTCGAAAGTGAATGATTGCCACCAAATCGAGTATAAATATTGATCTTTTTCTGGAGAACTGTATAGAGCAAAGATTTCCTTTTGCACTATACAAAATGCCCAATACTTCGCAAGTCAAGCTGATAGTAAGTTTTGATAAATCTGAAAACAGAAAAAGGATTGACTTTGACGAATGTGGCTCTGGGTTTGTCATGGCTCCATATGACAAAGAAAACGAACTCCCTTACTTTTACAAAAACGACTTCGAAGTAGATATTAAAGACTTTTCAGATATTGAAGTGCCAGAATATTTGAAGGATAAATTTGAGTTGTCAAAAAAAAATCTTTCTGAAAACTTCTCATTGAAACCCACAAATGATTCTTGTGATAGGAAATCGCACAAACAGAAAGTTGAGGCTGTAATAGTTTGCATACAAAATGGAGAA
>JAIPAJ010000062.1 GCA_021740125.1 Leadbetterella sp. | reverse complement strand
AATTATAATGTTGGAAATATTCTATCATATTCATTAATTATAATTGAAACTTAAAAATCACTTTTCTTTTAGAAGATGGATTGTTAAGCCAGATTAAAAAAGACCCAGAAGATTTCAGAAAAGCAAAAAATACTATCCCGAATGGATGAAATTTTCTTTAATTCTTATAATTTTAGTGTCGTCGTTCTAAAATCCTATTCAGATGTTTTGGTTAAATTTAATTCTAAATGGCAATTCATTAATATTTAAACTTAAAAACACATCAAGTATGACCTTAAAACAAAACCTAATTTTACTTTTAAACAAACTGCCTTACATAAGGGGTCTTTATCATGAAAACATAAACTTTAAAAAAAAATTGTTGTACCCTTCTGGTCATTTTTATTCAGAAATCGTTTCTGTAGAAGAGGTAATGAGAAGACAAAATACTATTTGGGGTAAGGAAAACATAGACGGAATTAGAGGCATAGATCTTAATGTTGACGACCAGATCAAGCTTGTAAAACAATTTGAATTGTATTATGGTGAAATTCCTTTCCCCAAAATAAAAAGTCACGATAAAAGGTATTATTTTGAAAATGAATTTTATTCATATACGGACGCAATTTTTTTATATTCAATTATTAGACACTTTAAACCCAACCGAATTATTGAAATTGGTTCCGGTTTCTCCTCATCTGTAATGTTGGATACAAATGAGCATTTTTTTAATAAATCAATCAATCTAACATTTATTGAACCCAATGCCAACCGATTAAAAAGTCTATTAAATGAAAATGATTATGATACTATAGCCATAATTGAAAAATTTGTTCAAGATGTTAAAATAGAAACATTTGAAAAGTTAAATTATGGTGACATTCTTTTTATTGACAGTACTCATGTGGTCAAAACTGGTAGTGATGTTAACTATATCCTATTTGAGATATTACCAAAATTGAAAAGTGGGGTTATAATTCATTTTCATGATATATTTTATCCGTTTGAATACCCAAAAGAATGGGTTTTTATGGGAAGAAATTGGAATGAGGATTACTTTTTAAGAGCCTTTTTAATGTATAATAAAGAATTTGAGATCATGCTATTTTCACATTATCTAAATAAGCATCATAAACATATTTTTACTGAAATGCCATTGTGTCTTAAAAACACTGGTGGAAATTTATGGTTGAGGAAAAAATAGTTTTTGGTAACAAAATTGATTTTGGGATAATAGTAAAAGTATTTGTCTTCTTTCTCAATGATAGCCTTCAAGAAAAAAGGCGAAACCTCCTCAACATTGGTTTTGAGCCGCCATTTGTCTTCATTGTTGAGGTATGCACTCAATATTCGACCTTCGTCATTTAGCACCACAGTAGAATAATTTTCGGGGGTTTTAACTGAAAATGCCAAATCTAACACCAAAAGCAATGCCAATATGGCCAAGGTGTATTTTACTTTGAGGGAGGTTAGGAAGGGGGGTATTTTAGAAATTGAGGGCAAATTGGATTGAGGTTTTTGAAAATTATTTGGAATACTTTTTCAGAAGAAGTAAAATTTAATCATAATAACATTTAAAATTTATACTGCACATTATTCGTCATCTAAAACTTTATAAATATTCACCTTAGAGGACATACCCATTACATACAGGATTCTATCAACATAATGTATGACTTTGGGCCCTTCTGCAATACCTAATGGGTCAACAATGTCTCGACCTTTAAGCTTAAAAGTATTGCGGTCTAATACCGCTATTTCGCCAGAATGGGAATTTTTGAAAACTAATATATCATCGTAGCCAAAAATTGAACCGTTAGCTCTTAAATTATGATACTCGGCCAAGTTGTGAAAATCTAAAATTCTTTCTGGTTGGCCATTGTTAATATTTATTTCGGTAATCCGATTACCATCATTTACATATACAAAATTAGCTGCAGTACAAAAAGATGAATAGGTTTCTTCGCCAAACCATTTCCAAAGAACCTCCCCATTGATTAAAGAAAAAGCCATTATACCACCCATGTGTAATTTCATAAAAAGGTGTGATTGGTCAGAAAAAAATGAGTTGCCCCAAGTTTCTATGGTTAACTCTTCAGGTATTCGGTAAGTCCAAGCTGGTTGATTGTTGGGTAGTGAAATTACATATATGGTTCTTTCCTCTCTATTATAGTACATGTACTTATCTTCCCAAAGAATTAACAAAAACCCATTAACTTGGATTGGAAAATTAGTATAAACAAATTGTTGAAACGAATAATTCGAACCCTAAGTCGCAAATTCAAATATATTTTTACTCAATCTATTTTGTAATGGATTAAAATATCCTCCTTCATTTGTAAGTTGAGTATCAATTAAAAAATCATTATAAAAAATAGGATCTCCTTCTTTTTTATAATAAACTATTCCATTTTTATATGGCATAAAATAGTGATAATCTATAGCTTTTTCATATATAATACTTGACTTATCTAAAATTAAAATTTTATTCCCATGATTTAAATTTAGTCCTGAACCAATCGAAACTCCTATTAGAATTTTATTTTCTAAATTGTCAACATGTGTGACTCTATAAATTGTATTAATTAATTTCATGCTTATGTGAATAATTTATTTCTGAAAATATCATCAGATTAGCTTTGCTTGGTCTTCAAACTAAGCATTGGTGATAATCTGTCTTCAGGCCGAAGTATTCACATTCCAATACCTTCATTTAATATCAACATTCAATCGAGCTTATTTATACGATAAACTATTGAATTCGATGGCAAAATTCCACAGAAAAACCTCAAACTGAAACACCCTCAGAATAAATGGTATATGAATCAAAGTCTATTTCCTCATTTTTGCCCCAAACTAATGTGCCATATTTTACAGTTACGGTATTAAAAAAAGATACATCAACCAATGGCTTGTAAACTGTATATTTTAAATAGGGCAAAACGGAAAATTGCTTTTGAACAGAAGGCTCAAATTCAACCTCAAGGATATAATTAGGTAAAGGTTTAACTGACTTAATTTTTGGTAACATGATAATTATCTTAAAGGATCAATTCTAAAAATTGGCTCACCTTTTATGGCTAGGCTCCATTCTGCCATCAAGTCTTCTTGCCGTAATTCAATCCATGCCTTTACAAGCTTAATTTTGTTCGCCGGAATACTTCCCTCTAACAAATCACCATCAGGAATTGAAAAAACCGACTCACTATCATTGTATTTAACATGAATGTGTGGAAGATGATGTTGCTTATTGTCCAAATATTACATTGAGATAAGCAAACCGTAAAACATACTTATAACTGGCATAAAATTTTGTTTTTTTTGGTGATTTTATTGGTTACAAATATAAAAATTATAAATCCAGACTGTAAACGAGTGTTAAAACTTTTATTGTTTCGTTTTAAATTTCTCTTCTTAATCTTGTACCGTTGACAACTTTTCAAAAGTTGTCAACGGTTTTACGCCCCAAATCTCAACCATCAATTAACCACCACAGTGCCGCCACCCCAATAGCTACGCAGGTTATTGTTGTACATGGCGTCGGCTGAAACTGGGCCTTGCACGAAGTTGCCTCTTGAGACTGCTCGGGCTAAGTAATAATAGTGTCGTTCGGTGTTATCCACATTTACAAAATAGTTGATTCTGTCGTCTCGGATATCGAAATATGTGGCATTCGATGCATTTTTTATCCATGGCATGTCGCGGTCTTCTACCAACCTTGGGTTTTCTATTTCTAGTCCGGCTGGGAGCATATCGGTCAGCACCACATTATCCACATCGTACATCAAACCAGCTTGGGCACTTACAGTAAGTCGTACCACCACCAATTGATTTTGTTTGAAAACTGGACTTTTTATCACCTCACCTGTGCGAGTAAAGTAGGTGCGGCGGGCTTTCAAAAACTTGTCTTCGGCTATAAACTTATTATCTTTTCTGATGCCTTCTGACTCATAGTAATAGTACAGGTTGTCGTTGAGCGACTTCACGCTTATGCCTTTTGGATATTTGGTCATGTCTATCCATTGGCCTTTACCTTCTACCGTTCTTATCAATTTGCCTTCAGAATATATCTCCGCCTTTCCGGTCGATTTTTTGGTTTTCAGTATTTTGCCCATCGCCAACATCGAAAAAGAAAGCTCTTGGGTATTCAGGTATAGCGACTTATTGCTCAAAACGCCGTTTAACGACTGTGTTAAACTTGCAATTTGCGGATTCAGCGGGTCGGTCTCTACTAACGTATTCAGAACCAATGCGAGGTTTCTGATTGGAGAAGAAAAACTATCGTGCAACATACGGTCGTACACTTCTTTTACAAAAGTCTTGGGCAAAAGTTTTGAATATGAAGCATCATCTCCCATTTGTTTGAAAGCACATGCTACCAAAAACTGTTGGTCAGAAGAAAGCGTTGTAAAATTTGCTTTTAGCTGGTTCATCGCCGATATATTTGGCTCATCGGTGAGTGAAAGCACATAAAGCGAATATGCGATTTCGGTTTTTAAACGCTCTTTTTTCTTGTAAACACCGTTTGTAGAAGTCCAAATGGTTTCTTTGACTTGCTCTTCATTTGTACGTTGGGTCAGGTAATTTACCAATTGTGTAATTATGGGCTTTGAAACTTCAAATCCAGATTTTTGGGCTTCCAAAAGAAAATGCAAAGCATAAGCCGTTCCCCACCAATATTCCTCTTGCGAACCTGGCCAATAGCTAACAGAACCATTGTACAACTGCATGGCTTCAATTTTCTGAATTGCAGCATTGACATTGTACTGCGGATTCAACTCCGATTGCCCCGATTCCGAAATCTCCAATTTTCCATCGATTTGCTTAATCAAATCGTCGAGATAAAGCTGAGGAAAGGCTTTGGAAACCGTTTGCTCCACACACCCATGTGGAAAGGCGAGCAAGGTTTCTAGGCGATTGCCAAACTGCATCATGGGCGTATTGCCGATGTATATTTTCGAAGAAAAAGTGCCCGGAATATAGCCCGTAGGAGCCGCAAAAACCAAATCGGTATTTTTGGCCAAGATGCCGGAAGTTCCAGATTTTTGCAGTGAACCAGCAGGACGAACACTTATTTCGGTGGTTTTAGAGAAAGTTTCTTTGTCAGACTTTGCTATGACTTTCAGTTTTCCTAAACCCATTTTGTCTTTTCCTGCCACTTCTAAGTCCAAGTGTTTTTCTTTTCCTGGGTCTATGGTAATGCTGTTTTCAGTAAAATTACCTACAGAGATTTGACCTTCGGTTTGGGTTGAAAGTTTCACCACTTGTGGCGACTCAGTGGTATTGAAAAACGTAACTGGCACTTTCACTTTGTCAGATGGACTCAAAAATAAAGGCATGCCTACACTTATGCTCACAGGATCTGAAACTGTCATTTTTTGTTCTTCAGAGCCAAATTTTTCGTCGTCGTAGGCCACCACCATTATTCTCAAGCTTCCCAAAAACTCAGGAATATCAAACTCAAAGCTAGCTTTGCCTGAAGCGTCAGATTTTATTTGGCCGCTCCATTTGGCTACTAATTCTGCACGACCGTTGGCCAATGGATTCACACGCTTGCCCATGCCACCATCACCACCAGTACTGCTTTTTCCATTTAGTTGGATTTCTGGCAAAAGCAATGGATACAAATCGAATGAACGAACGCCCAATGCTCTTTTTTGGTAGAAATATTCGTTGATTTTAGGTGTCTCTGTGTTTTTTAATTGCAAAATCCCCTCGTCAACAACCGCTATGGTCAGCTCCGTATTTGGGGAAGTTCTTACATCCACACGTTGTTTTGATTTTGATCTAGATTTTTCAACAGCAGTAATTACAATCGGAATTCTACGTTTTGGGTCATCTACTTTGATGGTTTTCATGCCATGGGCCGACATTAGGGGCAATTCTGGCTGATTCATGGCCCGAATCAACGTAGCAGTGATATATACATTTGGCAAATGATTTGTGCCCAAATCAATTGAGATTTCTGCAGATTTGTTTTGTGTTTGTACAAATTTATGCTCTAAAATTCCCGCATTTTCTATTGTTATGAGCAGTTTTCCATCAAAAGGAGTTTTAAAAATCGCCTTGGCTTTTTCGCCCAAAAGATAATTTTCTTGATTAGTTTCTATTTGTACTTCTCCGTCGGTATCTACTTCAAAAGATGCCTTTGAACCATAACCGTAAGCATAAAAGTTGGTACTTACATAACTTTCGGCTTCTGTTGGTTTTACCCTGATTTCATATTCACCAGATATTTTTGGAACAAAATTTTGAATCAAATTTTTGCCTCCAAATTTCAATTCTTGGCTTTTGATGAGTTTCTCTTTTTTCTTTGAAACATACCTGAGACCTTCGTCGGTTTTCTCCAAAACGGTTTGATATTCAAGTAGATAAATTTCCATCGTTCCGTTCGTCATCACACTGGCTCCAGCAGAATTTAGAGCCGCTAATTCGATGGGAAAAGTGGCGTTTGTACCGACAAAATAGGCAGGAATTTTTATTCCAAAGAATTGTTTTTGGGTATAAATTTCAAAGGTTTTCTGACGGTGAACAGGTCTGCCAGTTTCATCAAAAACTGAAACCAAGACTTTTCCTTCAAGCAATCCTTTGTTGGAAAAATCCTCAGAAATATCAAAAACCTGTGTTCCTTGGCCTTTTGCGTCGGTAATTCCATTGCGAAGTTCATTTTCAAATTTCGTCTCAACGTCTAGGCCAAATGTAAAGTCTTCATAACCTTTAGGAATGAAAGTTTTTCGCTTGATAGAAAAGTCGAGTTCGTATTTATTATCTGCCGCTGGAGGGCCAAAAAGGTTGTTGGCTTGCAGTTTGATATTGGCTTTTTGGCCAATCTCCACTTTTTCTGGGGCATCAATGTTTACCTTTATGCGGTCTGGCATAAAGTCTTCCACCGAAATACTTTTGGAGCCAATGAGCACATTGTTGCCCGTAAATACATCGACATTGTAAAAACCAGTGAGGGCTGAACGTTCCAATTTCACCGAATGACTAATGGCTCCCGCAGCGTTAGTTTGAGTCATTAACGAGCTTACTTCTTTGCCATTGGGCTGTTTTACCTGAATTTTTATAGGAATGTTGCTTGGTGTTTGCCAATCGTTGTTTCTGATTACGGTGTTAAAATTAATGGTTTCGCCAGGACGATAAATCTCTCTATCTCCATAAATAAAGGCATCCAAGCCAGCTTCATTAAAGTTTTTACCTATGATGTCAAATTTGGAAGTTTCAATTTCAGTATCGTCAAAAAGTAAATAGTTGAAGTCTTCTTTTGAGGTGGCGGTGACCATGGCCATGGTAAAATTCGGGTTGTTTTTCTTTAGATTTTTGAAAACTACCATTCCGTTGGCATTGGTAGTGCCTTTGGTTATTTCTTGGTTGTTATTGCTTATCAATTTGATTTCTAGGTTAGAAATGGGTGTAGTTTGCATTATAGAATTGGCCATAACTATCACATCTTCCTGATTTTGAGACATTTTAGTTATCAAACCGATGTCTGAAATTGAAACAATTTTTTGTATTTTACGGTAATATTCGTCCTCGGATTCTATAGAAATAAAATATATGCCTCGTTTTTCGGTTTGGTCTGGCAGGGGAAGGTTTAACACAGAAACTCCTTGTTTGACAGGTAAATCTGCGGTCTCAATTTTTTTCGATGATACTGTATTTCCATACAAATCAGCTTCAGAAGAGTAATAGTATTCTTGTTCTTCGTCTCCATAATAACTCCTGCGAACACCTTTAAGAAAAGGTAGAATGTTGTTTTCGTACACTTTAGAAATAGAAACGTTTACCTTCGGAATATTCACGATGTTGATGCCGATGTTTTTGTTTCCTACATTAGACATATACTGTGCATTTTTATTCGTGAATTCCAAATACGGATTTACTTTTCCAAAAAACGCTTCTCCTTCATAATCTTCATCCATTTTGCCACCTAAAACCCCGACGATACTTTTATTTAGCGTGATTTTGTATAAATCGTCCTGATTAAAATCGCCTTTTATGGTAAAACCTTGATCGGCTGCTTCAACTGTATATCTTACTACTGGTTCAATTTTTATTTGTTTTTCTACTTGACTGATGTCAATCTGTTGCGTGGTTTTGATATACACATAACCTTTGAGTTTTTTGAAACTCGTCTGCATTTTCAAAATTTCTAATTTGTCTGCTGGCAAATAGTCAAGGTCTATCTTTTCTGCTGTTTTAAATTTCTGTGGATTGTCTACTTTGGCTATAATTTTGGCTGTTATTTCTCCTTTTTTGGTATCTGGAAATTCCGACAAAGCTAAAACTAGATTAGTTGAGTTTTCAGCCGGAACCAGTTTGTAGTCCAGTTGTTTTGCTCCGTCCAAAATAGTGATTTCGTCTTTGATATTATGGGCGTCATATTTGCCATTGAGTTCCAAAAGCACCCTAGCTTCTTTCTGATTTTGCTTGTTTTTGGCAAAATACACTTGAGAATCTTTCACTTTAAGGTATGGCGTATGAAACTTGATGGTCTCATTTTTATCGATGCCCATTTTCCCTTTTTTTCTTTTCAAAAGATTTTCTGAGAGTTTTGCTTTGTATTCGTTGGCAAACTTCATTGGTTTAGAAGGAGAGAAAACCAACTCTTTTTTTCCAATCCATTTAAACTTTCCTTCGATTTTAGGTTCAAAATCCATGTATGGTGTACTTTCCCATTTGTTGAGGTCGCCATCGAAAACTAGCTCTTCATCAAACTCAAAAAAGAGATTTTGTAAAACTTCAATTTCGTCACCGAAACCAAGGGTTTTTATCCCGACTTCAGGCAGGTGATTACATGAATTGAAAAAGATAACTAGAAAGAAGAAAAGAATAGTGCGTTTCATTTTAGGTTGTTTTAAATTTTGAATAAAAACGGATTATCTAACTTTTAATTTGACCAAGTTAGTGGTTTTTTTTAAAGGTTAAAATATTTGAAAGTTAAGACTTTAGCCCAACAAAAAAACCTCCCATTTCTGAGAGGTTTTTATATGACATTTTCTCTAGATTCAATTTTAATACATGGTACCAATCGTCTCTTTTGGTCGTCCTCCTGGTGTTGTCACAAAAGCCTCAATAAATGAACTGAAATCTGGCGAAATGGCCAAAATTTCATTTTCTTCGAAAAGCACAGCATAATATTTGCCCCCAAGATTTTCTATTTTGTAGTTTTCTTCCAAAAGAATGGTACTTTCCATCAAGTCAAATGCATTGTCGCGGTCATCTTCTGTTTCAAAGCCAATTGAACGCAAATAAAGACTTGCATCGGGATTATAAACTCCAAAGTAGTATTTGTTATCTTCTCCTTGAAATTTCACAAAGCCTGTAATGCCGTAAGAATCCCAGATTCTGGCCTTATCGAGGTAGTCGCCAACATTTAAATATCCATCTAGGCTATTCAAGATATTGCTTGTTTTGGAAATGCTCGTTGCTTCTACAGCCGACTCTTTGTTTACTATTTTTTCAACTGCATATTTAGCTTCTAATTCTGAAGAAAAATCGCAAGAACGAGCTATTTCTTTGTTGTTTCCAGCTTTTAATACTACAAAATACTTCTTTTTGTCTTTTTCTACCGAAAGTCTACCTGCTATTTCTTTGTTTTTTATAACCGATGCAATTCCATTTTTCCTTGATTTTACATCTATATACCCTTCACTTCTCAACAACACATTTCCATCAATATCTACAAAAGCAAAATAATATTTCTCGGTTTTTTTATCTTGAAATACTGTAAATCCGGCGTTTTTAGGGTCGGCTTCTTGTCCGGCATAAGATTTACAAAGGAGATAATCGTCATTTAATGCCATAGAATAATTGTTTATGTTATATTTTTTATAAGAAATAGATCCATATCTTCAAAGTTCGTAAAATTTACAATTATTATTTTAAAATAAGCAAGTTTATTATTTCATATTTAATCCAAACGAGCTTATTTTCAATTTTTTATAAAAATTGTATTATTTTATATTTGGTATTTTTATTCCTACCTTTTTCCAAATTTTTCTGAAATGCTCCTGCAATTCCTAAGATTTTCACATTTTTCATTTACTTTAGCAAAAAATGATTTTTCGATATGAACACCCTTTTTCCTGTATTTTTGAAAGCCGAACAAATGACAATCTTGATTGTCGGGGGCGGAAATGTGGGCTTAGAAAAACTGGAAGCTTTACTTAAAAACGCTCCACGGACCAGCATTGTTATGGTAGCTCCCGAAATAAAAAGCGAGATTGTTGAACTTCAGAAAAAGCACAAATTAGAACTTATTTATGAGCCATACCGGTCGGCCTTTTTAGAAAACAAAAACATTGTGATAGTGGGAACCGATAGACCTGAAGTAAACAAACAAGTGCAATTAGACTGTAAAAACAAAGGAATTTTGGTAAATGTAGCCGATACTCCAGATTTGTGCGATTTTTATTTGGGTTCTGTAGTTACCAAGGGGGATTTGAAAATCGGAATATCTACAAATGGAAAATCTCCAACTTTTGCCAAGAGAATTCGGGAAATGCTTCAAGAAATTATTCCGGATAACATTCAAGAAACGCTAGATAATTTACAAAAAATCAGAAATAGCCTAAAGGGGGATTTTGAATATAAAGTAAAAAAAATGAACGAGATAACTACTGTTGTAAAAGATAAAGCACTATGAAAAAAATTGCCGTGTTGTTGGTCATAATTATATGCTTTGGATTTATCAAATTCCAAATTATTGACAACAGTTTTGGTTCTGACGACAACTGGTCAGAATATTTGGGTGGGGCCGACCGAAATCATTATTCTAAACTCGACCAAATCAATCTCCAAAATGTAAAAAATTTAAAAGTGGCTTGGGAATATGCTACGCCAGATTCTGGTCAAATGCAGGTAAACCCATTAATTGTTGATGGTGTTTTGTTTGGCGTAACGTCGTCTGTACAAGCGTTCGCATTGGATGCTACCTCTGGGAAAGAAATATGGCGATTCGGCGATCCACTTAAAAACTGGGCAAGTACGAGCCGCGGAGTTTCTTACTGGCAAAAAGGTAATGACAAACGAATTCTATATACTGCAGGGCCTAATCTTTGGGCATTGGATGCTAATACGGGGAAACCAATTGAATCATTTGGAATTAAGGGAAAAGTAGATTTGCATACAGGCTTGCCAGAAATAGCCAAAGACAAATTCATGATTTCAAATACTCCAGGTACTATTTTCGAAAATCTGATATATATGCCACTCCGCCTCTCCGAAGATGCCGATGCTGCTCCTGGCGATATTCGAGCTTTCGATGTAGTTTCTGGAAAATTAGTTTGGACATTTCATACCATACCCTATCCAGGAGAAAAAGGATATGAGACTTTCCCAAAAGATGCTTATAAAAACGATGGAATAGGAGCAGTAAATAATTGGTCAGGAATGGCAGTGGACAAAGCTAGAGGAATTTTGTATGTACCAACGGGCTCAGCTGCATATGATTTTTACGGTGGAAATAGACCTGGAAAAAACCTATTCAGCAATTGCCTGCTCGCATTGGATGCCCGAACAGGAAAGCTCAAATGGCATTATCAGTTTGTGCATCATGATATTTGGGACAGAGACTTACCCGCACCGCCAAATTTGATAACCTTAAACAAAAACGGCAAAAAAATAGATGCGGTGGCTCAGGTAACCAAACAGGGCTATGTGTTTGTATTTGATAGAGTTACGGGTAAATCTTTATTCCCAATAAATGAAGTTCTGGTTCCTAAGTCTAAATTAAAGGGAGAAATTACTTGGCCTACCCAACCTGTTCCATCCTTGCCAAAACCGTATGCAAGAGAATCATTCAAGCTTACAGAAAAGGATATTTCGCCATATGCTCAAAATCGTGAAGAGTTAATAAAAGCTTTCAGAACTTATAAAAAGGGTCTTTTTGACCCACCAAGTGAGCAGGGTACTATCATTTTTCCCGGTTATGACGGAGGTGCTGAATGGGGTGGAAGTGCGGTTGATCCAAACGGAGTTATCTATATTAATGCCAATGAGATGGCCTGGATACAAACCATGAAACCTACTCAGAACATGAGTGGGGTGCCAATGGGTGAGAAAACCTATGTGAATTACTGCCAGAGTTGTCACCAACCGGACCGCGAAGGCAATATAAAAAGTGGTTATCCATCACTTGTAGAAATTGGCAAAAAACTTGATAATGCATCACTATTGAATCTGATAAATGGAGGAAAGGGCATGATGCCAGGTTTTGGATTTATTAAACCAGAGGAAAAACAAGCCTTGATAGCATTCCTAAAAGATGAAGAGAAAAAGGAAGTTCAAAGCAAAGATGGTCAGTTGAGCCAAAAAGCTGGAATAGCCTATAAAATGACTGGCTATAATAAGTTTCTTGATAATAGAGGTTTGCCAGCCATTGCTCCACCTTGGGGCACTCTGAACGCTATTGACCTAAATTCTGGGAAACAACTTTGGAGAATTCCGCTTGGAAATGAGCCCTTACTACAAAAAGAAGGAATTACGGGTACTGGAACTGAAAACTATGGAGGACCAGTTATAACCAAAACTGGGCTGCTGTTTATAGCGGCTACAAAAGATGCAACATTACGAGCTTTTGAGGCTAAAACAGGCAGATTGGTTTGGGAACATCCACTGCCAGCTGCTGCTTTTGCAACACCATCAATTTACTCTAAAAATGGGAAACAGTACCTTGTAATAGCTTATGGAGGTACAAAATTAGGAACTCCAAAAGGGAACAAGTATGTGGCTTTTGCTTTGGAGTAGCTTAAAATTTGTTTTATTACTTTTGTATAAAAATTAAAAGCATTGACCGAAAACCTCAATACTGCTTGGCGACAAATAGCCTCTACGATTTACAAAAAACCAAACGATTCTAAAATTTTTGGTTCGGTAGAAATTGATGTAACAGATTTGGAAATTTATATTGAAAAAAAGAGAAAAGAAGGTTTAAAAATCACCCTGACCCATTTCTTTTTGTTGGCTACTTCTAGAGCAATTAGTAATGATATTCCTGAACTTAATTCCTATTCAAAGCGAGGTAATATATACTTGTTTCCGTCTATTAATGTGTCAGTTAGTGTATTGAAAGCCGATGGTGAAATGTCATCAGTTATTGTAAAAGATGCTGACCAACTCACTTTCAAAGACTCAGTGGAGGTACTCAATAATGAAATTCAGAAATCAAGGAAAGGCTCAGAAAGTGGCACTATGCAGCTAAAAGATACGATGTCTGCTATTCCGTATCCATTCAGAAATTGGATTGTGGGCATTATCAAAAAACTGTTTATAGACTGGGGTATAAGTTTGCCGTTTATAGATTTAAAGCCTCATACATTCGGCTCATTTATGCTCTCCAATATCGGTACTTTGGGGCTGGATATTGGTTTTCCAGCACTTTTTCCTTTCGCTAATATTTCTTTTGTGATGATCATGGGCGGTGTGAAATCCAAACCCTGGGTAGTTGACAATCAGGTAGTTCCTCGTAGAATTATTACACTTGGTGCGGCCCTTGACCACCGTGTTGTGGATGCTTCGCATGCTGGAAAGCTTTTTAAGTATTTAAAGTATGCAGTGAAGAATCCTGAGGTTTTGGAGAAATGATTTGATGAACTAGTGCTCCCCAAACTTTTTCAATGCCCGATTAAAAGTAGCTTTTGAATTGAAGCCGCAGTCTAGAGCGATGGCCAATTTAGTGTAGTTTTTATTTTCTGGATTTTTGATTTGAATTTCGAACTCTCGAATGCGGAATTCATTAACAAAATCATTGAAATTTTTACCAAATCCCTGATTTATCGCTGCAGAGAGTAAGGAGGTGTTGGTTTTAAGCTTTGAGGCCACCTCCGCAAGCGTCAATTCGGGCTCTAAAAAAATCTTTTCGCTGTTAAATATGTTTTCTATCTTCGGCATCAATTCATTGAATACTTTTTGACCACTTTCTTCAACCTTCGCTTCTGGTTTTTCTTCAAACTTAATGGAAACAAAATGCAAAAACTTAGGCTGAGCTTGGGTATAACCTCTAATGCCTACATAACAGATAATGGTTACAGTGTACAAGTGCCACCACCAATCTTTCTCAAAAGGCATATCTATAATGTAATCTGCTAGATTCCAAGCAGTTTTAAATACTTCACCAGTGATTATTAAATATATGAAGTTACGAATCCAATCAAAGCTTATGGTTTCGGTGTCTGAAAATTGTGTCTCTGCCCAATTTCGGTATTCTCGGTAAATTTTGAGTGAGAGGTAAAAAAAATAAACATACATGGCCCAAAGAGCCAAGGTCTCTAACCATGAGAGCCATTGAATATTTGAGTTACTCTGCCATTTTTGTACATAATCTTTGCCTTGTAAAAAGACCAAAATATTGATTACAAAGTATAAGGTATAAGGTAAGTAATACAGTAAATCTTTTGTTTGAAATTTAAACTCTCGGTTGATTTGGGCTTTTAAATAGAAATATACCGTGGCTGGAAATGCCAATGAAAAATGCCTTGGAAAGCCATTTAGCTCTTCCCAAAGCATATTTATTCCTGCAAAACCAAAGGTATAATCTTGGATTTCCATGGTCAATAAAAACAAAACCGCAGC
This sequence comes from Leadbetterella sp., assembly GCA_021740125.1. GTDB lineage: Bacteria > Bacteroidota > Bacteroidia > Cytophagales > Spirosomataceae > Leadbetterella. Next base: position 2,216 of record JAIPAJ010000062.1, on the reverse strand, counting down.
CAAAAGTTTATCCGAAAGACGCTCTTCTTTGAAACCTCTAATCAATAAAAGAACAGAAAATAGTAAACCAAGGAAATAGGCGAATTGGAGTGGAGTGGTGTAAATTGACATTGAATAATATTTGAAATTTTAACCCAATTAAATTGATAATGTTTTATATTTTTCTAACATCTCCATTTCCAATCACTCCTGACATGGGATCTATCTTGCCTGGGCCTGTTTGGATAATGCTACAATTTCCTGTTCCATTTGCCTTTAAAGAGATTTGAGAGTTTACGGTTACATTACCATTGCCGTAGCTCTTTACTTTTGCAATCTTACAGGTAAGTTTTTCGGCCTTTACTCCACCATTTCCACTTTTCTTGATATCCAATTCGTCAATCGAGCCTGACAAAAAAACATCACCGTTTCCGGTAGTTTCAAGTCTAAAATACCTCCCCATAATGCCATGGACATTTACATTTGTATTTCCGCGATGACTTATTACTGCCGCTTCAGGCATACTTACTTTAATCTTTATTCTTGTTTTTTCTAAATACAATTTACCATTTTTATTGCCTTCTAAAATGATATTTAATTGATTTTCAGCATTGTCTTTGCTTACTCTTAGTCTAGGTTCTAGATTTTCGTCGATTTCAATTTTTATGGCAAAAGGTTTTCCAATTTCTATTTCTACATGACCGTCAAAATCTTCAATATTTACCTTATCGAAGTCTTTGAAAGCAAATTCACGGGTGATTACTTTACCCGAACCAAACAATTGAGCATTTACAAAAGTTGGCAAAATTAGCAATAAGAAACATAGTTTTTTCATAGTATTAATCGTTTTTGTTGAAGGTTGCTTTATAAATAGTTTTTCTACTTTTATCAAAATATACTCGACGGTTGTCTTTGTCTTTTAGCTCAAATTCATCGTTGACAACAAACTTTATCTCGGCAAACAAATAGCCAGTTTTCCCAGAGAATGTGGTTGTGTACAGACTGTCTTTTATTAATGGTTTCATTTCAAAATCTTCATCCCAACTGAGTGGTTTACTATCTCCTCTTACGCCGACTGACTTTATGTCTTTTATGCCAGATACATCTAATATGACTGTAACTGTTTGATTGTATGATTCTTGTACACAAGAAATAATCAAAAAACAGAACAATAAGGAGTATAACAAAATTATCTTTTTCATTTTGATAACCATTTAGAAGTTAAAAAATCTAATCCAAAACGTCCCGAGCCTGCAATCATACTGATGGCCGAAATCCATAAAATACCCATTCCAGGCAACATGTTCCAATAGCCATACTGTATCTGATGCACAAATACCACTACCAGCATTGTACAAAATATAAGAAACGAGAAAATACGTGTTTGAAAGCCTAAAATCCAAGCAATGCCGCCCACTCCTTCGCTAAATGCGGCCATCCAAGCCAGAAAAGCAGGCATCAAAGCGAAAATGCCACCATATTCTGCTACCTCATTCGGAAACCAGAAAGCTACTTCAAAAAGTCCAAGGTTTTTGTCGGGGTCAGACCAAGGTAAACCAAACTTTGGCGAGCCAAATTCTGCTGTTAGTAAATAGCCATAAACAATTCTCGGGATTGCCAGGGCAATATCCATCGCCCAACTTGCGTCCTTGGGTTTTATTAGTTTTAAGATTAATTTCTTCATTATAGTTATTGGTTGAGGTTGATTGTTTTGTCGTTATCAGATGATTTTAAAACCCAAAATGGCTTACTCTTGATTCTTTTACCTGACATCACAACGGATATTTCTTTGTTGTCGGCCAAGTAAATCTGTGTACCTATTACGTCTGTAAAAGTTTTTTTTCCGTACGGAGCGAGCACTTTACCTTCTGTGCCATTGCTATCATTACCCGGCCTGTAACTAATAAATGTGTACTTTTTAGGTAAAATACTGTTGTTTACAAAAGTTACAGTAATTTTTTTGTTATTTTCTTGGGCATGGGCACTTAGTAGCCCAAGGAAGAAAATAAACGAAATTGAGAATAGCTTTTTCATATTTGTAAAATCTTAAAAACCGCACCGTTGCGATTTGATGTTACAAATTTGAATTCAAAAATTATCGGAGGCGTTGCAAAACATCATTTGAGACGGCTCAAATTATGATATGAAGCTAAATAGCGCATTTTTAGGCCTTTTAAGTAAAATTCGAAGCGAAGCCAAATGAGAAAAGAAAACTGCAGGAACAATAAATGTGGCTA
>JAIPAJ010000061.1 GCA_021740125.1 Leadbetterella sp. | reverse complement strand
AAAAATGCAAATATTACCCCTTTTTCACCCTCTTTTAAATCAGCTACGCTCTTCAATCTAATTAGACTTATTATAAATAGTAACACAAAACTAAGTTATTTTGTTCTAAGTGATATTTTATTTCTAGGAAAATATCAAAAAACATGACCAATATCAGAATAAATAAAACATAATCGACCAATTCGATTAAATTCGCTTTACAACAAAACAATATTTGATGCAGACCTGTAATTTTGCACAAAAAATAGACCTTATTCTATGCCTAAAATAATAGAAACTCACGCCCACATTTACGACGAGCAATTCGACCATGACCGTGTCGAAATGCTCAAAAGAGCCTTCGCGACTGGGGTGGAGCAAATTTGGATGCCGAATTGTAACCACGAAACGATTGAGAAAATGCTGGCTTTAGAAGAACAAAACCCAACTCATTGTCTACCAATGATGGGCTTGCATCCATGTTATGTTGGTGAAGATTTCGAAAAAGAATTAGAAATTGTTGAAAACTGGCTTCAGAAAAGAAAATTCATAATGATTGGAGAAATCGGCTTGGATTTTTATTGGGATTTGGCATTTGTACCACAGCAAGAAAAGACTTTTATACAACAGCTTTCCTTTGCAAAAAAACACAATCTACCCATTTGCATTCATTCGAGAAACTCAAAAGACAATTCTTTGAATGCTATTCAACGTTGCTGCGATTTAATTGAAGAATTTGGATGGAAAGAATTGCGGGGCATTTTTCATTGTTTTTCGGGAAATGAAGAGGATGCCAAAAGAGTTCTAACAATAAACTTTCATTTGGGTATAGGTGGGGTAGTTACTTTTAAGAATGGCGGTTTGGATAAATTCCTAGCAGATATACCTCTTGAAAGGATTGTTTTAGAAACAGATTCACCTTACTTGGCACCGGTACCTCATCGTGGCAAAAGAAACGAAGTCAGTTATTTAGATTTGGTAATCGATAAAATTGCAGATATTTATAAGATTTCTGCTGATGAGGTAAAATCTCAAACCACTTTAAATGCAAAAAAACTGATTGAGATATGAAAAAGATGAACCCCGGCCTGCAATTTATCCTTTTGGGAGTTGTCTTTGCCATCTTCTGGTCTTCGGCATCCGTTGCTGCTAAAATAGGCGTCCAAAGTATGGAGCCATTGGTCTTGTTCCAATTCAGGTTTTTCTTAGCTGGAATATTACTTTTGACCTACCACGCAGTTTTCGAAAAATGGCAATGGCCCAATCTTGAAGAAATAATAGCACTTTCTGTTTTTGGCTTTCTTAATGTAACCCTTTATTTAACTCTTTTCGTATTGGCCATCAACGAAGTTGCGGCAGGTATTGGAAGTCTTTCGGTTTCCATTGGCCCTGTTTTAATGGCAATTATTGGCGGATTAATTTTAGGAAAGAAAATAGAACCTCGGCAAATATTTGGCTTACTTTTTGGCTTTGGAGGTGTATTTATAGCTGTATGGCCGCTATTACAAAATAGTTTTGCCACTTTCCGAGGCTTAGCTTATCTATTTTTAGGGATGCTCAGCTATAGTTTGGCCGCAGTGTATTTTGCAGAAAAAAAATGGAATTTGAGTAGATATTCCATAAATGGATGGCAGGTGCTTTTGGGTGGAATTTTCATGTTGCCCCTTACCTTATATTTAAAAAAAGAACCTATCTTGTTTTCAACAGAAAACATACTTTCCATTCTTTGGCTAACCATTCCAGTATCGCTTTTGGCAGTAAACCTTTGGTTAAAACTCATCAAAATTGACGCCATCAAGGCAGCTTTCTTTCTTTTTTTATGCCCTATTTTTGGATTCATTTTTTCTTCGTTTATCCTCGACGAACCATTTACTTGGCATACCATGATGGGCTTGGTATTGGTACTTATTGGCTTATATTTGGGACAAGAAAGAAAAACTCAACATTAGAACTGAATAAAATCTCAAAATTATGCTCAAAAAAATCGGTAAAATACTCATTATCATTTTGGTAATTCTGGCAAGTGCCTTTGCAATATTGTATTTGGCAAAAAACGAAAAACTTCCTTTAGGCGATAGTCCAGAAAAAGCTGACGAATTGGCAAATAAAATGTTGGTGGCATTAAACAAACCCGCTTGGGATAGCACCAACCTAGTTTCTTGGACCTTTGCAGGAAGTCATAAATATGTTTGGGATAAAAAAAATGAAAAAGTATCTATCCAATGGGGAGAAAACTTAGTCTTTTTGAATTTAAATGAGTGGAACAAAGGAAAAGCATTTATAAAGAATGAAGAAATTAAAGACAAGAAATTAGATGTCTTGAGAGGCAAAGCCTACGCCATGTTCTGCAATGATTCTTATTGGTTTATAGCTCCTTACAAAGTATTTGACAATGGGGTTAGTAGAAAAATTGTAAAAATGGAGAATCAAAAAGATGCTTTATTGGTGACTTATTCCTCTGGTGGGGTTACGCCTGGTGATTCATATTTGTGGGTTTTAGACGAAAAATATACACCTCTTTACTTTAAAATGTGGGTAAAAATCCTTCCAATTGGTGGAATAAAAGGCACTTGGGAAAATTGGATTACCACCAAAACTATGGCAAAAGTAGCCACAACTCACAAAATTGGCCCAATAACTAACATCATTTCTGATGTAAATACTGGTTCGAATTTGCCTGAAATAGGTCTTCCAAATTCATACTTCGATATTATAAAATAGCAACCATGCTTTTTGAATTCTTCTTATTAAATCTGATGATCTTTGAATTATTTTTTGAAAAAATTAGACTAAAAGGTGTAAAAAATTAAATAATAGTTCTGATATTTATTAAAAATACACTTTTTAATACTTTTTTAACCAAAAATATTTTTATAATGTAAAAATAATATTAATACTTAATAATTGATTTTAATTTTACAACCTTGTTAAATTCTTTTTCAAAAAAACATGAAAATAGGCGTACTTAAAGAAACAAAATTACTTGAAACCCGTGTTGCTCTCACCCCTGATACAGTGAAGCAACTTTTAAAAAAAGGCTTTGAGGTGGCTATCGAAACTGAAGCTGGCCTCCAGTCTTCCTTCTCTGACCAAGATTATTCAAATGCAGGAGCCAGTATTCACTCAAAATTAGAGATTTGTCAATCTGATGTAGTTCTAAAAGTAAACGCTTTTACGGAAGACGAAGTCGGACAATTGAAAGAAGGTATCGTAACCATTTCTTTCTTATATGCCTATACTATCCCGTCTGTAATAGACGCACTTAAGGCTAAAAAAATCTCCACATTTTCAATGGATGCCGTGCCCCGAATATCTATTGCTCAAAAAATGGACGCACTGAGTTCTCAAGCTAATTTGGCTGGATATAAAACCGTCATGTTAGGAGCCAATGCTCTTGGCAGAATTTTCCCTTTACTGATGACAGCCGCAGGAACTATCACCCCGGTAAAAGTTCTAATTTTTGGTGCGGGAGTGGCTGGCCTTCAGGCAGTTGCAACAGCTAAAAGGCTTGGGGCCGTGGTGGAAGTCACAGATGTCAGACCAGAAACCAAAGAACAAGTTGAGTCCTTAGGTGGCAAATTCTTGACTGTGGAAGGTGTAGAAGGAGTAAAAATAGAAGGTGGTTATGCCAAAGAAGTCTCGGCAGAGTTTTTACAAAAACAAAAAGAACTGGTTGAAGCTAAAATAAAAGAGGCGGATTTGGTTATTACAACAGCATTAGTAATCGGCAAAAAAGCACCTGTTTTGGTATCAGAAGAAATGGTAAAGTCTATGAAAACGGGTTCGGTAATTGTGGACATGGCCGTGGAATCTGGAGGAAACTGTGAGGTTTCTGAAATTAATAAAACTGTGGTAAAACATGGTGTCACAATTATCGGAGAATCCAATTTGCCAGCCCTGCTACCTATAAATGCCAGTCAGTTATATGCGACCAATATTTCAACATTGCTTTTTCATTTAACAAATGAAAATGGATTCAAATGGGATATGGAAGATGAAATAACCAAAGGCTCGTTGATAACCCATGAAGGAGAATTGGTGCACGCATTCACAAAAAGTATTTTAGAAAAAATCTAAGTAAAAAATGGAAATCATAAATAGCGTTATCACTTTTTTTGGAGAAAACATCCAAATAATTTACATTCTTATTCTTTCGATTTTTGTCGGAATTGAAGTCATTTCAAAAGTGCCATCGGCATTGCATACACCTCTAATGTCAGGAGCCAATGCCATTCACGGTGTGGTTGTGATAGGAGCAATCATAGTAATGGGCCATGCTGAAGAAGGTAATTGGCTGGCCATAATTTTGGGTTTCCTAGCTGTTATTTTAGGGACACTAAATGTAGTAGGTGGCTTTGTGGTGACCGACAGGATGTTAGAAATGTTTAAGAAAAAGAAATAAGTATCAAATCGAATTCAAAAAATGCAAAATCAATACTGGTTATACCTTATATATCTTCTTGCCTCTGTGTCCTTCATAGTGGGCTTAAAAATGCTTTCCGGGCCAAAAACAGCACGTCAAGGCAACTTCTTGGCAGCTGGTGGAATGACTTTAGCCATCATCGGTACCATTTTTCTCCATAAAAATGAAGAAGGACATTTAATTGGCAACTACGCTTGGATTTTTGGCGGAATTGCCATTGGAACAATCGCTGGCTGGCTATCTGCCAACAAAGTACAAATGACCGCCATGCCACAAATGGTAAGTTTATTTAATGGAATGGGTGGAGCCTGTGCTGGACTAATTTCGATTGTTGAATACAAGCATTTACACGACACTGCCTCTACAGGAGCGGTTATTACTATCCTTCTTGGGCTTATAATTGGTTCTGTTTCATTTTCTGGTAGCATCATAGCCTATTTGAAACTTCAGGAAATTATGAAAAAAACCTTCAGATTGCCTGCTCAGAACATTTTTACAATTGTACTGCTTTTATTGATAGTTAGTATGTTGGTTATCACCATCGAGATGCCTGCAATGTTTCATTTGTATCTCCTTTTGATTCTTTCATTGGGTTACGGCGTTTTATTTGTGTTGCCAATTGGTGGAGCAGACATGCCTGTGGTTATTTCACTCCTCAACTCTTTCACTGGCCTTGCTGCGGCATTCGGTGGATTTTTGTATAACAATCAAGTAATGCTTACAGGTGGAATTTTGGTTGGATCCGCTGGTACATTGTTGACCATTTTGATGTGTAACGCCATGAATCGTTCTCTTATGAATGTAATTTTTGGATCATTTGGAGGTGGCAATGCGGCAGCAGGTGCAGATGATGGATTTGTTGGAACTATTAAAAGTACCACCCCATCAGACGTGGCCATTTTAATGAAATATGCTCAAAATGTAATTATTGTTCCTGGTTATGGCTTGGCAGTTGCCCAAGCTCAGCATGTTATTCATGAGCTAGAAGAACTGCTAGAAAAAGAAGGAGTAAATGTAAGATATGCTATACACCCTGTAGCTGGACGTATGCCGGGACACATGAATGTACTTTTGGCTGAATCTAATGTATCCTATGATAAGCTCGTAGAAATGGAGCAAATCAATGACGATTTCAGTAAAACTGATGTGGTATTTGTAGTAGGTGCAAATGATGTAGTTAATCCAGCTGCGAGAAATAATCCTGCCAGTCCGATATTTGGAATGCCCATATTGAATGCCGACAAAGCTAAAACAGTAATTGTGAGCAAAAGAAGTATGGGTAAAGGATATGCCGGTATTGAAAATGAACTTTTTGGATACGATAACTGTCTTATGCTGTTTGGTGATGCAAAAGCATCCATTGGCAAGTTGGTTGCAGAATTGAAAGAGCTTTAATTTCTGTTCCCTTTTCCAATCAAAAAGCTATTTTAAATTTGATTGTGATTCGAATTTGTTTAACTAATTTTAAAATTTTTGATTGCATTTTTTTTGAGCTTTTTTCGAATTAGGAAACCTAAAAATTCGTTTCTATTTAAACAATTTATTTTAACTCAAAAAGAAAAGCATTCATTTAAATCTTTAAATATCCACCTATCAATAAAAAATGAGTTAAGAGAAACCCTGTTACCTAATTCATTGTTTTATGTCTAAAGTTTGTGTATTTCTATTAAAAATTTAACTAAAGAAAGATGATTATAATAATTGGAGTTGTATTTATGCTGATTGGTATGTTTGTAAGCAGCCGATTAAAAAGCAAGTTTGCTGAGTATTCTAAAATTGGATTGGCCAATGGCCTAAGCGGAGCAGAAATAGCTCAAAAGATGTTGCATGATAACAATATCTATGATGTAAAAATTACACAAGTAGAAGGTCAATTGACTGACCATTACAATCCATTAGATAAAACTGTAAACTTGAGTGCAGATGTTTTTCATGGTAGAAGTGCTGCTTCTGCTGCTGTAGCAGCACACGAATGCGGTCATGCGGTACAGCATGCTTTGGCCTATGCACCTTTAAAAATGCGATCAGCAATGGTTCCTGCAGTAAATGTGGCTTCTAAAGTAATGGGTATGCTCAACATGTTTTTGATGTTTGGAGGTATCTATATGCTTTCCCAAGGTAGTGCTATGGGAGATATTTTGTTGATAGTGCTTATTGCTGCTAATGGTGCTATGGCTGCCTTTTCATTGATTACGCTTCCTGTAGAATATGACGCTAGTAAGAGAGCCTTGGCTTGGATGACCAACCGTAATGTAGTAAACCAAAGCGAACATGCTATGGCCAAAGATGCATTGGATTGGGCTGCAAGAACTTATGTAGTTGGAGCATTAGCAGCAATTGCCAACTTAATGTACTATGTTATGATGTTTTTAGGAAGACGAGATGATTGAAATTTCTCTAATTATAAGATTAAACCTCAGCATTTATGTTGAGGTTTTTTTATGATTTTTTTTTAACAGTTTGTGTGAAATATCTGATGTATTTTTCTAAAAGCCATTAATTTATTGAGAGGATATTTGTTTGAAATCTGGAAAAAGCATGCTTAATTTCAACAGTTTTTATGAATAAAAACAGCATCGAAATTTTCGAAATCAAAATATAATTGTATATTGGACGAAAAACAAAAAACACAGATTTTGAAAAAGTTGTTTATTTTTGTGTTCTTCGTTTTTGACATTATTGACATTATTGGCGAGTATTATAATTACTTTAATTTAGTATTAGTACTTCGGATACTAACGGTTCCAGTGGCTTACCTAGGATATTTATCTTTTAGAAAATACAAGTTTGAACCCATTGGCAATTTACTTGCGGCGAGTGTTATTTTTTGCAGTTTGGGACTGGCAGTAACTCATGTAATTCCATATGGCGTCAATTACCTGCAATCAACCCTCATATTATATATTTTTGAAGCCCAAATCCAACTATTCATTATCACGCACTATTTTTATCCGAAGGACAAATCAATAAAAGATGAATCTATTAAACTTATTATCATCTTCTCTTTAGGAATGATTTTTATTTACTTTTTCTTTCCAATGTTCAACTTTACTACTCAAACTATTGTTTTTTTCAGAATTCTTCAATTCAGTTTCTTTTTTGCCTACACGTATAATAACAAGTTTCTTAATAGGCAAATTCACTGGAGTGTATGGATGCTCTTAATTTCTAATATTATTTCAGTATTATTCCTTTATATTTCTCCGTCTAAGTTTTATCACATTTTTGTAATGACTTCTTTGTTTGTATCCAAATTTTTATATGTAAATGGACTTATTCAATCCATTAAAATCAAAAATAATAATCATCTTAAAATGTGATTTTCAGAATTTGAACTCATTTATGAATTTTCAAATCGTGTTTTAAGATTACTTAGATATTCCACCCAATTTCCACCAGGAATTAAATCAGATATTCTTGAAATCATATTTGGGGCAAACGTTTTGACAAAATCATAATATTGATTGTCCACCATCCATTTTGGGGGTAAGTCTATTCCAGTTTTGGAGAATATCCATAAAAAAACGCTTACACCAAACAAAGCAGTAAAACCTCCTAAAAATGCCCCTAAAAGCCCATCAAGCGTACCCAAGAAAGTAAGTCTTACTGCCTTCCTCATAAGCCAACCTGCTTTCCTAAGCAAAAATATAGTAGGAAGAAAAACTACAAAAAAACTCAAATAAGGTGAAATAGAGACCAAATTTTCCTTTCCAAAAATATTTTCTAAAAAATCAGCACCAAAGCTCAAAAACTTAAACCCAATAACAATGGCCACAACAAAGGCTGCTATGCCGAAAATCTCCATCAGCAAGCCCTTTTTGTAGCCATTAAATGCACCAATGAGCACCGGTACAATTAGTATCAGATCAATTATGGCCATTTCTTACTGAGCCAAAAGTGTTTTTACCATTTCAGAAATTGCCCTTCCTTCTGCCTTTCCAGCCAACTCTTTGCTGGCTACGCCCATCACTTTCCCCATGTCTGCAGGCGAAGTAGCTCCTAAGTTAGCGATTATACCAGCTATAATAGCCTTAAGTTCATCTGATGACATGGCTGCTGGCAAATAAGTTTCTATGATGGCAATTTCTGCCAATTCCTTTTCAAGAAGTTCAGGTCTGTTTTGAGTTTTGTAGATTTCTGCTGAATCTTTGCGTTGTTTAACGGCTTTTTGCAAAATACGCATTTCATCTGCTTCTGTCAACTCTTCAGCACCAGGCTTGGTTTCCTCTATCAAGATAACCTTTTTTATATCTCTCAAAGCCAACAACTTAGCTGCATCACGGGCCAACATAGCTGCTTTAATATCTGCGTCTATTTGTGTTTTTAACGACATTTTTTAAATTATTTATTGTAGTTTTTAAAAATCATTCCAAAATAAAAATCGTAATTTTGGACTCATAAATGAGAATGCAAAAATGACAAAATTATCGGTCAATATCAACAAAATAGCAACTTTAAGAAACTCAAGAGGTGGAAACATGCCTGATTTAGTTAAAACAGCTATTGATTGTGAGATTTTCGGTGCACAAGGAATCACAGTTCACCCTAGACCAGACGAACGTCATATCAAATATCAAGATGTTTTCGATTTAAAGAAGGTTGTAAAAACAGAATTCAACATTGAAGGAAACCCTACGGAGGGCAGATTCCAAGAGGTAGTTTTGGCTGTTAAACCTGAACAAGTCACATTGGTTCCTGATGAACTCGGAGCAATAACCTCCAATGCAGGTTGGGACACCATTTCCCACAAATCAAAACTTAAAGAAATTGTAAATATCTATAAATCAGAGGGAATAAGGGTTTCAATTTTTGTTGATGCAAACCCAGAAATGGTAGAAGCCGCTGCCGAAACTGGAACGGACCGAATTGAACTTTACACCGAATCGTACGCTGCTGAATATGCCGAAAGTCCTGAAAAAGCAATAGAAAATTTCATTAAAGCAGCCGAAATGGCTCAAAAAGTAGGACTTGGAATAAATGCTGGGCATGATTTGAGTCTAGAAAACTTGGCCTACTTTTATAAAAATATTCCTGGATTATTAGAAGTTTCGATAGGCCATGCCTTAATCAGCGATGCCCTTTATTATGGTTTGGAAAATACTATTCAATTGTATTTGAGGCAGTTAGAAGGGTAACACAATGAAAACACTGTTTTTTTGCCTCTTTTATTTTGTTTTATATTTCTTTATTTTAAACCTAATTGGTTTAATTTTTAAAATACTCAAATCGATTTTTAAGCAAAAAAAAATACTCCTTTTTACTAGTGTTAAAGATTTCATATTAACTCCTTGGACCTTCGCATCCTTTTTTCTGTCCCTTCTTTTATCATTGAATGCTTTATTCCAAACAAGTATTTTAGATCATTATGATATAAAAAAAGGCACCTTAGATTGGTACTTGGTAATGGATAATGATTTTATTATTAATTTCCCCATTTTATATCCAATAAACAAACCAATTTACAAACACATTGGAGGCGATTCACCAAATATTAGTGCAGGCTATGAGGTAGTTTATGATTCAAAATTAAAAGAAAATCAATTATATCCTCAATTAGAAAATTACACCAAGCGTAATGGACTTAATTTAAAAAAAGTTAATTCGATTTATTGTAATCCTTCTGGGTTAGATTCTCTTTCAAAATATTCAATATACTCAGCTAAAGAAAACGGCTGTGTTGAAATTATTTTTATGGAAATGTCAGGTAAGACAACCAAAATCACGGCCTCAATAATTTACTGAATTCAAAAAAAACGAATTCTCACTCTACAATCCGCAGCTTAGCAAAACTAAGTAATAGTGTCTTTTCCCCCTCGGAATCAAAATGAATTACAGCTTTGGCGGTCGGACCAAGATTATCTAGCTTTTTAACTTCTCCAAAACCAAACTTTTGGTGTTCTACTTTATCACCGGGCTTTAGATTTTTGGTATCTGAAGGCACAAAATCCACTGTAGGTACATGAACTGCAGCTGGCTTGGCTTGCGACACAGGTTTGAGATTTGCTATGGCTTGAGATCTGGTTGGCGGAGCAGAAACTACAGGTCTTTCTTTTCTACCAAACGATTCAAAATCAAATCCTTTGGGCGTATAATTTGAGCCACGATCATCAAATTTCAGATATGCGGGATCTATTTCATCAATAAATCGGCTTTTTTCACAAAAATTGAGTTTTCCCCAATTGTAGCGTTGCTCTGCATAACTCAGGGTTAGTTTTTTCTCTGCTCTGGTAATGGCCACATAAAACAACCTACGTTCTTCTTCCAAATCTTCCCGGCTACGAAGCATCATCTGCGATGGGAACAGGTTTTCTTCTAATCCTACCACAAAAACATGTTTAAACTCAAGACCTTTTGCACCGTGAATGGTCATCATAGTTACTTTGTCTGGGTCGCCGTCTTCCTCTTGATCCGCGTTGGTGAGCAATGAAACCGTCTGCAAAAACGAACCAAGGGTTTTGTCTTCGTTTTCAGGGTTATCCACAAACTGTTTGATGGAGTTGAGTAATTCTTGCACGTTTTCATGTCGAGCAACACCTTCAACGGTTTTGTCGGTGTACAATTCATGCAAAATTCCCGTAGTTTTAGCGATATTCATAGCAATGGTATGGGCATCTTTGCCCTCCTCTTCCATAATGATGTAACTCTTTATAAGATTAGTAAAGGTTTCAATGGAATTCATCGCTCTTCCTTCCAAATACTGTTTGATGTTACAAATAATCTCCCAAACTGACTTTTGATTTTCGGATGCAGTAACCACTATTTTGGCCACCGTAGAATCGCCAATTCCCCTTTTGGGAAGATTAATGATACGTTTAAACGCTTCCTCATCTTGCTGATTTACTGTATATCTCAAATATCCCAATAGATCCTTTATTTCTTTTCTTTGATAAAAAGACAAGCCACCAATAATCCGATATTTTATATTTAATCTTCGTAAAGCTTCTTCAAAAGCCCTAGATTGTGCGTTGGTTCTGTACAATATCGCAAAGTCCTGATTACGAAGACCTTGATGTTTGGACTCAAATATGGTGTTGGCTATGATTTTACCTTCTTCGTTGTCCGAGTGAGCTTTGATCACCTCAATCCTATCGCCTTCTTCGTTGTCAGAAAATGTTTTTTTCTCTAACTGAGCTTTATTTTTAGCGATTAGGGAATTCGCCGCATTGACAATATTTTTTGTTGACCTATAATTTTGCTCCAGCTTAACTACCTTCAAATCAGGATAATCTTTCTTAAAATTGAGGATATTTTGAATGTTGGCACCACGGAAAGCATAGATACTTTGGGCATCGTCACCCACTACACAAATATTCTGATGAACAGCTGAAAGCTTGCGTGTAATAAGATATTGGCTGATGTTAGTATCCTGAAACTCATCCACCAAGACGTGCTTAAATTTGTGCTGATATTTGTTGAGTACATCTAGGTGATCTCTAAAAAGAACATTGGTATTGAACAATAAATCATCGAAATCCATGGCATTGGCCGAGAAACACCGTTGTGCGTAAGTCTTATAAATTCGTCCAATTTCAGGCATTTGGGCTGAGATATCCTCAGCCTGAAAAACAGGATTTTCGTTATACATCTGCCAAGAGATCAAGTTATTTTTAGCACCTGAAATCCTATTTAATATGAAATTGGGTTTATAAGTCTTGTCATCAAGATGAAACTCTTTCACGATAGTTTTCAACAAAGATTTACTGTCGTCAGTATCGTAAATGGTAAAGTTAGAAGTATAGCCCAATCTAAAACCTTCGAAACGTAGAATTTTAGCAAATACAGAGTGAAAAGTTCCCATCCAAAGATTCTTTGCTTCAGAACCGATGATTTTCTCAATTCTATGTCGCATTTCTTCTGCAGCTTTATTGGTAAAAGTCAAAGAAAGAATATTGAATGCATCAACACCACTACCCATCAAATGGGCAATTCGATAGGTCAAAACGCGAGTTTTGCCCGATCCAGCACCCGCAATAATCATTAACGGGCCGTTTTCGTGTGTGACAGCCTGATGCTGTGGTTCGTTAAGTTCTTCTAAAAAATCTATCACCTAATTCTTATTGTTTGCACAAATATAGGCCATGTAAAGAATTATTAAATTAATCATGAAAGAACATTTTGACTAAAGTCAGCTCTTTCTTTTAAAATGGAGGGTATATTCGAAAAACAAAAATACTTCAAAAGACAAAATAAGCTTTGATCTGTTTCACAACAAAATGCTTATAAATGGTATAAAACCATTATTTTGACTTAAATTATTAAAAGTAATACTTCTTATTGAGAACAAATTATGGAATCAGTCGTTAATAAATAAATATTCAATTTCTACAAAAAGTACAATTTGCTTTCTTCAAAAAAAAAGGCGAAATTTGTAACAAAGGAGTACTAAAAAACCTATTTAAATGCAAAAGATTAAGTTTATCAACAAAACCCAAGCCAGCTTTTTTACCTCATTGAGAACGCGAGTGGATGAATACTTTCAGCAAAAAAACCTTCCAAAGTCTGGTGGAAATAGCCTGATAATAAAAGCCATAATAATGCTTTCTTTATATTTTATTCCTTATTTTTTCGTTTTATTTAGCGACTTTTCTACGCTAATCAATATATGCTTATTGGTACTGATGGGAATCGGAATTGCAGGCACAGGTATGGGCGTAATGCACGACGCCATTCATGGTACTTTTTCTGAAAAAAAATGGGTAAATAAACTATTCGGAGGAAGTATTTATTTTCTAGGAGGAAATGCTTATAACTGGGAAATGCAACACAACACACTTCACCATACTTATACAAATATTTTGGACATTGACGAAGACATAACAGGCAAATTTATGCTCAGACTTAATGTAGCAGCCAAAAAGAAATTCTTTCATCGTTTTCAACATATTTATGCTTTCTTCCTTTACAGTTTGATGACAGTTTCTTTTTTATGGAAAGATTTTAAGGAAATTGGCCTCTTCAATCAATTGGCAAAAGATGGTATCATGAAACCTTTTTCAAGAAAAGAATTGACCATTCTTATAACGACAAAGTTACTTTACGTTGTTTTCATTTTTGTTATTCCAATGGTGTTGATGGACATCAGTTTTGGCCAATGGATTGTTGGATTTTTAATCATGCACTGTGTCGCAGGACTGATATTGAGTACGATTTTTCAGCTTGCACATGTGGTTGAAGGAGCAATCCAACCTATACCAGACGAAAATGGTTGCGTTGAAAATGCATGGGCTGTCCATCAACTTAAAACTACTTCAAACTTTTTTGGGAAAAATAAGCTTTTTTCTTGGTATATCGGTGGTTTAGATTTTCAGATTGAACACCATCTTTTTCCTAAAATTTCGCATATTTATTACAGAGATCTTTCTAAAATTGTGGCTGATACTGCCAAAGAATTCGGTTTGTATTATAACTCAAAAGGCGGTTTTTTCCCTGCTTTGGGTTCACACATAAACATGTTGAAGCAATTGGGTGTTTCATAGAAAAAACAAATAATATGAAATTTATAATCATCACATTTTTAATCCTCTGTGGAATGGCATTTTTCAACAAGAATTTAATTAAAAATATCTTTAGTAAAAAACAAACAATTCTATCATCAAACGATACAATGAATTATAAAGGCTCTTTTTATGATTTTACGGTCAATGACCTTAGCGGAAAACCAGTTAATTTGAAAGAATATAAAGGCAAATCAGTTGTCCTTATAAATGTAGCCTCAAAATGTGGTTTTACGCCTCAGTATGCTGACTGGCAGAAATTCCATGAAAAGTTTGGCGATAAAATAGCAGTATTGGGATTTCCGGCAAACAATTTTATGTCTCAGGAACCTGGTAGTAGTGAGGAAATAGCAGCATTTTGTCAAAAGAACTATGGTGTAACTTTTAGAATGTTCGAAAAAATAGAAGTGGCTGGCAAAGACAAAGCACCACTTTACAATTGGCTGAGCAACAAAGACTTAAATGGATGGAATGACCAAGAACCCTCGTGGAATTTTTGTAAGTATCTTATCAACAAAGATGGGAAATTAACGCATTTCTTTGAGTCAAAAATTACACCAGAAAATCCAGAATTTCTCAAAGCAGTTGGAATTTAAAAGATGAGTGTAGCAGTTAAAGATTGGCTCTCAGCCGCAAGATTAAGAACGCTTCCCTTGGCACTTTCGAGTATTATTATGGGTGGTTTTTTGGCCGCGAAGTTTGGGAATTTTAATGCTACAATTTTCGTACTGGCGTGTTTGACTACTATCTTACTTCAAGTACTTTCAAATTTTGCAAATGATTACGGGGACACGCAAAACGGAGCTGATGTAGCAGATAGAGTTGGCCCTGCTAGAGCCGTCCAATCGGGTAAAATAAGCCCAAAACAAATGTTTCGAGGAATAATTTCGCTTGGCGTTTGTTCTTTAATATCTGGTATTTTGCTTGTTTACGTGTCATTTGGAGGCTTTACACTATTATTTTGGACCTTTTTAGGAATTGGATTATTTTGCATTTTAGCAGCCTACACTTATACCGCAGGCAAAAAACCGTATGGATATATGGGACTTGGAGATATCTCGGTTTTTATATTTTTCGGTCTAGTCGGCGTTGTTGGTAGCTATTTTCTTTATTCTCAAAGTTTCAATTCTCAGACTATTTGGCCGGCCATCAGTTGTGGAGCCTTGGCCACTGGAGTTCTAAACATCAACAACTTAAGAGATATCAATTCTGATAAAACCGCCGGAAAAATCACTATTCCAGTTCGGATTGGGAGAACAAATACCATTATTTATCATTGGGTAATACTTTTAGTTGCGATTGCAAGTACCTTTATGTTTGTGTGTAATATTGAAAATGTAAAACCTTATTATTATTTTTCTTTTGCATTAATAATTGTCAATGGCGTTCAAGTCTCTAAATCTTCAAATCCTGACCCTTACCTTAAAACACTGGCATTAACATCTTTAGCCTATGTTTTACTTCTTGGTTTTAGTATAAATTAATGAGCATCAAGTTTCTATAAAACAGAAAATCCGTATCCATTAAAATCTTTTTGATTATCTTTGACTTATTTTTTTAAAAATACCCCATGAGAAAACATTTACTTCCCTTCGTCTTTATCTTATCTTTTAGCATAGTTTCTTTTTCGCAACAAACTGCATCAGAATATTTTGAAGCAGGAGTGAATAAAAGCAAAGCAGGAGACTTTATTGGAGCTTTAGCATCATTTAGTACAGCTATCGCCATGAATCCTGACAATCACCAAAGTTATTTTAATAGAGGCTTGGCTAAACAAGCCTTAAAGGATAATAGAGGAGCTATATTAGACTTTGATAAAGCCATAGACTTGAGCCCGAGAGATGCTATGTCATATCTTTATAGAGGACTTAGCAAAAGCTATCAAGATGATAACAGAGCAGCACTACAAGATTTTAATAGAGCAATAGAAATAGCTCCAGATGATGCTTACTCTTATTTACAAAGAGGTACAATTCGTGCAAAACTGAATGAATTGTCAAGAGCCATTCAAGATTTCACGAAAGTAATTGAACTCAACCCAAGTGACAAAGAAAAATACCAAGCGTATTACTCAAGAGGACTCTGTAAGTCTAAATTAGACGACTTCAATGGCAGTATTGCTGATTATTCAAAATCAATAGAAATAAATCCTAAAAGAGCTCAAACTTATGTGGAAAGAGGTAAAAACAAAATAAAAGTAAGTGCTTATTCTGAAGCCATCAATGATTTTGACGAGGCACTTAAATTGGATATTCAAGACGCTCATTCATTTTTTTACAGAGGTTTTTCTAAAGGAAAATTAGAAGATTATAACGGAGCCAAATTAGATTTTGACAAGTGCTTACAAATCGATCCAAATAATCAAGCAGCTTACTATGGAAGAGGTTTTGCATATTCAAAACTCAACAATCAAAAAGCGGCTTTATCAGACTTCAACAAAGCTTTATTTGAAAAAACTGATACAAAAGGAAGCAAAGACGCATACACAGGAGCACTTACCAAGGCTACTTTGGACAATTTAAGAGGAGCTGTTGATGAGAAAATTAAAATAGTAGATTTTACGGATGAAAAATCAGAAGTTCATTATGCCAAAGGTGTTTCGAATTATAGAGCCTCAAACCTCAAAGAAGCTTTGATAGACCTTAACAAATCAATTGAACTGAATCCCACTTATGCTGAGGCTCACTTTGCTAGAGGATTGGTAAGGTCTACCATGGGTACACAATCTGAAGCCATGATTGACTGTGGAAATGCAATAAAAATAAACGCTAAATATGCTGAAGCTTATTATGTAAGGGGATTGATTAAAAATGCAACAGGAGATAACAATGGTGGATGTTTTGACCTCAGCAAGTCTGGAGAGCTGGGTTATGCTGCAGCATATAATGTTATCAAAGATTATTGCAATTGATAAAAAAATATGAAAGAGAATATGAAAGAGTGGAGAAATCCACTCTTTTT
>JAIPAJ010000060.1 GCA_021740125.1 Leadbetterella sp. | reverse complement strand
AGACTCAGACGGTCTCTCTTTTTTTATATTTTGGGCATGATAAACCTTAATCTAATGTCTTGGCAGAAACAACTTTTAGGCTGCAAAATAGGAATCTTTTTAATTCAATAATAATTTATTTATACAAATATTTAATTATAAAATCAAAGAACTATATAATGAAAATTTTCCTTCATTTTGTTTAAAAATTACCTGCTCTACGTTTCGTGAGTTTCAAGTCTTTGAGAAGAGAAGACTTAGGCTGCATGGTGAAGAAGAATCCACCTCCGCGGATATTGCTACCAGAAATTGGTGTCCAGTTCATGCTCATACTCCAGCAATGTAACTCTCTCACAATTCCAAAATTGGTAAGGGTCACCTGTTTAAATTCGAAATCCCAACCAGAATTGTAGGTAAATTTAAATTTGGGCGTTAAACTAAAATCTCCGTTTATACTTATACTCTGTGTAACTCTCGCCTCCGAAAGTCCTTGTTTGTTATAGTTGAAGGCATAACTAATTCCCATGGTCCATGGAACACTGAAATCTACATATTCTAGGGGATTTGCTTGGACAATCTTTGCCATAGCCTCCTTCGCTGGATCTTGTTTGCCGTTTATGGTAGTCTTAGCAGCTTCGCCTTTCTTAAAGGTTTTGGGAGAAAGGTTAGTGTTCAGTGAAAAATTGAATGAACTTAAATAATTGGCTTTTACCACTCCATCTTCGGGTTTATAGTTCCATTTGAAAACAGGAATTCTGGCTCCCGCCAAGTTGGATGTAACCAATTTGTCTGGCTCATATGCATATGGATCTAACGAACCGTTTGCATTTATACTAATAAGATTTTTAAACAATGAAGTACTGGTGCCAATGCTGATATTTGACAAAGCAAATTCACCCAATTCTCTCTTCGCTAATAAGTTATAACCTCCACCAATATTCAAGTTGTCAAGTATAGATATTTTCTCAAATACGTTTTCAGAAGTGTCCGAATTATTCTTGATTTTTGCTTCTAATTGATTGGTAAGACTAAAACCTATATTTCCAGAAGCCGATCCTGAAGAACCTCCGCCATTGAGAAATCTTGGTAAAAATCTATATACATCATCCGACCGTATTTGAACTTTCGAGGCGTATTGTCCCTCACTGGTGGGTGTATAATTTAAGTTTATGGAAGGCACTATGGTATGTCTTATGGCTTGCACTTTACCTTTCCCGCTGAACCTGTACATGCCATACATACGGGTATTTAAACTTGTACCAAAAGAATAGGTTTGACCAAAACTTGGACGAGAAATGGTATCGACTACTACTACACCACCACTATTTTTATTGAGTGTGACATTCAAATCTCCGTTGGACAAGTACTCATTCTTGATAGAATCGGCCGCTGGGTTCAAACCAACGTTCACTACTTTTCCATTGCTTTTTGTAACGGTTTGTATACCTGAAGTTGGGTTTACAAATGTATAGTTCAATTCCTTGGTATAAATATCTCCTCTATAAGAAAGGCTTGGGGTAAGATTTAGATATTTTGCAATTTTGAGATTGGGCAAGACTATCGGCACAGTGTACGAAGTATTAATGACGTTATTTTTCAAAATCTGCCCCCAATCGGTTAGAACTGGGCTCTCAAGTTTTGACAATTCTTTTTGATAAATAACTTTTAATTCGGTAGAAACATTTGGATCCGCCAACAAATTCCTAATCTCTTCTATTCTTCTTTGTTGGGTGGTAGATAATGGCTTGTTATCCACACCAGCTATGTTATAATCGGTATAAGAATTGGATCTATTTTGAAGAGCATTGGTAACAGAAACACCCCCACTAACATCAAGTCCTACTCTGAAAGATTCATACCATCGACCAATTTGTTTTTTTTCTGGAATAAACGGATTAAACTGTTTAATACCAAAACTATAGCCCAAAGAAGACCTAAAAGAATTTGAAGATTGATCTACTCTAAAGGAGCTGTTGGTAGTTACAAATCTGCCAAAATTTCTCATGTAGTTTACTGTTCCTCCAAAATTATTCTTTGTTAGATTTTGAACATCGGCAGAGCTACGGTTATTTCTATTGAAGCCATTCGAAACAATATCCATGGAAGAAGAGAAACTTCTATCAGACCGTAAACTTCTCGGAGCATGAGACCATCTGATATTAAACTGATTGGATTTTGTGGTATCTAAGCCAGTGCTACTGTAGGCTACATTGTGATTAAACTGAACATTGAAATCTCCATTGTATTTGTATTTTTTAGAATACGTAGTATTTAATCCCACCCCAAAACTTCCATAAGTGTATATTTCGCCTTTCAGTGTAGAACTCACGTATTCATTAAAAGCATGGTAGTATCCAAAATCTTTGAAGTACAAACCACGATTGTCTCTCCGCTGCTCTCCATAAGAACCCATTATAAATCCTGAGGTGCCTATTTCTTGTTTTTTGGGTATTGGAAAAAAACCAAAAGGGAGGCCAATGGGCAAAGGAATATCAGCAAGTACGAAATTAAAAGGGCCAGAAATCAAAGATTTTTTATTGACCAGTTTAATTTTTTTAGCTGCAATATGAAAATGCGGTTCAGCCAAATCACAAGTGGTGTACTTGGCTTTGGAAAGATACATATTGTCTTCGGCATCTTTTTTTACTAATTGCCCTTGAACAAAACCATCTCCTTGCACGGTAACAATTTTACTAACTAAGGCCTTTTTAGACTTGAAATTATATCTAATAGTATCCGAATTAAACGTTTCTCCACCATCTGTAAAAACAGGTTTACCTTTGACTGGTGGCCCTGATTTTTTGGTGGTGTCTGGCATCCCATGGGCATACACCTCGCTCTTTCCCCAATCGAGCATGATGTAATCAGCTTTGAGTTCGATTTCTCCATAAACCACCTGTGCATTTCCATACAAATGATAACGTTGCGTTTCAATGTCGAGAATGGTTGAGTCTGAAGAAAAAGTTTCTACAGTAGTTTCCAACTGATTTTCTAAGCTTTTTAAAGAATCTGGAATTACTACAGAAAGTGAATCTCTGACGACTTTATTCTTTTTTGCAGCTGATTTTGAAGGCTGGCGACTAACATTCGCATTCTGAGTATTTTGGTTTTTAGGAAATTGACTTTGTGTACTTGTTGGGCTCCCAAAAGTTCTGCCACCACCTCCGCCTATTGCGGGCAAGGTGGGCCTTTGAGCAACTACCTTGAATGCCCAAAAACAAAAAAAACAAATCAAACAAAGTCTTAAATTCAAAGTATTTCGATTTTTCTAATAGATTTTCAAATAAAATCGGGCATTAACTTGGCCAATTGCGATAGAAAATTGTACAATATTTATATTTTTTTTATGTTCTAACAAAAACACTAATTTTGTGTTGGCAAAATTAAGTAGAAAGTGTATCTAAAAACGATTATCTCTAAATAAAAAGATATAGATTTTAATGTTTTCCTGAAAAATGAAGTTAATAAATCTTAAAATTGCTCTAGTTTGGCTGATTACCTCGGCTATATTCTTGGGCTTTACGTCTAGAAATAGATTCTATACAAGAGGACTAAAAACTGTTGTGCTCGATGCAGGCCATGGAGGCAAAGATCCGGGCACGGGTAGTGGTAAGGAAAAAAAATATGCATTGGATATCACACTTAAATTAGGCAAAAAAATAGAGGAGAATTTCCCTAATGTGAGAGTGATCTACACAAGAGATAAGGATGTTTTTGTACCGCTACATGAGAGAGCCGCCATAGCCAACAAGAGCAAAGCCGACTTGTTTATTTCTATACATTGCAACGCCAACCCACACTCCAAAAGCCTAAGAGGTACTGAGACGTATGTAATGGGACTCCACAAAACCCAAGAGAACCTAGACTTAGCAAAAAATGAAAATAATGTAATTCTTTACGAAGAAAACTATAAAAAATCTTATAAAGGCTATAACCCGGATTCTCCTTTGGCACACATTATGCTTGCTAACTATCAGAATGCATTTATGAACCAAAGTTTGGAATTTGCCGCCAAAGTTGAAAAAAACATGAGCAAAGTAGGTCATAAAAGCAGAGGTGTAAAACAGGCTGGATTTATTGTTATTTGGGAAACAACCATGCCCAGCGTTTTGGTTGAAACGGGATACCTTACAAACAGCGAAGATTCGAACTTATTGGCCAGTGCTAGTGGAAGAGACAAAGTAGCCTTAGCGATTTTTAGGGCATTTGATGAATATAAAGATCAAATTGAAAAATAATAATTTGTAAATTGCGAGCCAAATAGGTTCTGGAAAGAAAATAAAATAGAAATGAATTTTAAAAGAGAAGCTAAAGTTGGATTGTTGGGTCTTATTGGAATCGTGATACTATACTTTGGGTTTGGCTACCTCAAAGGTTCTGATCTTTTTTCTACGACACAAACTTACAAAGTTTATTATAAAGACGTATTGGGCTTGGAAGTATCCAATCCAATCACCTACAGTGGCGTGGTAGTTGGTAGAGTGCTGAGCTTGAAACCAGATTATGAAAAAGACAGTGTTGAAGTAACTTTAGCAATAAAAAAAGAAGTGAAACTAACCAATAATACCACCGTATTGTTGGCCGATGATGGATTGATTGGAGGTAAATTATTAAAACTAAAAATTCAGCCCGGCAATAAAGCACAAGATGGTCAAGAATTCAAAGGAGAAATAGAATCGGGATTGATGGAAATGATGCAAAGCAAACTTGATCCAACATTAAAAAACGTTGACTCGTTGACGATTACACTTACCAAAGTAGTTGGAGAATTTGCTGAAACTGGACAGGCATTAAAAATATTATTGGCCAGTGCAACAACTTCTACAGCTGGCGTAAATGGCATTATTGCCAATAACTCTAAGAATCTTTCGGCCATAACGGGTAATGCAGCGGTTCTTACTCAAAACCTTAATACACTAACCAAAAGCTTGGATGCACAATTAAAGCCAATTTTGGAGAAGACTGGAACTTTCACTGATTCTCTCAGTCATGTTAAATTAGGTTCAACTGTCAATAGCTTAAATGCTACTATTAATGACCTTCAAGGTGTAGTAAATGGCATAAATGAGGGTAAAGGAACCCTGGGCAAATTGGCTGGAAATGATTCTCTATATGTAAATTTAGACAAAACAGCCGCATCTTTGAACATGCTTTTGTCCGACATGAAGAGCAACCCACGAAGATACGTTCACTTCTCGCTATTTGGAGGGAAAGACAAAACTAAAAAGTAAATCACTCGATTACTTTCAGAGTATATCCTTCATTTTTAAGTAATTGCAATACACCTTTTTCGCCTCCAAGGTGGCCTGCACCTACTGCAATAAAGGTTGATTTATCAGAAACGAGTTTCTTAATTTCAGGAATCCAAGCCAAATTGCGTTTGTGCAACATTTCGTTTTCAAAATCCGCCATCATGCCCTTTTCTGCATCGATGGATTTCAATAAAATCTCCAGATCTCTTTTTTTGTAAGCCTCGGCCATTTCATTAAATTCCCGAATTGATTTCGATTTATCAGCTAGCGTTTCAAGTAAATAATCGGCCTGCACCTGATAACTCATTTTGTCCATCAATCCCATTTGAAAATCAAGCGTTTCTAATCCTAAGACCTTTTTCCCCTTGCCTATTTTCATGATTTCGTTTTCGAGCATCAGGGTTTTGCAAGGCAATAATTTGGTCAAAATCAATGAATATGTCAAAAATGGTTTGGTCTTTTGAAACATCATTGGAGGCAAATTCAATGAATCTTTGAGGTATGATTTTAAAGAGTCATATCTGGTTTGTGGCATCAAATCACTCAAACTGGTGTCTCCTTTCATTTTCATTTTGCCCATCATTTTAAAAGCCATGGTAGGATCGTCCAAATCCATTTCCATGGCCAAGATTTCAGAAGATTGTATCTTTGAAATCATCTCTGTGCTGATATCAAAATCACCTTCACACAACAAATGCATGGTGCCAAATATGTAAGATGGCTTTTGAATATTATTACCCGAAATCTCAAACAAAATACCCTTCTCTTGGGCAAAAATTGCGTTAGAAATCAATAACAAAAAGAAAACGAAAGATCTAAACATTAAACAATAAGTTTTAGGATGAATACAAATATTAAATTTCTAGGTCAAATTCAACTAATAAAATCTCGATTCCAAGTAAAAGCATTTGAAAAAGATAATAATTGCCCTTATTTTTACCCAAACATTAATCATCAAACGCATGAAAAAAATATTTGTTTTCTTTTTATTTGTTTCTTCCACACTATCGGCCCAACAAAAAAAGATAGAGAGCAGTCTGCTCATTGCCAATAAAAACCCCGACAACTTTTTGCAATCCCTACCGACCATCAATAAGTGGTTGGATAACGACCGAGTCTTGATTTATATGAAGCCATCACCTACAGAGAGCATGAAAAATGTGGTGCTGAATCTGAAAAGCGGACAGATTGAAGACGCCAGCAACATAGATGTAAGTAAAGCAGTGAATCCTTCAAAAAAAGTAACTTTGAAAAATGGCGATTTGTACCTAAGCACCGCTCAAGGCGAAACAAAAATCACCAATGACCAAGATATTATTGAGAAAAATCCAATGTTTTCGCCCGATAGCAATTACATCGCCTATACCAAAAATAATAATCTTTTCACATACAACTTAAAATCTAAAAGAGAGACCCAACTCACCATTGATGGCTCAAAAACGACATTAAATGGCTTTGCGACTTGGTTGTATTGGGAAGAAATATTTGGAAGACCGACGCTATTCAGAGCCTACTGGTGGAGTCCTGATAGCAAAAACATTGCTTACATGAGATTTGACGAGTCAAAAACTCCGATGTTCCCGATTTATAGCAGTGAAGGTCAGCATGGATTCATAGAAGAAACCCGCTACCCAAAAGCAGGCGACCCGAATCCAACTGCCAAAATAGCCTTTGTAGATCCTGATGGCAACAAAACCACTTGGGCAGGTTTTGACGAAAACCAAGACCAATATTTTGGTTGGCCAGAGTGGATGTCAGACGGCTCAGGCTTGATGGTGCAGTGGATAAACCGAGGTAATGATAACCTCAAACTTTTCAATGTCTCGCCGAAAACAGGTAAAAAAACAGAACTGTATGACGAAAAACAAAGCTCTTGGATAAATATAGACGAAGCTGCCGAAAGATTGACCGTATTGGACGGTGGAAAAGAAATGATCATCATCAGCGATAAAACCGGTTGGAAGCAATTGTATTTGCACGGAATAGATGGCAAATTAAAAAACCCTATTACCTCAGGCAAGTTTACTGTAACCGAAGTAAAAGGTATAGACCAGAAAAACCGTGTGTTGTATTTTCACGCCAGAGGATTAGAAAATACTGCACGATTTGATCTTTACCGTGTGGGATTGGACGGCAAAAATATGAAACGTTTGACTTTTGGGGATTTTAACCACAGAAGAGTAGAAGCCTCACCAAATTTGAGCTATTTCGTGACGACCTACTCGAACCTCAGCACACCAAACGCTATGGCCATCATAGACAATACGGGCAAAATAGTAAAAGACCTTGGCTCTGCAAAAGGCTCAGAATATGACAATTATGCCATCAACAAGCCGGAATTGGTAAGGGTAAAAAGCGACGATGGCAAGTTTGACCTACCCATGACCATCGTGTACCCTGAAAACTATGTGGCTGGCAAAAAATATCCTGTTATCGTAAGCATTTATGGTGGCCCAGA
The DNA here is from genome assembly GCA_021740125.1 of Leadbetterella sp. Classification (GTDB taxonomy): domain Bacteria; phylum Bacteroidota; class Bacteroidia; order Cytophagales; family Spirosomataceae; genus Leadbetterella. Next base: position 9,263 of record JAIPAJ010000060.1, on the reverse strand, counting down.
TGCTGGTACGGTGTATGACTCATGGAACTGGAGTGCCAGATCGCAGTGGTTGTCGAGAGAAGGCATTATTCAGGTGGCATTGGACCACAGGGCAAGTGGACATTTTGGCAAAGAAGGTGTGGCTTATATGCACCGCAACCTCGGCAAATGGGAGCTAGAAGACTACAAAACCATGATAAAAGACCTCATAAAAAAAGGCATAGCCGACCCAAATAAAATAGCCATAACAGGCTTTAGTTATGGTGGTTATATGACCTGCTTGGCACTTACCAAAGGTTCTGATGTATTTACGCACGGCATGGCGGGCGGAAGTGTAACGAGCTGGAAACTTTATGACTCGGCCTACACAGAACGCTTTATGGATACCCCACAAGAAAACGCCGAAGGCTATGAAAACGGTGGAATATTGAAATATGTGGACAATTACAAAGGCAAACTGCTGATAGTACATGGCACCATGGACGACAACGTACACCTGCAAAACAGCATACAGCTCATAGATGCCCTACAAGAAAGGAAAAAGGACTTTGAGATGATGTTTTACCCTGGCGGCAGACACGGCTGGGGCGGTAACAAAGGCCTACATTTCGATAACCTGAAAACGCAATTTATCTATAAGAACCTACTGGAGAAGGAATTGCCTGTGGGGTTGTTGAGGTGAGATTTGTGTAGAAATAATATTTATGCATCAGTTATAAATGACTGATGCTTTTTTTAAGTTGAAGCAGAGTCTCCGATAGGGACTCAGCTGTTTACTAAGATCACAAATAAGCATTGGTGCTCGATTCAGAGTCCCCTGAAGGGAGACTCTGAATGCTAAAATTTGGTCCTTTTTTGTTGGAATATGTATAATATTGCCTCTGTAATGAAAAAAAAAAAATCGAAGCCCTAAAAGGACTCCGATTTTCCATAAAAACTATAAATTTAATTACTTAATAACCAGCTCCTTTTACAATTTCTTCGACAACGGTTGGGTCGAGGAGCGTAGAAATATCTCCGAGGTTTTTTACGTCCCCTTCGGCTATTTTTCTGAGGATACGCCTCATGATTTTCCCTGAACGGGTTTTTGGTAAACCTGACACAAACAATATTTTGTCTGGCTTGGCTATGGGTCCAATCACACGAGTTACGGTCATCAGAATATCTCTTTTGGTCATTTCTGGGTCTTCTGGTGTTTCCTCACAGATGATGTAGGCATAAATTCCTTGCCCCTTGATATCGTGCGGATAACCCACCACGGCAGATTCTACCACGCCAGTATGCATATTGAGGGCGTTTTCCACCTCAGCAGTACCTATTCTGTGCCCAGAAACGTTGATTACGTCGTCTACCCTACCCGTAATTTTATAATAACCGTCTTCGTCTCTTTGGCACCCGTCTCCCGTAAAATACAAGCCTGGGTAAGTAGAGAAATAAGTCGTTTTACAACGCTCGTGGTCACCCCAAGTGGTGCGGATAATCGATGGCCACGGGAATTTAATCACCAAGTTACCGTTTACGCCGTTTCCTTCTATCTCCACGCCATGCTCATCCACCAACATCGGCTGAATGCCTGGCAATGGCAATGTTGCAAATGAAGGTTTGGTTTTGGTGATTCCGGCCAATGGCGAAATCATGATACCGCCCGTTTCTGTCTGCCACCAAGTATCTACAATTGGGCATTTGCCTTTACCAATATTGTCGTTGTACCAATGCCATGCCTCCTCGTTGATAGGCTCTCCTACCGAGCCCAGTACTTTCAATGAACTCAAGTCTTTGTCTTTGAAATACTCATCGCCAAAGCCCATCAATGATCTTATGGCCGTAGGTGCGGTATAGAAAATATTCACTTTGTGTTTGTCGATAATATCCCAGAAACGGCCAGCGTCAGGGTAAGTTGGTACACCTTCAAACATCAAAGACTGAGCCCCTGAAGCCAGTGGGCCGTAAATGATGTAAGAGTGGCCGGTAATCCAACCCACGTCTGCAGTACAGAAAAACACATCACCTGGGTCATATTGGAACACATTCTGGAAGGTGTACGTGCTGTAAATCATGTATCCTCCACAGGTATGCACCACGCCTTTTGGCTTGCCTGTAGAACCCGAAGTATAGAGAATAAACAATGGATCTTCTGAGTCCATTTCCTCGGCTGGGCAGTCGGCACTTACGAGTTTTACCTCGTGTTCCCACCATGCATCGCGGCCTTTAATCATCGAAACGGGCGTACGGGTATGTGTCGCTACAATTACCTTTTTCACTGACGGACAACCAATTAAGGCATCGTCAACGGTATCTTTCATCGGTACGTGTTTTGCTCCACGAACTGCTCCATCGGTGGTGATGACCATTTTACACTGGCTGTCGTTGATACGGTCGGCGATAGATTGGGCCGAAAACCCACCAAAAACTACCGAGTGAATGGCTCCGATTCTGGCACAAGCCAAAACGGCAATGGTCAATTCGGGAATCATCGGCATATAGATACACACAATGTCACCTTTAACTACGCCGTTCTTTTTCAGCACATTGGCGAAGCTACACACTCTATCAAATAAGACCTTGTAAGTAAGTGTAATAGACTCCTCAGCAGGATCGTTTGGTTCCCAAATGATGGCTGGCTGATTGGGTTTATTGTGGGCATGGCGATCGAGACAGTTCTCTGTGATGTTCATCTTGCCACCTTTAAACCACTTGACATCGTAATTATTAAAATCCCACTCTAAGACTTTTTTCCATGGCTTCTTCCACACAAATTCTTGGGCTACTTCACCCCAAAAACTCTCGGGATCTTCTAAGCTTTCTTTGTAAGCTTTCTCGTAATCCTCAAAACTTCTAATTCTCATTGATGTATTTTTATTTAAAATTGTTTTTTCGAAACTAAACCTATGTTGTTATCTTGTAAAATCACTTTTATTTCTTCCAAAATGGCTGGATCGTCTATCGTTGATGGCACCGTAAATACCTTATCGTCCGCTATCATACGCATGGTTTTTCTTAAAATTTTGCCTGAACGAGTCTTGGGTAACCTTTTGACAATCACCACGGTTCTGAAAGCTGCCACCGCACCCACTTGAGCCCGCACCAATACTATTAAGTCCTTTTGAACTTCCTCTTCCGAAATGGTTGAAGTATCTTTCAAAACCACCAAGCCCAAAGGTTTTTGACCTGTAAGTTCGTCCTCGATTCCTATGACGGCACATTCGGCTACGGCATTATGGCTACTTACAATCTCCTCCATCTCGCCGGTGGAAAGTCTATGACCAGCTACATTAATTACATCGTCAATTCTACCCATAATGAAAACATAGCCGTCTGGGTCAATATATCCGCCGTCTCCGGTTAAATAATACCCAGGAAACTTTTCCATATACGATTCCTGAAAACGTTCGTCGTCGTTCCAAAGCGTGGGTAAACAACCGGGAGGAAGCGGCTCTTTGATACACACGTATCCTTCTTGGTTGGGTCCTAAAATTTCTCCAGTTTCATCAAGAATCTGCACCTCGTAACCACAAACGGGTTTTGTTGCTGAGCCTTCTTTTACCGGAAATTGCTCCACGCCCATCATGTTGGCCACTATCGCCCAACCCGTTTCGGTCTGCCACCAATGGTCTATTATTGGTTTTTGGGTAATTTCTTGCAACCATTTTAGTGTAGATGGATCGCATCTTTCACCCGCTACAAAAATGGTTCGCAGACTTGACAAATCGTATTTTTTCAGATATTCTGATTCAGGGTCTTCTTTTCTGATGGCCCTAAAAGCTGTTGGAGCGGTGAAAAAAATATTTACTTTATACGCTTCTATTATTCTCCAAAATGTGCCTGGATCAGGCGTTCTGACTGGTTTACCTTCAAAGAAAACGGTGGTGCAACCTGCAATCAATGGTGCATAAACAATGTATGAATGCCCCACAACCCAACCCACATCAGAAGCAGCCCAAAAAACATCACCTTTTTTGGCATTGTAGACATAATCCATCGAAAACTGCATGGCTACTGCATGTCCACCATTGTCTCTAACTATTCCTTTGGGATTACATGTGGTGCCTGAAGTATAAAGAATATAGAGTGGGTCAGTGGCGTTTACTTTTACACAATCTGCTGGTTCAGCTGCATTGACAGATTCATCAAAGTCAAAATCGAATCCTTCTTGAAGCGAACAAAAGTGCATTTCTCTTTGGAGAATAAGACAAGCACTAGGCTGATGTTCAGCTTCTTGTATCGCTTTTTCTAAAAGTGGTTTATAAGGAATGATTTTGTCAAATTCAATACCGCAACTGGCCGAAATGATGACTTTGGGCTTGGCATCGTCAATTCTGATAGCCAATTCGTGTGGAGCAAATCCGCCAAAAACTACTGAATGTATTGCCCCTAAACGAGCACAAGCCAACATAGAAAATGCTGCATCAGGCACCATAGGCATATAAATGATTACCGTATCTCCTTTTTCTACACCTTTAACACGCAATGCCCCAGCTATTTTAGAAACTCTTAGTTTGACCTCGTCATAAGTATATTTCCTTTTGGTATTAGTTACTGGCGAGTCATAAATCATGGCTACATCATCACCCTTTCCATCCTTAACATGTTTATCAACAGCCAAATAACAGGTATTCAGCTCACCATCTGGATACCATTTATAGTAGCCATGCTTATCTAAAGTCAATACCGTTTTCGGGGTTTTATACCATGCGATTTTCGAGGCTTTTCTTCCCCAAAACTTACCTCTTTCTAAAACACTTTGTTGATAAAAATGATTATACTCCATTTTTTATATTTTTTACAACATGTCTGTTGCTATCAAATTGACTTTTTTAATTAATTCACGTGTGGAAAAAGGTTTGGGAATATACAAATCAGCACCCAATTCGTAGCCGTGTTCTATTTCTGTCTCTTTGTTTTTGGCACTTAAAAAAACCACTTTAGGAGCTCTTATTTTGTAATTTGTTTTGACATAAGAACAAACCTTGTAACCATCTACATTGGGCATCATGATGTCCAAAATCATAATGGCAGGTTGCTCCAAATCAAACATATTTATGGCTTCCTGACCATCTCTTGCTATCAGAACTTTGTAACCTTCTTTTTTGAAAAGAAACTCCAAAGACATTAAGATGCTGGGTTCGTCGTCTGCTATCAATACTTTTAATTCATTTCTACGTATCATGACCTTTTTTTTAATTGGGGAAACTTACTATTACTTTGGTGCCTTTATCAGGCATACTCTCCAAGAACATGCTTCCTCTATGAATTTCAACTATTTTTCTTGTTATTGAAAGACCTAAACCACTGCCTTTTTCTTTTATAGAATTTTGATTATCAGCTTGATAAAATTTTTCAAATATTCTACTTTGCATTTCTTGCGGTATACCTACACCATTGTCTTCAACCGTAAAAAGCACTTTCTTCTTGCTCGTATCTACACTCAATAAAACCCAGCCGTTTTCAGCTCTTGAAAATTTTATAGCGTTGGATAATAAATTAATCAGTAGCTGAATTAGCTTATCTTCATCTGCATTGAAAACAGTTATATCTTTTTGAATAAAGCTTTTGAGTTTTACATTTCGCTCCTTGGCCAACTCCTCCATTCTTAGAAAAACATTATCAATTAGGTGTGGAATATCAATATTTTTTTTAATCAATTTATGCTTACCAGACTCATATTTCTCTAAATCCAAAACCTGATTTACCAGACGGCTCAGTCTATCCGTTTCATCGATAATGGTGTTGAGAAAAATCTTTTTTTGGTCAAATTCTAAATCTTCGTTGTCGAAGATTATTTCCGAAAGTGCTTTTATTGAAGTTAGCGGTGTTCTTATTTCATGTGTTACGGTGGTCAGAAATTCATTTTTGATAGTATCTGATTTTTGTAATTTCTCATTAGTGGTTTTAAGTTCTTTCGAGAGTTTTTCCAGCTGATGTGTCTTATTTTTAAGCTCTTGGTTGTCTTCCACAATCTTTTGAGAGCGTTTTAACACCTCCAAAATCTCGTCTATACTCACCACTTCTTCTTTGGTAATGGAGGCCACCAACATACGAGCCGTGGATGTACCAATAATGCTACTGATGGTATTTTCAACATAACTCACCAACTTGGGATCCGCAGTGACGTCTTTCAAATCTATATTGTTTTTTCGAGCAAAGTCTTCTAGTTCTTCTTTAGCTTGCATACTACCAATAAAACTCACCAAAAGCTCTATCAAATGCTCATTTCTAGCCTTTCCTTTCCACAAAACGGACTGACCTTCTTTGGTAGAATATTTAAAAACATCCACAAAAAGCAATGCTTGCTTAGCTTCTGAAGGCGTAACTTCAGTGCACATAGAAACCACAAAATATAAGAGAGAATTCACCAATAAACTCCAAAAAGTGGTGTTCGAAATATCATCAAAACCTTGGATTTTGAAATGTGCAAAAAACTCGAAGAAACCCGCAACAAAAGTGTTGATATATTGGCCCGACGAATCGGTTAGAAGTGATGGTAAAATGAGCGAAAACAACCAAATGGTGAAACCTGATAATAGCCCCATTAATGCTCCAGCTTTAGTGGCTCCTTTCCAGAAAATTCCGCCCAAAATAATAGGCCCAAACTGACCGATAGCCACAAAAGCAATCAAACCAATAGAGACAAGTGAGAAATAACTGGCAACAGTTTTATAATAAAAAAAACCGAGAAGAACCGTCAAAATAATAGCCCCTCGACGAATCCATACCGCAAAATTGATAATACGGAATGTGTATTTTTCTTTAAATCTTTTGTTTTCTAAGAGAGCTGGTAACACCAAACTATTGGTAAGCATGGTACTTATGGCTATGGTTTCGACGATAATCATACCTGTTGCAGCAGAAAAACCACCGATGTAAGCAATAAGTGCTATGATATTAGCAGACACACTGAGCGGAAGTTCAATCACGTAATTATCAGCAAGAATGTTAGGATTGCCAGCGAATATTGAACTACCAGTAAGTGCGATGGGTATCACAAAAATATCGATCAAAAACATATAAAGTGGTAATAACCAAATGGCCTGCTTTAGATTGTTCTCATTCTGATTTTCGACGACAGCTACCTGAAATTGTCTGGGCAAAAACATAAATGAAAAAGCTGAAACCAAAATATGCATGAACCAGTTGCCGTAACCCGGTTGCTTCTCAAAATCGAAAGCTTTTTGGATTTCTTTTTGATAATAATGTTTCTCAAAAACATCTGCAAAGCCATCATTCATCCAAAATGTAACGAAAATACCCACCGCCAAAAAAGCTAAAAGCTTGAAAATACTTTCTGAAGCTATAGCGAATATCATACCTTCGTGGGTTTCGTTGGCTTGGACTTTACGAGTTCCAAAAAGTATGGTAAAAACCACCAAAAGCATAGAAATATAGAATGCCGGTTCTTGGTAAAAATATTGGCCATGTGTCATACCAGACAATATTTCAAAACTTTTAGAAATAGCCTTGATTTGCAAACCGATATATGGAATTCCCGCCAAAAGCGAAATAATAGTAACCCAAACTCCCAAAGAACGATATTTGCCATATCTGGCAGAAATGAAGTCGGCTACGCTTGTAATACTGTGCACATGAGATATTCGGATGATTTTTCTCAAAACACTCCAGCCCAGCAACATCACCAAGGTAGGACCTATATAAACCGAGAGAAATTCAAGACCGGTTTGCTTAACTCTACCCACACTTCCATAAAATGTCCACGCCGTGCAATACACCGAAAGCGATAGGGCATAGACATAGGGATTGTCAATCAGGCTCTTTTTTTTACTTTTGAAACGTTCGGCCACAAAAGCCAAGTAAAATAAGAAACCTAAGTAGAGTACAGAAACTACTGAGATTAAAAATCCATTCATTTTTTTCGATTCACGAAAATCGCCGCAAACATTATAATAGTAAACCAAATAATAAAAACTATTACTATTTTCAAAGGAAAACCCACAATATATTGGTCATTTTGAATAATCGAAATTATCGGAAAATTCAATAAAACTAATAACAGTATGAAAAGTAAAAATAGCTTTTGTTCTTTGGTCTTGTTTCCCATTTGATAATATGTTTTTAAGGTTTTTTGAGAATATATGCCAACGGATTTTACTCTCAATTGGCATATATTGCTGTATTTAACCCTAACACTATAATTTTTCAATAAAATATTTGACTGTAAAAATTCAAAAAATATTAAAAACTATAATCTTTTTATTGTGCCTGAACAGTACGCATATTCTGGCAATTTTTTTATTTTTCGTCGTATTCTCCCTGGATAGAGAATAAGCCAAAAGCACCAAGTGAGCCAGCAATCATAGGCCCTAGAATAACCGTATATATGACAGCGGGTATTCTATTTTCTCCGCCTTTTTTCCATAATGGAATTGCCTGATTGATGATTAAATAATACACCGCAGCTAGACCAATAAGTATCCAAACTACACCTAATAATTTCTTTAAGATATTCATGATAATATAAAATAAAATGATGGTTTATGATTAATCGTTAACTTTATTGTCTTTACTATCCAGATAGATGGTTCCTATGATGAAACAAATGCCCGCAATAATAATAGGATACCAAAGTCCTTCCAAGTAAGGTTTTTCAACTGGCATTATTTCAAGTCCTGCCTCTTTTGCCTTATCGTTGAGACCTTTGGCGTTGGTTACCAAGAAAGTTGCTATGGCTGGCAATAATCCTCCGAATATACCATTTCCGATATGATAAGGCAAGGACATCGACGTGTATCTGATTTTTACGGGGAACATTTCTACTAAAAATGCAGCCACTGGACCGTAAACCATGGTTACGAAAAGCATCTGAATAAAGACCATTAAAACCAAAAACCACTTATCTGAATCGCTTATTGTGACTGTCTTTTTGACATCAACTACAGCTTTTCCATCTTTCATATCCACGGCCCCATTGTTTAAAGTTACGGTTTTCACTTCTTTATAAGTCGTACCGTCTTCAAAAGCTTTGGTTACTATATAGACAGAGTCCATACCACCATTTTTGTTTTTGGCATTTTCTTTTATTTCTGCAATCGAAGTGGCTTTGTCAACAATTTCAGTTTTTAGCTTGATATCCGCTCTATCATACATGTTAGAATATATGGTTCGGTAAGATAATATAGCTACCAACATACCAGCCATCATAATCCATTTTCTTCCGATTTTATCGGATAACCAACCAAACAAAACAAAGAAAGGTGTACCCAAGCAAAGTCCCCAAATCAATATACTATCTACTTGCTCTTTAGGTACATTCATTACTTTCTCGATGAACG
>JAIPAJ010000059.1 GCA_021740125.1 Leadbetterella sp. | reverse complement strand
CACATCGGAAATGGAAGCAAGCGAGTTCTTAATCATAATGTTATTTAGTTTAGCACCCACAGTTTTCATTCTGTGCGTGCGTTTTCTCATTATTTTAATGCTGTAGCTTCATTTTTGATATCTGTACCCATTCTTTGTAAATAAGCTATTAGGGCAATAATCTCCTTTTCCTTGCCCACTTTTATTTTGGCATCAGCTAGGTTTTTAGAAATCCCTTCTGCTTGTTCATTGAGATCTGCCACAGCTTGGTCTTCATAACCTTCCTCATAAGGCACGCCAAGCGTACGCATTGTTCTAATTTTGGTTGCAGTGTTGGTGGTGTTTAACTCATCATCAAACAACCATGGGTAGGCTGGCATGATAGAACCTGGAGACATGGAAGTAGGCTCCAACATGTGGTTATAGTGCCAAGAGTCAGGATATTTACCACCTTCGCGGTGCAAATCTGGACCCGTACGTTTAGATCCCCATTGGAAAGGGTGGTCATATACAAACTCACCTGATTTTGAGTACTCGCCATAACGCTCAGTTTCTGATCTAAATGGTCTAATCATCTGAGAGTGACAATTGTAACAACCCTCTCTAACATAAATGTCTCTTCCTTCTAGCTCAAGAGGTGTGTAAGGTTTTACACTTGCAATAGTTGGGATGTTAGAGTCAATCAACCATGTAGGCACAAACTCAACAACTCCACCTATCAATACAGCCACGAAAGCTAAAACTGTAAACAATATTGGTTTACGCTCTAACATGGTATGGAATGCACCGCCTACTTTTAGTTTGTGATTCAAAGCTGGAGCTTCGTCGTATTCGTGGGCTAAGAACTCCCCAGTTCCAGCAGTTTTCATTAAATTATAAACCATCACCAAAGTACCTGCCAAGTATAATGTACCTCCAAAAGCTCTTGCCATATACATAGGCAATATTTGGGTAACTGTTTCTAGGAAGTTTGGATAAGCTAAGAAACCGTCTTTTGTGAATTCTTTCCACATTAAACTTTGGGTAAAGCCAGCCCAATAAAGGGGTAGAGCGTAAAAAACTATTCCCAATGTACCTAACCAGAAGTGGACATTCGCTAATTTCACTGAGTATAAATTGGTTCTCCACATTTTTGGTACTAGATAATAGAACATACCAAAAGTCATAAAGCCGTTCCATCCAAGACCACCGATGTGTACGTGGGCGATGGTCCAGTCGGTATAGTGTGATATTGCGTTTACGTTTTTCAAAGAAAGCATGGGTCCTTCGAAAGTGGACATACCGTAGGCCGTTACAGCAACTACGAAAAACTTTAAAACTGGATTTTCTCTCACTCTGTCCCATGCACCTCTAAGTGTAAGAAGTCCATTCAGCATACCACCCCAAGATGGAGCGAGCAACATTACTGAGAAAACTGTTCCCAAACTTTGAGCCCAATCAGGAAGTGAAGTATATAACAGGTGATGAGGACCAGCCCAGATATATAAGAATATCAATGACCAGAAGTGAATGATGGATAATTTATAGGAATATACTGGTCTATTAGCCGCTTTTGGTAAAAAGTAGTACATCAAACCAAGTATTGGAGTAGTAAGAAAAAATGCAACCGCATTGTGGCCATACCACCATTGCACAAGGGCATCTTGAACACCAGCGAATAATGTGTAACTTTTAAACAAGGTAACTGGTAAAGCCAAAGAATTGACAATGTGCAACATAGCGATTGTTACGATGGTAGCTATATAGAACCAAAGAGCCACATACATGTGTCTTTCTCTTCTTTTTATGATGGCTCCTATGAAATTAATCGCAAAAACTACCCAAACCAAGGTAATGGCTATATCAATGGGCCATTCTAATTCAGCATATTCTTTACCAGTGGTAATACCTAAAGGCAATGAAACTGCTGCTGCAACAATAATCAATTGCCATCCCCAAAAGTGAATCCAACTTAAAATTGGACTCAACATAGGACCTTTGAGAAGCCTTTGTGTTGAATAATAAACCCCTGCAAACATACCGTTGCCCACAAAGGCAAAAATAATAGCATTGGTGTGTAATGGCCTCAATCTACCAAATGTAGTATATGGGAGATTTAGGTTTGCAGCAGGCCAAAATAGCTGCAGAGCGGCTGTAAGGCCGGCAAGCATTCCCACCACTCCGAAAATAACCGTAACAATAATAAAGGCTTTCACTATCTTGTTGTCGTAGTAAAAACCTTCTAATGCACCCGATGAATCTGAGCTGGAAGAGCTTAATAGTGGTTTGGTAAATAATCGCATAGCTGTTAATTTGATTTGTAAACTTTTTAACACCTCAAAATTATAAGCTAGGGTATCCTCAAAACATGATTAATGAACCTGATTATTATGATTTAAGTCAGGTTTTGGAAAGAAGTTTTCATAAGGCAAACTGAAGAATGAAAATTGAAAATCGTGGAATCCTTGAATAATTGGTATAATTTCGACTTCGCAAATATTCAAAGTATCTTAATTTATAATCAATAGCATTTTTTAACACAAAAACTTTGTAGGAAATAATGTACGCTATTGCTTTTTTAGCAAAATTTGTATTTTATATAATATCAAACAATATTCCTTTGGACATTTCAGGAAAAATAGAAGACCGATACCTTTCATTATTCGGAAAAAAATCTGATATAAAAATAAAAGCTCCAGGGAGAATTAATATTCTTGGTGAACATGCTGATTATAACAATGGTTTTGTAATGCCATCAGCCATCGACAAAGCCATATATTTTAGCATTGGAAAAAGAGAGGATTCAAAACTTTGCATATCAGCCATTGACCTAGAAAGCTATTTTGAGGCTGATAACATAAATAGTATAATAAACAAACCTAATGACTGGTCGAACCATTTAGTTGGGGTAATTTTAGAAATCAAACAACTAGGTTTTGATTTTGAAAAAGGAATAAATGTCTGTTTCGGTGGAGATATTCCGAATGGTGCCGGTCTTTCCTCCTCAGCGGCAGTAGAGGCAGGAATTGGTTTTGGCTTAAATGAAATTTTTGGATTCAAACTCGATCTTTTACAACTGGCTAAAATAGCCCAAGCTACTGAGCATAATTACGTAGGGGTAAAATGCGGAATAATGGACATGTATGCTTCGCTTTTTTCTAGAAAAAATCACGTAATAAGGCTAGATTGTAAAAAACTTGAACACGATTATATCCCAGCAGAATTTAAAGATCATACGTTTATTTTAGTAAATAGTGCAGTGCAGCACAATCTCGCCGATACTGAATATAATGTCAGAAGAAATCAATGCCAAGCAGGAGTTGAAGCCTTGAACAAAGAATTTGGAAACATAAAATCTCTCAGAGATGCCAATTTTCAGCAGTTGGAGCAAATCAAAGCTGATCTTGACCCAATCACCTATAACAGATGTAAATATATTTTAGATGAAAAAGAACGCGTTATGTTAGCTTCAGAAGCCTTAGTGCAACATGATTTTGTGAAGTTAGGAGAAATCATGAACCAAACGCACGAAGGACTAAGCAAAATATATGAAGTAAGTTGTGATGAACTTGATTTTTTGGCAATTGAAGCACGAAAAATAGATGGCGTTTTAGGAAGTAGGATGATGGGTGGTGGCTTTGGAGGTTGCACTTTAAACCTCATTAAGAAAGAGGCAGAGGCAGATTTTAGAGAAAAAATAAAATTGGCATACTTTCATAAATTTGGCATAAATCCAGAAATTTATACGGCAAACCTGAGCGAGGGCGTTCATAAATTAGCTTAAATGAACAGAAATGATAACTTAGAAAGAATCAAAACCGAACATTTCGATGTTTGCGTAATTGGTGCAGGAGCAAGTGGTGCGGGTGTAGCTTTGGACGCAGCCTTGCGAGGCTTTAAAGTGGCACTAATAGACAAAGGCGACTTTAGCTGTGAAACTTCTTCAAAATCAACCAAACTGATTCATGGTGGAGTTAGGTATTTAGAACAAGCTTTTAAAAATCTTGATTTTGGACAACTTAAACAGGTAAAGCATGGTCTAGCCGAAAGGAAATATTTACTATCAAATGGATCTCATTTGTCTCGTCCACTAGGCATAATTACGCCAGTATTTAGTTTTGTTGAAGGCTTATATTATACCATTGGCCTAAAAATGTATGGTTGGTTTGCTTCAAAAGACCAACTTCCTGCCGCCAGATGGCTTTCAAAAAAGGAAATGATTTTAGGGAGTCCTGATATCACACAAAAAGCCCATAGTGCAGTCATGTATTATGATGGGCAACTTGACGATGCACGATTTGCATTAGCACTATCACAAACATCCCATCAGCAAGGTGTGGCTACAGCCAATTACCTAGAGCTCATTGATTTTAAGAAAGATAAATCTAATAAAATCATTGGGGCTAATCTAAAAAACGTGATTAATGGTGAATATTTTGAAATAAAAAGCACACTATTTGTAAATTGTACTGGACCATTTGCGGACCATATTCGCATTTTGGCCAATCCAACTGAGGAAGGTAGAATTAAACCCTCCAAAGGTGTTCATATAGTTATTCCTAAAAAGTATTTTACGGGAGAAAAAGCCCTTCTAATACCCAAAACCAAAGATGGGAGATTGGTTTTTGTGATTCCATTCCAATCGGAAATTATGATTGGTACCACAGACACAAAATATGATAATCTAAACGAGGAACCGCTTTTGAACAATTCAGAAATCGATTATTTATTAGAAACGGCCGAAAGATATTTGAAAGCCATTCCCAATAAAAATGAAATAAAAAGTGGCTTTGGAGGTATTAGACCATTGATTTCTACCAAAAAGAAAAACCCTAACGACACCAAAACACTCCTCCGCGACCACGAAGTTGAAATAGATGAGGAATCAGGTTTAATAAGTCTTCTAGGTGGAAAATGGACTACCTACAGACTGATGGCTCAGGATACTTGTGATGCAATAGGTGAGGTTTTGAAAAATAAAAATGCATGTAAAACCAAAGATTTTAAATTATTGGGAAGCCAAACCATTTTTCATATAAAAAGGCCTGAAAACTTTCCACTAGAATGCTTTGAACATCTAATACATAGTTACGGAGATCAAACTCCAAAAATTCTAAGTTTAATTGAACAAAGACCAGAACTTATTTCTAAGATACATTTAGAATACCCTTTCATAAAAGCCGAAGTCATTTACTCTTGTCAGTTTGAAATGGCACAGAAACTCAGAGATTTTTTCGCAAGAAGAACTCGTTGGGAAATATTAGACTGGAACGCTTGCTTAGAATCACTAGAATCTGTAACAAATTTGATGGCCAATGAACTTGGATGGAATGAACAAGCAAAAACTATGGAAATCCAAGCCTATAAAGCCTTATTAAATCATTTCAAATCTGTTGCTTCCAGCTAAATATAACCTAATAATTTATAAATAATAATGTTAATTGAGACCGATCAAATAACCACCAATTGCAAAATACTATTAACTGACAGCAGGTTTCTTTCAGACCCTGCTTCCAGTATTTTCTTTGCTATAAAAGGTGAAAGGCATAATGGTCATCAGTTTATTCAACAACTTTTTGAGAAAGGCATTAAGGAATTTGTGGTTGAAAATGAAGTAGTTAACGGAGATTTAAACTTAAAAGCCTTTTTAGAAAATCCTGATTTAAAGGCATTTGTAGTCCAAAACAGTATCAAAGCCTTACAAAATCTTGCTGCTGAAAAAAGAAAACTCTTCAAATATCCTGTCATTGGTATAACAGGAAGCAATGGCAAAACTATTGTAAAAGAGTGGCTTCACTTTTTGTTAGAATCTGATTTTGAGATTGTTAAAAGTCCAAGAAGTTATAATTCACAAATAGGAGTTGCTCTATCTGTATGGGAAATGAACGAAAAGAGCAATTTGGGAATATTTGAAGCTGGTATTTCTTTGCAAAATGAAATGCAGAATCTGGAAAATATTATAAAACCAGAAATCGGTATTTTTACTAATATTGGTCCTGCTCACAATGAAGGTTTTAAAAGCTTAAAACAAAAAATCACTGAAAAACTTCGGCTTTTCAAGTCGTCAAAAGTGCTGGTTTATTGTAAAGATTACAAAGAAATCAACGAAGAACTGGCCATTCTTTTAAAGGCAGTAAATCCAAATATTCAACTTATTAGTTGGTCTAGAAATAGAATTGGAGAAAACTGGGTGGAGACTCAGCTGACTGAAACGGGCACTCAAATAGAAATAAACTGGCTAGGCGAAAGTTACGATTTTGAATTACCATTTACCGACCATGCTTCTATTGAAAATGCCGTGCATTGTGCATATACCGGATTGTACCTCAATTCGCAATCGAAAATCAACTTAGTCGCTTTTTTTGAGAAATTCAAATTGCTTCGACCAGTAGCCATGAGGCTTGAGCTGAAACAAGGAACCAACGACAACTATATTATAGACGACACTTATAACAACGATTTGGGTGGATTAAAAATGGCACTAAACTTTATGAGCCAGCACCATACCAAACGCCAAAAAGTACTGATTGTGAGCGACATACTTCAATCAGGCTTACAAGAATCCGAACTTCTCCAAAGTCTAAGAGATTTAATCAAATCACAAAATATCAGTATTTTGATTGGTATTGGTCCTAAGTTTTTCCACCAAAAAGAGTTTTTTTCAAGTGCCTCTAATGTAAATAGCTTCTTTTATGAAAATACTTCAGATTTTTTGAGCTTATTCAATTTTGAACAGCTGAGCAACTCCTTGATTTTGGTAAAAGGAGCCAGACCATTTGCTTTTGAGAAAATCGTCAATAAACTGGTCATGAAAGTTCATGGAACCGTTTTTGAGGTAAATCTTGATTCATTGACCCACAACCTCAACTATTACCGAAATAAAATTGGCAATCAAACCAAAATAATGGTCATGGTAAAAGCTTTTGCTTACGGTAGCGGAAGCATGGAAGTGGCGAGTTGGCTGCAGTATCACAGAGTCGATTATCTATCAGTAGCTTACCCAGACGAAGGCGTAGTTTTAAGACAAAACGGTATAAAGCTGCCTATTTTGGTTTTGAATTCTGACCCTGAAACCTACCACAAGCTGTTTGAATACGACCTAGAGCCAGAGATCTATAGTCTAAGAACTTTAAAGGCTTATTCTCATTTCAAAGCCCATCTTTATCCCGATTCTAATTCAAAAATACATTTGAAATTAGATACAGGAATGCACCGACTGGGATTTATTGAAGAAGATTTGGAGACTTTAGTAGAACAAATAAATGCAACGCCAAATGTAGAAATTGCCTCAATCTTTAGTCATTTGGTGGGTGCGGACGAGGCGGAACATATTGATTTTTCAAAAAGACAAATCGCTCAATTTGATCTTTTATCTTCAAAAATCACTTCAAAACTAAACTACAAACCACTACGTCATATTTGTAACTCCGCAGGAATTATAAGATTTCCAGAAGCAAAATATGACATGGTAAGATTGGGAATTGGCTTATATGGCATTGAATCATCGGGAATTGAGCCCAATGCTTTAGAGGTAGTTGGGACACTAAAAACTACCATTTCACAAATAAAAACTCTAAGTAAAGGTGAAACGGTTGGATATAGTCGCAGAGGAATTATTGACAAAGAATCAAAAATTGCGACATTGGCAATCGGATATGCAGATGGTTATGACAGAGGGTTCAGTAGAGGTGTTGGCCAAGTATTGGTAAATGATGTGTTATGCCCGGTAGTTGGAAATGTTTGTATGGACATGACGATGATAGACGTCAGTAACACTTCCTGCAAAGAAGGAGATCAAGTAATAATGTTCGGCAAAAAGCCACATATCAACGACTTAGCAGCGGCCATCGGAACGATCCCCTATGAGTTATTAACTGGTGTAAGCGAAAGAGTAAAGCGTGTTTTTTATCATGAGTAGTTTTTGCAACCTTTAAAGCGGTGCATTAAAATATTTTTGATGACCACAAAAACTTAAATATAAATACGCTTTTTAGGAAAAAATATACGTCTTTTTATAACATTAAGAAAATTAAGGTATTAAGAGCATTAAGACAATCCTCAACCTTCATTTACCTTAATCACTTCATGTTAAAATAACCAGTGCCTTTTTATAACATTAAGAAAATTAAGGTATTAAGAGCATTAAGACAAACTCCAACCTTCATTTACCTTCATCTCTTAATCTCTTCATGTTAAAAAAAAACTACGTATCTTTTCACCATTAATAAAGACAAAGGAGGCTTCTAAATCTCTATTTCAACTTAAAACTACTCAAATAAGGTTCTACAATATCCTTATAGTAAGCGTATTTTTCGGTTTCACAGGCGAAAGTAACTATAAAAACCTTGGCATTTTTAATATAATAATACTGCCTCCAAGTTTGTGCATATCCACTCTTCTCACCTTTGTAGGTGATCATATAAACATTAGGTTTCAGTTTTTTCTTTTCCACTATTTTGAAGTTTTTAACTACAGTGGGCAAATAAGTTATTGAAAACTGAGCATATTTATCTACGGTATAATTGGCACTGGGGAGTTTGTCTACTGTGATATTGATATTATCTACAAATCTATCAATATAACTTAAAGTATCCGATGGGGATAACAAACTACAGAGGGTTTCTTGGCAATTATCTTGAATTCTCCATCCTTTAGGAATGTCCATCTTGTAAGTTTTTTTATCCAAAACCATGGGTTTAGGAGCTTTTGAAGTATCTGGAGCAACCTGCACCTGAGCCATCGAACAATGACCAATACACCAAAGAAAAACGATTAGTACTTGTTTCATCTTGCTTAATTTTTCAATTCAATTCTTCCAAAGATACAATCTTGCTCAAATCATCCCAATAACTAGGATAAGACTTGGCCACCACGCCTGGCTCTTCAATAATAACATCCGAAATCATTGCCAAAGGAGCAAAAGCCATGGCCATACGGTGATCATCATAAGTTTCGAAAGTTGGAGTTTTTGTCCAGCTTCCACCAGAATTAACTTCATATCTAGTTTTAGCCTCCACCTCTTCAAGTGTCCCTCCTATTTTAGCCAATTCATTTTGCAAGGCAACCACTCTGTCAGTTTCCTTTATTTTCAAACTTTCCAAACCAGTGAAAATGCCTTTTATTTTTTTTGCAACTAAAACGACCGCAACCGTTTGAGCTAGGTCTGGGCAATCTGTAAAATCCCACTTAAAAGTAGGGTTTGCCATGGTTTTTTGAAGTAATACCCCATCTGGAGTGAAAGTACTTTTTACACCTAATTCAGACATGATATTGACAATGACACTGTCTCCTTGCAATGAATTTTCTTTCAATCCCAAAAGCTCTATTTCTACATCAGTATTCTCTGCCAATGCAACTACAGAATACCAATAGGATGCACCAGACCAATCAGATTCTATTTGGTAGCTGGTTGGTTGATACTTTTGAGCCTCAACTGAGAGCTTTTTTGCATCCCAATCTGCTGAAACTTTTACACCAAAAGCTTCCATTTGTTTGATGGTCATGGTGATATACGGAATAGAACCAATTTCGCCTAATAAATTAATGGATAACCCATTTGGCAATAGTGGGCTTATCATCAATAAAGCCGAAATATACTGACTACTGACATCTCCTCTTATCGATATTTCGTTATTTTTTTGTTTGGAAAAACCCTTCAATTGTGTTGGAGGATATCCTTCTTTTCCAAGATAATCTATTTCACAACCTATTGACCTTAAAGCATCTACCAAAATACCAATCGGACGTTCGCACATCCTTGGAGTGCCTGTCATGGTTTTGGTTTGATTGGTTATAGCAAAATAAGCTGTCAAAAAACGCATGGTAGTACCAGCATCTAAAACATCAGCTACGGGATCTTCCGATTTTAGTAAACGAATCATCGTTTGGGTATCTCTGGCTGTTGAAAGATTTTGCAATTCTCCCCCAAAACCTGACAAAGCATTGATTATCAAAGCCCTATTACTTTCACTTTTTGAAGAAGCCAGTCTGATTTTCGCTTTTATACCTCCTGATTGTTTTTTTACTAAAATACGATGCATTGAATGAAATTAATATTATAAATCACAAAGATAATTTAACATTTTATAGTTTTACCGTAATTTCTTCCAAAAAACTATGCAAATTTGAGCAACAAACTAATAAACCCTAATGGAAATAATATCGGTATTTGATATGTTAAAAATCGGTATCGGCCCCTCCAGTTCCCATACGCTTGGACCTTGGAAAGCCGCCAATAGGTTTTTACAAACCTTAAACATACCTATAAAATCCGTAGTAAGTATCAGTGTGGAACTCTTCGGCTCTCTATCTCTTACTGGCAAAGGCCACGCTACTGATATTGCTGTTGTTATGGGACTTACAGGTGAAATACCAGAAGAAATAGAACCGAGAAAAATTCCAACTTGCATAGCTCAGGTTAAAACCGAAGGAAAACTAAAATTAAACTTTGATCAAGAAATACCTTTCTCTTTTGAAAAAAATATCATTTATTACAAGCATTTTTTGCCGTTTCATCCAAACGGAATACGATTTACAGCTTCAACTTTGAGCGATGAAATTTCAGAAACCTATTATTCGATTGGAGGGGGATTTATTTGCACAGAAAGTGAAAATTCCATAGAAAAAGATTCCAAAACAATTCCTTATCCGATTCAAAATGGACTGGAATTATTGACATATTGCAAAGCACGAAAAATATCTGATGTTGTTTATGAAAACGAGCTGGCACTTAATAATAAAGAAAATATTGATTTGCAGATTGAAAAAATTTGGAAAACAATGCTCGAGTGTATGTATATCGGCTGTACCACTGGCGGTATTTTGCCTGGTGGATTAAACGTAAAACGACGAGCAAGCGAGTTTTATACCGACCTCAATGGCCCTGAAAACATTTTGAATTTGGACGATTGGTTGTATAAATTAAGAAAAACAGAAGTAAAGTTCAGACAAATTCTAAAATGGGTAAGCTGTTTTGCAATAAGTGTAAATGAGGTAAATGCATCATTGGGAAAAGTGGTAACTGCACCCACAAATGGAAGTTCTGGTGTTATTCCTGCTGTTTTGATGTACTATTTGATGATTGAAAACCACCATGCTGGTTTTGAAGAAATCAAAAGGTTTTTGTTGGTAGCGGGTGAAATTGGAAGCATATTTAAAAAAGGAGCTACCATTTCGGCGGCTATGGGTGGTTGTCAAGCAGAAATTGGAGTTTCGTCAGCGATGGCCGCTGCTGCATTGTGCGAACTTCAAGGCGGAACACCTGAACAAGTTTTAGTGGCTGCAGAAAAAGCGATGGAACATCACTTGGGATTGACGTGTGACCCAATAGGAGGTTTGGTTCAAATCCCTTGCATAGAGCGAAATTCAATGGGAGCTTTAAAAGCCATTACAGCCGCCGAGCTTGCACTTGGCACAGATCCGAAAGAAACTAAAGTGCCTTTGGACAAAGTAATAGCCACTATGTGGGAAACGGCTCTGGACATGAACCTTAAATACAAAGAAACTTCACAAGGCGGCTTGGCAGTTACAGTGAATAGTGTAGATTGTTGATTCAGTAACTCTTGAAAACTTTCAAGTGCTTGTTGTCATTGAGTTTGATGCCATTAAAAAATTTGGAACGGTTGGCAATCACAATTGAACCAGCCTGAATAGCTGGAATCAAAATAAGAGCCTCGGTGTTTTGAGCAGGGGAACGGCCAAACTGTATCCAGTCGTAAAAAATAGGTACGAAAGCAGCTAAACTTCCCCAGCCTAAGCCCCATTTAATGCCTTTGTAAACCTCCCTTCTATAAACTTTTCTAATGTCAGAAACTTTGATAACCCAAGTTTCTAGTTTTCGTTCCACATTGTTATAGTGCATTATTGTCAGTGTAGAATCGCCAATTTCGCTCAATTCCTCTTGAAAAAAATCTCCACTTTTGGTTTTAAATCCAAACATATCTCCAACATAATATCTTCGCCTTTTCTGGTTTCTATAATTATCCAAAACCAAAAAATTCCCACCTCTTTGGATAGTTTTATAAAGATTAGGATTGTTTTTTTCAATAAGTTCTTCTACTTGTAGTGCTTCTTTTTGGTGAGGTTCTTGGCCAAAAACAATTTTCGCAGAAGTTAATAAAATTAGAAAAATAAGTTTTCTCATGTGTTGGAATCAGAAAAAGAAACCCCTCCTGAAACTATGATTTTCATAACCTCTGCACTAGAGATGGGTAAAATCTCTACCTGATCTTTAGGTACTACGAACATATCTCCAGAAAAAGCGTAAGCATGTGGACAATAGACGCTTACCATATCAGGTAAGCCAAAAACATCTAAACCATCTTGCGTTAAAAAACCAAGTTTACGAATATTTGAATCTTTATTAAGGGTAACCAATACACCCGTTTTAAATTTCTTTTTATCCCCCACAAACGCCGAAACCAAATCTTTGAAGGCTGTGTAAAATATCTTTACAATGGGCAGGTGCTTCATACCATTCTCCAACCAATTCTGAATGGTTTGCGGTAGTAGACGCGTAAAAACAAAACCTATAAAAGCCGTTCCGAATAGCACAATCATAAAACCAAGACCAGGCACAAAAAACTCTTGATTGGGGTTATCCCAACTAAATTTGATTCTTACCAAACTGTCTACGAAGTCAAATGCACTATAAAGAATAAGTATTGTAAAACCCACTGGAGCCACAAAAAGTAGCCCTCTTATAAAATATGACAAGAACTTATTTACGAGCTTTCCTAAACTTCCTTCCATAATTACAAATTATTGATTCGTTTGTCTTTGGGATATTTAACCGTGTATTTCAAAGAGAATTCCTTATTTTGAGACGCCGGCAAATCAAATTCCCAAGTTACTTTTCCAGTATTTGCTTCCAAAACCCCACCCTGCAAATCCTCTACATTTACCTCAATGTCAGAATCTTGCGAAACCGAAACTTGATCTTCCAAAACCACTTTTATCGTTTCTGATTTTGTATTTCTTACCGAAATATTATAACCAAAACTCTCTCTGATATTAGAACCAATCGTTTTTCTAGTTTTAAAGTTCTCTATTTCTTCTCTTTTACCAATTATTCTTGTATCCCTGCCAAGGCTGAGTTTCAGTTTATTATCAACACTTTGTTCGTTGAGGTAAGTTTTACCAATAAACTTGTTCTCAAAATACACATTTGCCTCTCCTGAAAGCAATTTATACTTTTCCCAATTTTTAAGTTCGGCTACCAAAAAGGCGTTCAAATCAATTTTTGGCGTAATTACGCTTTTGTAGTCTGCTTCAGCACTGTAAGTTTGAATCTCTACGGCTTCAGGTTGCCCACCAGTGGGTATGCTGTAAGTGTTTCCCAAATCAAAATTCACTGACATGGAGGTTTCAACCACCGAAACTGTCTTAGAAGCCACCTCCATATCCGCCATGGCCATCGGTGCAGCCATGGCTACACCATCCTCCATTTTGGCAACTTTTACATTTCTTTGATAAACAACTGGCGGTACATAAAAACTCAAAAACTGTGGATTAAGCTCCATTTTTTGCCCAGACACAGATGGATTAGAAGTTGACAATGAAAGCTTGACATCTTTCCAATCTATGCCTGTGTTTTGATAAACACTTGCTTTGTAAGCAATCGCAACAGGACTTTTTACATCTTTTACTCGTAGGTCATAATTTGGACTCCAGCCCGCATTGTAGGCTACATAACTCAGTTTAATATTTGCTGGTGTGGCTTTTGAGGCACTCACTGTCAATTCTATTTGGCCAAGTGGCAATGCATTGTTTCTTACTTCTGCCAGTTGTTTCTCCAAACGTATTTTTTTATCTTTCAAAGGCTGCATTTGTCTTTGAATTTGTAAACGCCTCGCTCCTACTTCCGTAAGTTTTACTCTGAAAAAATCTATCATTTCTTTTAAGTCTTCTGGTAAAAGTCCATCCTTTTCGCTTTTTACATTGGCGTTGGCCATAATCATTTTTTCCTCGTTTTGAGCAACAGCAAAAAGCATTTCTAGATTTTCAATATCTGCTTGAACCTTTTGAATAGAGTCTTGAAGTACATTAATTTTATTATTCAGGTGGTTTGGGCTGTATTTTACAGCCAAAAGCGTAAAGTCACCTTTACCTTCAACCAAAATACTGTTGCCGTCAATATTATTGGCTATGTCGTCTACTAGTAATTTGGTTACTCCAGCAACAAGCGAGGTATTTACAGATTTCTCCATTTGGGCTTGCTGTAAAAAGACCGTAACTTTTTCAATTTTAGCTTCTACTTTTTTTACATTTTGAGCAAAACCAACTGAGACCAAACTTAATACGAATAAAGTTGTTTTTAAAATTTTCATATTTGAGATTATTTACATGAATTAACGCTTTTTTCCTCAAAAAACTTCATTTCTCGTTAATTCTTTTTTCTGAACCTTACAAGCTCGGGTTATTTTTAATAATTTTGCACCCGAAAACAAGGAATAAAATGTACGCTCAAGATAGGGTTCGAAAATTTACAGAAAATATTTTTAAAGCCATAGGCTGCAGCACAAAAGATGCTAAATTATCTGCCGATGTGCTTATAAACGCAGATTTGAATGGCGTTGATTCCCATGGTGTTGCTCGTTTGGCTGGTTACGTTCGCCTTTTTGACCATGGAAGACTCAATCCAAAGCCAAATATTACCATAGTTTATGAAACACCAAGCACTGCTACTATTGATGGTGACAAGGGTCTTGGATTAGTTGTAGCACCATTCGCTATGAAATTGGCGATAAAAAAAGCTAAAAAGGCTGGATCTGGCTGGATTTCTGTTCAAAATTCCAACCATTTTGGCATTGCTGGCTATCATGCTTCCCAAGCGTTGGAACATGACATGATTGGCTGGGCCATGACCAATGCTGCTCCCTTGGTTGTTCCGACCTTTTCTAAAGAAAAATTATTAGGCACAAATCCAATTGCTGTGGCGGTTCCGGCAGATAAACAACCTGCTTTTTTAGCTGATTTTGCCACAACTGCGGTAGCATATGGTAAAATGGAAATCTTACAAAGAAAAGGTTTGAATGCACCAATGGGCTGGGTTCAAGACGAAAATGGTGACCCCACCGACAATGCAAATGCTGTAAAAGAAGGCGGTGGACTATTGCCATTAGGTGGCGACAGAGAGCATGGAAGTCACAAAGGATATGGCTTGGGAGCAGTAGTAGATATATTTTCAGGCGTACTTTCAGGAGCAAATTTTGGACCATGGGTACCTCCTTTCGCCACTGCGGGCTTTCATGGCGTTGCCGCAGAACAAGTTGGAAAAGGAACTGGACATTTCCTAGGAGCCATGCGAGTGGATGGTTTTAGACCGAAAGATGACTTTAAACAAAGCATGGACAAATGGATCGAGAGGTTCCGTTCGGCCAAACACATTGATGGAAATCCAGTACAAATACCTGGTGATCAGGAAAGAAACTTTAGGGCGGAAAGATTAGTTTCTGGTTTGCCATTGATTGATCCTGTGGTAGATAGCTTGAAAGAATTGGGCGAGAGATTTGGTGTGAAGTTTTAATATATTCGATACCAAAACTGAATAATTTCGTTAAATTTGTTTCACAAACAATTGATAAAATGACAACAATTGAAGGTATTTATGAAAATGGCAAAATTACTTTGAATGAGTTGCCAAAAAACATTGTGAAAGCTCAAGTTAAAGTTGTTTTTGAAGAAGTTGAGGAAAAGGGGGAGTCAGGAAAAAGACAATTGGGAACAATGAGAGGGAAATTTGAAATTCCTGATGATTTCTACTAGCCATTGACCGAATTAGAAAAATTTTGGACATGAGGTATCTGCCTGACACACACACTTTAATTTGGGCTTTAAACAGTCCTGAAAAATTATCCTAGCTTTCAAAAAACATAATCAAAGACGACAGATACTATTGTTGTATTTCAAAAACCTCGCTATTTGAAATTGCCATTAAGAAAAATATCGGCAAGCTAACCTTCGATAGTTCATTCGAATTTATGGACAAAGAGTTGTCCATATTAAATATTGAACTACTTGAGATAGATTTAGGTCATTTGGAATTTTAACAAAATTTACCTCAAAATCCGACCACAAAGATCCATTCGATAGACTCATTATTTCTTCAGCGGCAGTGGAAGGTCTAAAAATAATCAGCAAAGACGAAAAATTTAATCTGTATCCAGATATCGTCGAAACTGTTTGGTAATTTTGTGAACAATTGAGAAATCTTGTTTTCCCAATTTAACACTAAAATCTTTGCGTCTTAGCGATCTAGCGGTTTACAAAAAAATGAAAAACATAAACATAGGCCTTATTCAAATGTCCTGCACTGGAAATGTGCAGGAAAACATAGCAAAAACCATTGTAAAAATCAGAGAGGTTGCGGCAAAAGGAGCCCAGATTATCTGTTTGCAAGAGTTGTTTTCATCACTTTATTTCTGTGATGTAGAAGATCATGAAAACTTCAAGCTTGGTGAGGCCATTCCTGGCCCAACCACAGAAACTATGCAAAGTGTCGCCAAAGAATTGGGCGTGGTGCTGATCGTTTCACTTTTCGAAAAACGAGCCCAAGGTTTATATCATAACACCGCCGCTATTATAGATGCCGATGGAAGTTATTTAGGCAAATATCGCAAAATGCATATTCCAGATGACCCTGGTTATTATGAAAAGTTTTATTTTACGCCAG
This sequence comes from Leadbetterella sp., assembly GCA_021740125.1. GTDB lineage: Bacteria > Bacteroidota > Bacteroidia > Cytophagales > Spirosomataceae > Leadbetterella. The sequence continues at coordinate 364 of JAIPAJ010000059.1, read as the reverse complement.
GAGACCTGGGTTACAAAGTTTGGGAAACCAAATTTGGGAAAATTGGCGTTTTGATTTGTTGGGACCAATGGTACCCAGAAGCTGCCCGTATCACTTCACTTATGGGAGCCGATATTTTGTTTTACCCTACAGCCATTGGCTGGGACATGGACGAAAAAGACCCTGTTATCAACCAAGAACAATACGAGGCTTGGCAAACTATCCAACGCTCGCACGCCGTTGCCAACGGACTTTACGTGGTTTCGGTTAACAGAGTAGGCATAGAGGCCAATCAAAAATTCTGGGGAGGATCGTTCATAGCCAATCCACATGGAAGATTACTTTATTTGGCATCGCACGAAAATGAGGAGACGCATGTAGAAAC
>JAIPAJ010000058.1 GCA_021740125.1 Leadbetterella sp. | reverse complement strand
GATGGCATACATTTACCAGGAAATTTTTTATGGGCCAATATTCATCAACAAGAAATTATAAAATTTCCAAGTGGGTTCAAGTTTTACGTTGACTTCCCCATTGTCCCTTGGTTTGCAGTAATGGCTCTTGGCAATTGTTTCGGCACATTTTATGACAAATCTTTTGATCCTCAAAAAAGAAAAATGACCTTCACCGTTATCGGTCTTTCTGGAATACTTCTTTTTTTTATATTGAGATTTACAAATATCTATGGAGATCAAGTTCTTTGGACAGGATATAATGACCTAGACAAAAATATTATGTCTTTTTTAAAACTTACCAAATACCCGCCCTCCTTGTTATACCTACTGATTACCATGGGGCCCATGTTTTTGTTTTTAGGTAACTCCGAACATCTAAAAGGAAAGATTGTTTCATTTTTCAGCACTTTCGGCCGAGTTCCTTTCTTCTATTATATTTTCCACCTTTATATCATTCATTTACTTGCCGCTGTTTTTGCCAATCTTTCTGGTTTTGGATGGCTATTGTTGGTTTTACCTGATTGGATCCTTGAGTTACCAACTTTGAAGGGCTATGGATATAATTTATTAACTGTCTATTTTGTTTGGTTGAGCGTTGTTGCACTTACCTATCCGCTATGTAAATGGTACGATAAATATAAAACTTCTCATCCTGAAAAATGGTGGTTGAGTTATTTATGAGTTTTGCAAAATAAAACCACTTTGAGTTATCCTATTTTTAATCAAACTCAATTTTAGCAATGAAAAAAACTACAAAACAAGGCCTCATGTTTTTCCTATGCCTATGGAATATAATAGCTTATGGACAAAATACCCATAATACATTGGCTCATAGTTTTTTACAAAAAGATAGTATCACATCGACTTTAGATGGGAATACTCAGGTTTTTTACTATTTTAAAGCTCTCTATTCAAAACCAAGACCTTTGGTTGTACAGCTTCATTCTTGGAGTTATTCAGCAGATGATTTACAAAATGTTAATTTAGATTCTGCAGCTAAATCCAAAAACTGGAATTATATTTTTCCCAATTTTAGAGGTGTAAACAATCATCCAAAAGCTTGTTGTAGTGAATTTGTCCTTTCTGATATTGATGAAGCCATTGATTGGGCTTTGACCCACATGAATATTGATAAAAAACGTATTTATGTGGTTGGTCATAGTGGTGGTGGTTATGCAACATTAGCCATGTATATGAAGTCAAGGCATCGTATCCAAGCCTTTTCTGCATGGGTCCCCATTTCTAATTTGGTGGATTGGTATGGCGAGTCTGTTGAAAGAAAGAATAAATATGCTGCTGAAATCATTAAATGTATAGGTGCAAATGACACATTTGATGAACAAAAAGCGAAAGAACGCTCACCTTTACATTGGAAAACGCCCCTTAAAAAAAGGAAGAAGAGTTATCTTCAAATTTATACGGGTATCCATGATGGGTATACAGGTTCAGTGCCTATTTCACAATCCATTCATTTCTATAATAAACTTTTGGCAGATGCTAAAGAGCCGGATAAATCCAAATTTGTCTCTCCTGAAGACCTTTCAACAATGCTCAAAACACGGACATATCCGAGTTCTAAAACCTTGAAATTATTAGGCAACAGAGACATCTTATATCAAAAATCGAGTAAAAATATTCAACTCACAGTTTTTGAAGGAACTCATGAGATGTTGAGTAAAGTTGTTTTGGAGAATCTTGAATAGCTTCTCTCTTATTTTCTTTATTTTGCAATAAGAACCCAATTAATAAAACCATGAAAATAAAATTTACTTTATCTAAACCTCATTTATTATTCATTTTTCTTTTACTTTTCACAGCCTGTACCACCAAAAAACAAGATATAAACCCAAAAATCAATCTATTATTAGGCGATGGTTTTGGCTTAAATGGTGCAACAATCATTGTAAAAAATCTGGATAAAGCCCGTAATTATTTTGCTGATACACTGGGCTTTAGCATGCCACCAGCTGAAAGATTTGAAAATGGCATATATGAAAACACCCGAACAGCTTCCATCTTTTTTGCAGATTTTTCTACTTTTGAATTAATGGCTAATATAGATTCTGTTTCTAAACAAACCAAGAAGCCCATTGAGTCTGCTTTTTTAAAAGAAAACAAAAGTTTGACTATATATTCTTTCAGCACCTCTTCGGCAGATACCACCCAAAAAAGGCTTCAATTACAAGGCTTTAAAACAGACTCCATTAGAAAGGGTCGCTCCAGAATACAGATAGCCAAAGGATGGGATTGGGACGATGGTGGCCCACAATGGCGAAGTGTAGCATTTGAAAATAAAAATATGCAGGCGTACATGCCAAACTTTATTGAATACACAGGTTTGCTATACAAAGACATCCAAAATGAATGGAAACCCGCCGCATGGCGAAAATATTATGAGAAAAATCCCAATGGTGTGGTCAGTATTGCGGCCATACGCATGGTAGTTGCAGACCTCGAAGCTGCAGATGATGAATTTGAGAAAATGGGCTTGGAAGAATTAGAAGGCAATGACAATTTTGTCCGCTTCAAAATTGCCCATAATCAAGAATTGTATGTAACTGCACCGAAATCCCCTCAGGACGAACTCAGCAAAGTTTTAAAGACCAATGGCCCAGGCGTTTACAGCATTTGCTTTAATATTAATAATCTAAAGGAGACAAAAGATTTCCTAAAAAAGAAATTGCCTGCCCATGCGATGGTGATCGATACGGTCCAAAAAAATCTGACCATTTTAAAAAAATATGCCTACGGCGTTCAACTTGAATTTGTGGAGGAATCAAAGCACGAGGCCACATTAGCCAGGATACATGATTTCAATGACACTACCAAAATGAACGCAAGCTCAGTTTGGTATGCCGCCAATTTATACAAAAAATATTGTGCCTTATGTCATGGAAAAGATCGCCAAGGCTATGCCGCAGACCATGCTCCTTCCTTGCGTTCGCATGCCTTATTGGCTACTACCATGGAGCCAAGAGCCAGTTATAACTTCCTTGCTCATACCATTGAATATGGCCGATCAGGTACAGCCATGGGACCTTATGCCAAAAACCAAGGCGGGCCTTTAGATGGAGCGGATATAGAATTATTAATACGGTGGCTTCGTGAGGCAGCTGCTGTGAAAAAGCCCATTAAATTAGATTTGGAGCCAGTAATTGGCGATTCAGATTTAGGAAAAACCCTCTATCTGAAACATTGTGCTACCTGTCACGGCAAAAAAGGGGAAGGAATAACGGCACCTGCTTTAGCAAACCCTATGCTGTTAGCGACTGCAAGTGATGCATTTTTGCATTATACCATTACCAATGGTCGTGAAGGCACGCCAATGCCATCTTTCAAAGACAGTCTAAGTAAAAATGAAATAAATGCAGTAACGGCCTATCTGAGAAGTCGTGCATCGGGATGGAATGCACCCGCACCGGTTAGCGTTGCTGAGCCTAAGCCTGCAGATTATATTTTAAATCCTAAAAATAAGTCACCAAAATTTACTTTGAGAGAAAACCTATATGTGTCTGCTAAGCAGCTCCTTAAGGCTCTAAAGGACAGTACGAAAATGGTCATATTGGATGCACGATCCACTGCAGGCTGGCAACAAAGCCATATACCCGGGGCAGTATCAGTACCCTACTATAAAGAACCTGATAAGTTTATTAAAGATATACCTAATGATAACACCATGATAGTGGTCTATTGTGCCTGCCCACATGCTGCCTCCACGGGCGTTGTAAACACATTAAAACGTTACGGATATAAACATACCGCAATATTGGATGAAGGAATTCTCGTTTGGGCACAAATGGGCTATCCAATACAGTATGGCAAAGTTGAAAATAAAAAGAAATAGTAGAAAGTCGAAAATAAATTATAATAAGCAATTAAAAAAAATGAAAAAAAGAATATTTTTGAAGAATGTAGGACTAGTAACTATACTCCTTCTATTCGACCTTTGGTCAAATATTGCTTATTCTCAACAAAATAGCACGGACCATAAAATAACTTTCAAACTAAAAATAACTGAATTAGAAAACCCAGGCTCAGTTTTTATTCTAGGCCCTGTTAGGCCTTGGATAAACTTTAATGCCGCTCCTAAAACAGAAATGACCATTGACGCTAATGGTTTTTATTCGGCGATTTTATTGGTACCTGACTCACTTTTATATAAAAAATTAAAATACACTTTCCGAAACGAAAGGAACAGAACAGATATTCGAAGAGAAATAATAATTAAAGAAAATTCGCCCTTAATACAGACTGATCTTTGGGGATATTTGGATGGTCTTGAAGGAAAAATAAAACCCTTTCAACAAATGCTGGCTAGTCAAACCAATACACCTGAGGAGGCTGCAGTATTGGCCAAACCTTATTTTGGAATCACTTTTGACGGAAAAAAACAGACTGGCTTGTTTCCAATTCAATCAACGGGTCAATCAACTTTGCCCACAAAAATTGCAGTTGAAGCATTTCTTAACTCACTTTCTACGGAGCAAAAAGCAAAATGTACTTTTGAAATAGACTCAGACGAATGGCGGAAATGGCATAATATTGAATTTTATAAAAGAACCGGTATTGGCTTGGAAGAACTTAGTCCTACTCAAAAAGAATTGGCTTTTAAAATTTTGGAAGCAAGTCTTAGTACAAAAGGCTTGAAAAAATCTAAAGACGTAATGGCCATGGAAACTTATTTGGCCTATATTACTCCTACAAACAAACTTTTGGGAGGCGAAAAGTATTGGTTTACTTTTATGGGAACGCCTTCCAAAAACGAGCCTTGGGGCTTTCAATTTGACGGCCATCACCTCATTATTAATTACTTCATCCTGGGTGACCAGGTAGTGATGACGCCTACTTTTATGGGCTCCGAACCCAATTATATTCCTGAAGGGCCCAATAAAGGCCTTCGCACTTATGAGGCTGAGGAATTAAAAGGTTTGGCTTTTTTCAATTCACTTGATGCAAAACAAAAACAAAAGGCCACCGTTTGGCATAATCTAGACCAAGATTTTAACCGTACCGAAGCATTTCGTGATAATGAAATTTTACCCAAACAAGGTATTTCAGCCAAAGAATTAAATCAAAAGCAAATAGAAATATTGTTGGATTTAATAAAAGAATACGTAGGAAATATGAAAGAGGGCCATGCCATGGTAAAAATGGCTGAGGTAAAAAAACATTTAAATGAAACCTATTTTAGTTGGGTACAAACCGATGGTGTGGATGATTTATACTATTATAGAATCCATAGCCCAGTGATTTTGATAGAATTTGACCATCAAATTCCCGTGGCTGTTTGGGACAGAGAAAAACCACGACCAGGGCCGGTAAAATATCATATCCATACGGTAGTCCGAACTCCCAATGGCAATGATTATGGAAAGGATTTGTTGAAAGAGCATTTGGAATTGCACCGAAATGGAGTTAAGCATTGAAATATTGCTTTCTAGTTGATAAACTTTCGGGAAAAGCAGAAATGATAGTTTATTGTTTAGAAATAATAAAAATCTCCAGTATTTGATTAAATTCACTACAATTTAAAGAATTGCTATTTAAATGAAAAAGATTTTTATCAACTTACCAGTTGAAGATTTGGATAAATCGATGAAATTTTACGCTCAATTGGGATTCACCAACAACGCATTGTTTTCAGGTGAAAATCAGAAATGTATGGTTTGGAGCGAACATATTTATGTGATGCTTCAGTCAAAAGAATTTTTCAATTCTCATGGTATAAAGAAATTCGTTGACTCTAAAAATAATATTGCTTCTTCCTTTACACTTCCGGTTGATAGTCTAGATATCTTAAATGATATTGTTGAAAAAGGTTTAAATTTTGGGGGAACTGAATCAACACCCATGATAGATGAGGGATTTATGCAAGTGAGAACCATAGAAGATTTAGATGGGCACACATGGGGAATAATTTATTTAGACGAGATAAAATATGAGGAATTAAAAAGTAAAAATTCAACTCAAAATAAATGAAAGACGAGCTGATTCAGACATTACATCCTCAACCTGGTAAAACCAATAAGAAAATAGCTTTGAAAAAATATGAATTTATCAAAGATAACCTTCTAGACATTTTGAGAGGAAGCGAACCCACTCATACAGAACTTATGGAAGAATTATATGCCAGAGTGAAGGATAATTTTGAGGGCGGTGTTCAATGGTACGGAGAAACCGTAAAACTAGATTTGGAAGCGAGAAATAGAATCGTTAGAACAAATTCAAAACCTGAAAAATATAAATTGACCACAAAAGAATTCTAATTTAATTTGGTTTGAGTTTTTGCTAAAAACTTTGTTCATGAAACTTCTTTTATTGAAAGACACCAAAAATAAAATCAGATCATTTAAAACAAATAATCTATGGATAAAATAAAGATTTCATCAGCACAATTTGAGAACAAAAGTGGTGATAAGAACTACAACCTATCGGTTATTGAAAAACTTTCAGAAAGAGCTGCTAAAGAAGGCTCCCATGTAATTGCTTTTCATGAATGCTCTATAACAGGCTACACTTTTGCAAGACACCTCTCAAAACTACAAATGCTTGATTTGGCAGAAATAATCCCTACTGGCGAAAGCATTTTGAAATTAAAATCCATAGCACAGAAAAACAACATAGTTATACTAGCTGGGCTTTTTGAAAAAGATGAGAATGACAATTTATTCAAGGCCTATGTATGCGTGGATGGTAATGGACTCGTGGCAAAATACAGAAAATTACATCCATTTATTAACCCATTTCTAACCGCAGGAGAAAATTACTGTGTTTTTGAAATTCTAGGTTGGAAATGTGGAATACTTATTTGTTATGATAATAATATAATAGAAAATGTAAGAGCGACGAAACTTTTGGGTGCAGATATCATATTTATGCCACATGTAACCATGTGCACACCATCTACCCGACCTGGGGCTGGATTTGTCGAACCCAAACTTTGGCAAAATCGGGAAGAAGACCCTACATCTTTACGCTTGGAATTCGATGGCATGAAGGGACGAGATTGGTTAATGAAATGGCTTCCGGCAAGGGCTTACTATAACGCTATTTATGCCATTTTCTCAAATCCAATAGGCATGGACGATGACCAGTTGAAAAATGGCTGTTCTATGATTCTAGATCCCTTTGGTGATGTATTGGCAGAATGTCGTTCATTTGAGGATAGTTTTGTGATGGCTACAATTACACAGGAGAAACTACTTCAGGCAGGAGGTAATAGATATATAAAAGCAAGAAGACCTGATTTGTATAGAGAGATAATAGGTCAGAATCACAAATCGGAACAAAAGGTAATTTGGCTTAAAGATGATAAACAGAAATAAATACAGGAATATATTTCGAAGAAAGGAATATATTCATTTTATAATTTGAGAAAAATACTTAAACCTTTAGGAGTTGCACCATCAAACATAATTCATTAACAGTGTGAACTTTAATTTTTATCAATGAAACTGGCTGACAAGTTTTAATTTTATACAACTCTATCCATATATTTTTAAATTTTAAACAACAAAAATATAATTCTCAACAAAAATAAATAAATGAAATCACGCAATTCTACAAATAGATTTCGGAAATTGACAATAGCTTACTATTTTTGTCAAGCAATTGGGGTCTTTGCCCAAAATTAAATTATTTATAAGCCAAAAATGAGAGAAATTCAATTTAGAGATGCTGTAAAGGAGGCGATGTCAGAAGAAATGCGTCGTGATGAAACAATATTCTTAATGGGTGAGGAAGTAGCTGAATACAATGGAGCCTACAAAGCCAGTCAAGGAATGTTGGATGAATTTGGACCCAAAAGAGTTATCGACACGCCAATTGCTGAACTAGGTTTTGCTGGTATAGGTGTTGGTGCTGCTATCAATGGTTGTCGTCCGATTATTGAATTCATGACTTTCAACTTTTCACTTGTTGCTATAGATCAGATTATCAATAGTGCTGCTAAAATATTGGCAATGTCTGCTGGTCAATATTCTTGCCCAATTGTGTTTAGGGGTCCAACTGGTAATGCTGGACAATTAGGAGCTCAACACTCTCAAAACTTCGAAAATTGGTTTGCCAATACGCCAGGCCTTAAAGTTGTGGTACCATCTAGTCCATATGAATGTAAAGGACTTTTGAAAGCATCAATTCGTGACAATGACCCTGTTATTTTCATGGAGTCTGAACAAATGTATGGTGACAAAGGAATGATTCCAGATGGTGAATATATATTGCCAATTGGAAAAGCCAACATTATTCAGGAAGGAAAAGATGTTACGATTGTTTCATTTGGAAAAATGATTCCTAGAGTGGTTTTACCAGCCATCGAGCAACTTACCAAAGATGGAATCAGTGTTGAATTAATTGACCTTAGAACAGTAAGACCTATTGATTATCAAACTGTGGTGGATTCTGTAAAGAAAACCAATAGATGTGTGGTTGTAGAAGAAGCTTGGCCGTTGGCTGCTATTTCATCTGAAATAACTTACCATTTGCAGCGATATGCCTTTGACCATTTGGATGCTCCGGTTATCAGAGTTAACAACATGGATATTCCATTACACTACGCCCCTACGCTAATTGAGGCTACTTTGCCAAACGTGGCTAGAACGATTGACGCTGTAAAAAAGGTTTTATAAAAAAAATAATATTTACGATAAAAAGTATAAAAAAAGGAGCTAAAGCTCCTTTTTTTATTTTAAAGGATTGAAAATCAAATCTCTATAATCTTCCATTGATTTTTTAATTACTTCGCTGGCTCCTTGTTTACCATATTCATAAGCTATTTCGCAATGTTGAGGTTCTCCAGGCAAATTTTTATAGGTTAAAAAATAATGCTTTAGCTTTTCAATGACACCACCAGGCAATTCAGAAATATCGTTAAAGTTGCCGTAAATCTGATCACCTGTTAATACTGCAATTATCTTATCGTCGGCCTCACCTTTATCAATAAAACAAAATCCGCCGATTGGCTTAGCTTGTAATAATATATCGCCATGAGGTATATGATGCGAAGATAACACACAAATATCTATTGGATCTCCATCCCCCACTTTAATGCTTGTTGCACCATTTTCCCTTGCAAACTCTGCCACTTTATTACCACAATAGGTCTGTGGAATAAATCCATACAAAGCTGGAACGATATTAGAATATTTTTGTGGCCTATCTATTTTTAAGAATCCTGATTCTTTATCAATTTCGTATTTTATGGTATCTGAAGGTACTATTTCTATAAAAGTTGTTACGATTTCTGGGGCGTCTGGTCCAGCCGAGATACCATGCCAAGGATGTGCTTTATATACTGGTTTCATTCTGTATTTTTTTTGCAAATATAAACTTCAATCAGGCTAAAATCAGGAATTAAAAATATAAATATTAAAACCAAAACAACTTTTTAAAGGTTTTGAACGTAAAATCAATTAAAAATTGAAAAATATTTGGACTTAGATTAAATTTTGCACGATTTTAGTGTTTGAATTGAACTGTAAGATTTATTCGAATGTAATATTTCTTGGGATTTAAATCCAATTTAACGTTTTTCTAAAACTAAAAATATGAACAAACCAAAGGCCATCAAAGATTATTCGAAGCTTTCGGATGATATGCAAGAAAGAATAAAATTGTTCTATCCTAATGGATTTTCAGAGCATTTGATAAGATTCACAGACAAAGATGGCAAGTATGTGAGTGCTTTGCCTTTCGAAACTGACGATAAATATTATCTAATTAGAATGACCAACGTTCAAGCTCAGAAAATCATTAAGGATGACACCGATTATGACGATGAGGGCAATCTTAAAGAAGACATTAAAGATGACTATGAGGACAAATACACCGACTTAGACACTATGAGAGTGGGTGGTTCTAAGAAATCTGATGAGGATGAAGATTATGATTAATGTTAAAAAAATGTTAACAAATCAATTGTTGGTTTAATATTTGCCAGAGTAGCGTTGTAGAAATAGAAATTTAAAAATTAACGATGAAAAACATAATTGTATTGGTATTCTTGGGATTGTCAGTTTCTGCATTTTCTCAAGAGTCTGGAATAAAGTTTGAAAAAACCTCTTGGAATCAAGCACTTCAGAAAGCAAAAACTGAAAACAAAATAATATTTATGGATGCTTACACCAGCTGGTGTGGTCCTTGTAAATCTATGCAAGCAAGAGTTTTTCCAGATAAAAAGGTAGGAGAGTTTTTTAATGAAAACTTTATTAATGTAAAAATTGACATGGAGCAAGGTGAGGGTCCTGCCTTGGGTATGAAATACCCTGTAAGAGGTTATCCGACTCTTTTCTTTATTGACCCTAAATCTGGAAAAATTGTAAATCAGGCCTTGGGTTATAAAAGTACTGAACAATTAATTCAAATTGGTGAGCAAACTCAACAAAAGAAGAAATCATCTATTTGATCTATATTTTTAAGAATATTGAAGGAGTAAACTAAAGTTTGCTCCTTTTTTTGTGTTCAACTTTGTGATTTTAATATTCAACAAAAGAGATTTTCTTTAAATAATATACATCTACTTTCAAAAAACTAAGGACATAGCTTATATTTGGGTCAAATTAAAAGAAATATGAAGGAGGTATATATCGTCGCTGCCAAACGCACACCCATCGGTAGTTTCGGAGGAGTTTTTTCAAATGTTTCAGCTGTTAAACTTGGAGCTGATATTGTTAAAAATACATTAAATGATTCTAAAATAGCTCCAGCAGACATTGATGAGTTATACTTTGGATCTGTTGTTCAGGCAAATTTAGGCCAAGCTCCCGCCACTCAAGTAGCCTTAGGAGCTGGATTGCCCAACTCTGTCCCAACTACATTAATTAATAAAGTATGTGCCTCAGGAATGAAAGCCACGATGCTGGCAGCTCAGAGTATAGCTTTGGGGCAAAATAATGTAGTAGTTTCTGGTGGCATGGAAAATATGTCACAAATTCCGTTTTATCTTGAAAAAGCAAGATATGGTTATGGATATGGAAATGGCGTTTTAATTGACGGTCTTGCAAAAGACGGTTTAACAGATGTCTACCAACAAAAAGCAATGGGTTGTTTTGCAGATGCAACGGCTTTGGCCTACAGCATTTCGAGAGAAGAGCAAGACGAATTTGCTATAAATTCCTATAAAAAGGCTGCTTTAAATACTTCAAATGGAAATTTTGCCATTGAAATCTCTCCTGTTGAAATTAGTGACAAGAAAGGAAATGTATCTTTAATAGCTGAGGATGAAGAATTTAAGAAAGTGAATTTTGAAAAAATTCCAAGTCTAAAACCTGTTTTTAGTAAGGATGGAACCGTTACGGCAGCCAATGCATCAACGATAAATGATGGAGCCGCCGCACTGATTCTAGTATCGGAGGATTATTTAAAAGAACATAACCTTGAACCCTTGGCTAAAATTGTATCCTACGCAGATGGGGCAAGAGAGCCAGAATGGTTCACTACAGCACCAATAATTGCAGCCGAAAAAGCCCTTAATTCAGCAAATCTCAGCATAACTGACATAGACTTCTTTGAAGTAAATGAGGCGTGTTCAGTTGTTCCAATGGCATTTGCCAAGCATTTTAATATAGACAGTAACAAATTGAATATTTTCGGTGGAGCAGTAGCCATTGGACATCCACTTGGCTGCTCAGGTGCGAGAATTATTGTTACATTACTCAACGTTTTACAAAATCAGAATGCCAAATATGGTATGGCGGCAATATGTAATGGAGGTGGCGGAGCGAGTGCAATTATTGTTGAGAATCTACGATTCTAATCGAACAGTCACTGCATTTTTATGAGCAAACAAATGTTCAGCATCAGCCATTATTTCTACGATAGGACCTAGGTTTTTAATACCCTCTTTACTAATTTGTTGGAGGGTGATTTTTTTGACAAAACTATCCAAAGAGACACCGCTATAAGCTTTTGCATAGCCATTGGTTGGCAAAGTATGGTTGGTTCCAGATGCATAATCACCGCAAGATTCTGGTGTATAATCACCCAAAAATATAGAGCCAGCATTGATAATTTTATCAGCAATATCTGCTGGATTTTCTACTTGGAGTATCAAATGCTCTGCTGCATATTCGTTGAGTATATCTACCGCTATTTCCATATTTTCAACCAAAATAGCCTTTGAGTTTTCAAGAGCAAGTTTTGCTATTTCCTTTCTTGGAAGATTTTCTAATTGCTTCTCAACCTCTGTCAAAGTTGATTTAATGATATCTAAATCGTCTGCAACAAGGATTACTTGGCTATCAGGACCATGCTCAGCCTGTGACAACAAATCAGAAGCAATGAAAGCAGGATTTGCTCTATAGTCTGCTAATACAGCTACCTCTGACGGACCAGCAGGCATATCAATGGCTGTTCCGAACTGATTAACCAATTGTTTGGCTGAGGTTACATATTGATTTCCTGGTCCGAAAATTTTATACACCTTTGGCACTGTATCTGTTCCAAATGCCATAGCTGCTATAGCTTGTGAACCACCAACTCTGAAAACATCGAAAATGCCACATTTATGAGCAGCGTAATAAATAGCGGGGTGATTACTTGGCGAACACAACACCACTTGTTTACAACCAGCTATAAAGGCGGGAATACCCAACATCAAAACCGTAGAAAACAAAGGAGCTGAGCCACCAGGAATATATATGCCCACTTTTTCAATACCGACGCTTTTCCTCCAGCATTTAACACCTGGCATGGTTTCTACAACATTTTCCGTAATTTGTTGGGCTTTGTGAAAAGTATAAATGTTTTCAAATGCTTGATCAATTGCATTTTTAAGCTCCGAATCTAGCAATTCACCCGCATTTTGAATTTCTGGTAAGTCAACTCTAAAATTATCGATGAGAATATTGTCAAATTCTAGAGCATATTTCCTTAACGCTTCATCTCCTTTATTTTTAACTTCAAGGATGATGGGTCTAACTTTCTGCTCTATTTCATCAAACGATAAAGTTGGTCGTTTGAGAATATTGGCATACTGTTCTTTACTTGGAAACTCAAAAATATTCATTTATTAAAGTATCATTTTTTCAATCGGAATCACCAAAATTCCTTGTGCACCAGCATTTCTCAAAGCCTCAATTTTTTCCCAAAACGCCTTCTCTTCCAATACCGAATGTACTGAACTCCAGCCTTCTACCGCTAATGGCATAACAGTTGGACTTTTCATTCCAGCTATGATGTTAATAATTTCAGGCAGTTTTTCGTTGGGAGCATTCAATAATATATATTTGTTGTCTTGTGCTTTTTGTACTGCATTAATTCTGAAAAGAATCTTTTCTAAGATACTTTTATTCTCAGTTGTAAGATTTTTATTCCCAATCAATACAGCCTCAGACTTGAATATCTCTTGAACTTCTTTTAAGCCATTGCTCAACAAAGTACTTCCAGAACTTACAATGTCGCAAACGGCATCAGCTAAACCTATAGATGGGGCGATTTCAACAGAACCACTAATTTCATGAATATTGGCTTTTATACCATTTTCTTTAAGATATTTACCTAAAATTTTGGGATATGATGTTGCAATACTTTTATCATGCAAAGACATTGGGCCATCAAAACTATCTTCTCTTGGAATAGCGATTGAAAGTCTGCATTTCGAAAAACCTAGTCTTTTCACAAGGTTAACTTTTTTGGCAGATTCCACCAGCACATTTTCTCCAACAATTCCCAAATCTGCCACGCCGTCTTCTACATAACCAGGAATATCGTCGTCTCTTAAGAACAAAAATTCTGCATTAAAGTTTGAAGAAATGGATTTGAGCCTACCCTTGCCCATGTCCAGTTTTATGCCACATTCTTTAAATAAATCTATTGAATCTTCACTCAATCTACCAGATTTCTGTATGGCTATTCTTATATTCTGCATTAAAATCCCCTGTAATGTTATATTCTGGCACAAAATTAGTTCTGAATTGTCAAAGTAATTTATAAAAAAGAAAATATTTTCTTTCAATTATTTTTGAAAATTCAATTAGTATAAATATCTTTAACACAAGTTGTGCATCCTAATAAAAACTATTAAAATGAAAGACCTAAAATTAAATTATCACAAGGCAAAAACGCCTAGTTCAATTATCAATCATTGGTGGTTCAAAATATTAAATATAATTCTAATTCTTAGCCTTGTTTTTTTTGGCATATTGAATTTTTAAAAAGCCCAAGTTCAGGCTTTCTCTAAAAAGGATTGAGTTTATGTTAATTTTTGTTCATTTACATCGATTAATTATTATTTTTGGATAATCAATTTAGATTTGAATGAAGAATATTATTTTCTTTTGTTTTCTCAATCTCCTTTCCACTTCCTTTGTAATTAGCCAAAATCGCTATTTTGTTTATTTGAAGGATAAATCGAATTCTACTTTTAGTATATCCGCCCCAGAAAAATTCCTCTCCAAACGCTCCATAGATAGACGTAAAAACCAAAATATATCTATCAATTCTTTAGATATTCCTGTCAACTTAAATTATATCAATCAAATAAAAACGGCTGGTGCAAAAATAATCGGCAGTTCCAAATGGCTTAATGCAGTTTTGGTTGAAACAAATCCTGAAATTTTAGGTAAGATTAGCAAACTAGAATTCGTAAAAAATATAGATGGCAATCAAGACATCAGAGGTGCCAAAGTGGCTACAATTTCCAAGACATCTGGTACAATCGATAAATTTGGCAGCTATGAAGAATTTAACTATGGAAACTCACTGAACCAAATACAACAATTGGGTGTGGATGAAATGCATAAAAACGGTTTTACAGGAAAAGGGGTTTTGGTTGCAGTTTTTGATGCTGGATTCGACAAAGCCCAAACGATGGATGCTTTCAAACATCTTTTTTCGGCAAAGAAAATCGTAAAAACTTATGATTTTGTTTCAAACGATACAACTGTATTTGAATCCCACTGGCATGGAACTGCTGCTATGAGTTGTATTGGAGCTAAGTTAAATGCTCAGTTAGTAGGAACTGCACCAGATGCTGATTTTGCTCTTTACAAAACTGAAGATGTAGGTTCAGAAACAAGGATTGAAGAAGTTTACTGGTTATTCGCAGCAGAAAATGCCGACAGTTTAGGTGTAGATGTAATAAACTCTTCCCTTGGGTATTATTCTTTTGACAACCCATCAACAGATTATAAGTTCGAAGATCTCAACGGTGACAAAACAATTTCAGCCCGAGCTGCCGACTATGCTGTTGCAAGAGGCATTATTGTAGTCAATTCTGCTGGAAATGAAGGTAATAATAGTTGGAATCACATAGTTACGCCTGCTGATGCTGACTCCGTAATTTCAGTTGGAGCAGTGGATGCCATAGGAAATACGGTAGGTTTCAGTTCTCCCGGTCCCAATGCAAAGAATACATTAAAACCAGAAGTCTCAGCTCGTGGCTCCCAAACTACTGTTGCAATTTCCAATCCGAATGCAAGTTCTTCTTCAGGAACTTCATTCTCCTCACCACTAATTGCTGGCATGGTGGCAAGTTTAAAGCAGCAGTTTCCTCAATATAGTGCAATGAAAATTAGAGAGTTATTGATAAAATCGGCCAGTAAATACGAAACACCAGATAATAAAATCGGATACGGAATTCCAAGTTATAAACGATTTGTGGAACTTGCTCAAAACCTATTGTCTATTGAAAATTATTCTGAAGAAACAGTCATTTTTCCAAATCCGATATATAATGAGCAAGCCATTAAAATTAAAATTAATGGAATGGAAATTTCTGATAATCAGCAAATAGAAATATTTGATCTTAATGGAAGACGTATTTTTGAAAATACAATTACAATGGACCAGTTGAGGACAAACCTATCCAAATTTGGCTCGGGAACATATAGTATAAAAATCCAGGTCGCAGATAAAATGCATACCAAGCGGTTTATTAAACTCTAGAAAGCCACAAAAAAAGCCTCAGTGATGAAGCTTTTTTGATACCCAAAACATTCCTTAATTCTTTCCTTGATCTTGTTTTTCTTGTTCTTTCAGATGGTTGGTCATTTGCTTACAAGCATCTTCTAAAATCGATATCATCTTAGGATCTTGAGTGGAATCTTTTAGCATTTGTGAAAGATTACCAACAATATCAACTGCAAAATGTCCCATTTCGTCAACCGGCATATCTTTCGTCCAAAGATTTATCCCTAAAAGACCTTTGTGATAATGATCCCAAATGCTGATGAATATGGCTTTTGTTTCGTTTATTCCTTCATTTGGATTTTCAGTAGCGTCCCAAAAAATTTTCTCGGGAATCCTGCTTTGGTCCAAATCTATAGTAAAATTAATTTCTGATTTTAACATGTTATTTCTATTCTGATTAATAAATACTGATTACTGGTTACTTGCAAAAACCCTTTTAAGTAGCTCAGAAGTTCTTGCAATAGGATTTTCTCTAATTCTGGCCTCTTCTTCTGCCACCAATAAAAACAAACCATCTACAGCCCTTTGAGTGGCATACCCTTTAAGGTCAGGATTGATTTTTGAAACAAACGGCACTTTATTATACACATTTGCTAGATCACTATAATATTTAGTGGCATTGGTATTTTCCAATGATTTGAGCATGTGAGGTTCGAAGGCTTGTATTAGTTGAGCCGAAGTAGTTCTTTTCAAAAACTGTGTAGCAGCATCTTTCTCTCCTCTTAGGATATTTATGGCATCTCTGATAGTTAGCTGTTTAATGGCTGAAATAAATATGGGCTTGGCCTGTTGGGCAGCATTCTCAGCACCTCTATTTAGAGCCAAAATAAACTTATCTACCTCACCTCCAAGGCCAATACCTCTCAAGGTTGTTTCTACTTTTTGAACCTCAGGAGGAAACGGAATTCTAATTTTTGGATTTTTAAAGTAGCCATCGATGGAAGAAGCTTTGTCGGCTCCCAAATTTATCCCTACAGAAAGTGCTTCCTTTAGTCCCTCTCCTACTTCTGCTTCGGTTAGGGGTGCACCTGCCAATACAGAATTTACGATTTTCCCAAAATTTAATTTCTGACCACAAGAAATCAAACCGAATAAAAAGAAAATAGAAAGTAATGTAAATTTTTTCATTTATGTAAATTTTATATAATTGGATTTGTCCTTTTATTTAGAGAAATTCGGACGTCTTTGTATTTAAACGCAAAATTAGTGAATTTTGTAACAGCAAATAATAAACTTTTTTAGATGAAAATAATTTATGCCGAAGTAATAACCATTGGTGATGAAATACTTTATGGGCAAATAACCGACACCAACTCAAAATGGATATCGGAAGAATTAGATAAAATCGGCATAAAAACAATCAGAAAATCTTCGGTTGGCGACCAAAAACAACAAATCCTGAACATTCTCGACGAAAGTCTTCAGAGAGCTGACATTGTGCTGATTACTGGAGGTTTAGGGCCAACTAAGGACGATATTACAAAAAAAACATTGGCAGAATATTTCAATGATGAGTTGGTAATCAACCCACATGCTGAAGAGTTTATTAGAGGCTTTTTCGAGAAAAGAGGAAGGCCATTTACCGAGCTTAATCGACAACAAGCTGCGATACCCTCTAAATGCACTTATCTGCACAATGCCATAGGTACGGCCCCTGGAATGTGGT
>JAIPAJ010000057.1 GCA_021740125.1 Leadbetterella sp. | reverse complement strand
CTGATTTATACAAGCAGGGATTTCGTCTTCATAATGAGTCACAAATAACAACGTTTTATTTTGATGAATCGCAATTTCATTCAAAATAGTTCTAAAAAACACCATTTGATTATAATCTAAGCCTTGACATGGTTCGTCAAGAATCAATAAGGCTGGGTTTTTTACCAATGCCCTCGCCAAAAAAACCAGTCTCTGTTGCCCAAAGGAAAGTTGATTGAGTTTTCTTTCTTTGAAATCCGAAAGACTAACCAATTGCAAATATAATTCTACTAATTGTTGCTGTTCGGAACTGATTTTTTGAAACAATCCGGCTGAATCAAAAAAACCAGATGCAATGACTTTCCAAACAGTATTGTATTTGTTAAAATAAAGATGTAATTCTGGAGAAACAAAGCCTATTTTTTTCTTTAAATCCCAAATGCTTTCACCACTTCCTCTTTTTTTGTCGAATAAATACAGTTGGTTCTGATAGCATTGGGGATTATCTCCCGTTATAAGGCTTAATAGCGAACTTTTTCCTGATCCATTCGGACCCATTAAGGCCCATTTTTCTCCTTTTTTCACCTCCCAGTCAATTTCTTGGAGAACAAATTTATTTCCGTATTTCACTTTTCCGTTTATCAACCTAATGGCTGTTTCAAAACTATCAAATTGTTTATATGATAATTTTTCTATGCTCAATAGTAAGTCTTGTGAAACTTCATAGGGAATTGAATCTTTTGGGACAAAATCAGATAGTTTGCCAAAATATGAAACTTTACCATTTTCTAATTGAAGCACCTTGTCAAAATTTATTGGAATATCTTTGAAATTTGCGACAAGAATAATTTGAGTATCCGAAAGTTTAGAAAGTATAGTTTTTAGTTCTGCTCTACTAGCCACATCTAAACCTGTAAAGGGATTGTCGAGCAGCAAAACGTCTGGCTTTTTTAATAATGCATTGGCAATTAATGTTCTTCGAGTTTCTCCATTGGACAAGGATGTGATTTTTTGATGGAGTAAATGACTCAAGTGTAGTTTTTTTACAATTTTTTCGAGCCATTCTTCTGAATATTGCGGCGGATTGTGCTCAACTGAATTTTCATTTATAGTTCCTACCGGGATTATCTGGTTCTGCAAAATTTCATATACAGTTGGGCCAAGTTCTGCGTCTTGCGAGTTGAATCTTTGCTGATAATACTGATAAACGGGTCCAACAAGCCTGTGAAAACTGTAATCTCGGCCTACGGAAATTATTTTTTTTGATTTGTCCTTTTCAATTTTACCTTTAGAAGGGAAAATATTTCCAGAAATGACATCCAAAAATGTGCTTTTCCCCGAACCACTATCTCCCAATATCACTAGATTAATTTCTGGTTCAATAAGTAATTCAATGTCTGAAAGTATCACGAAATTGTTTTTAGCAATCTCTGTATTTTTAAAGATAATGGACATTATATTTTCATTTTGGTGTCCAAATTAAGCGAATTTAGTTTTTTTTCAATCCCAATTGAGCTTTAAAAAACCATTAGGGCTACATTTGTTCAATTTTTATCAAGACAATATCAGTAAATGAAGCATTTTATAAATCTCAACGACGTTTCAAACGTAACCGAACTCGTAGAAGATGGCCTTGAGCAAAAAGCAAATCCGTTTGCCAATAAACACTTGGGACTGAACAAAACCATAGGTCTCTTATTTTTTAATTCGAGTTTGCGTACAAGAATTTCTACTCAAAAGGCCGCCCTCAACCTAGGCTTGAATGTGATTGTGATGAATGTTGGCTCGGATTCTTGGCAATTAGAGTTTGAAGACGGCGTAATTATGGATCAAGGCAAAGCCGAGCACATCAAAGAAGCTGCGGCTGTTTTAGGGCAATATTGTGATATTATAGCAGTAAGGGCTTTTGCCGAACTTAAGGATAGAGACGAAGACTATAAAGAGACAGTATTAGAGAGTTTTAGAAAATATGCGGGTGTACCAATTGTCAATTTGGAGTCTGCCACTCGCCATCCATGTCAATCTTTGGCTGATTTGATTACTATTGAAGAATTGAAAACTGTAGGAAAACCGAAAGTTGTTCTTAGTTGGGCTCCACATTTTAAACCGCTTCCTCAGGCGGTAGCCAATTCTTTTGCAGAATGGGTGCTAATGACCGATTATGAGTTTGTGATTGCTAATCCCGAAGGATATGATTTGGCACCAGAAATCAGGAAAAATGCCAAAGTGTTTCATTCACAAGATGAAGCTTTTGAAGGAGCAGATTTTATTTATGCCAAAAACTGGTCATCGTATGAGCAATACGGTCAAGTACTAACGCAAGACCCTTCTTGGAAAATTACCCCTGAAAAAATGGCTTTGACCAATAATGCCAAGTTTATGCATTGTCTACCTGTAAGGCGTGGTCTGAAAGTATCGGATGAGGTTTTGGATGCAGACTACTCCGCTGTGATTCAACAAGCTGGAAATCGTGTTTGGTCTGTTCAGGCTGTTATTAAGAAGATTTTGGAGGGACATTGAATTTTTAATATGAAGAAAATGAAGGTTTTAAGAGCATTAAGAGTCTTAATTGCCTTAATTTCTTAATAACTTCATGTTAGAAAAATATCAAGAATGGTTTTAACATGAAGAAAGTAAAGGTTTTAAGAGCATTAAGGGTCTTAATTACCTATATTTCTAAATATCTTCATGTTAAAAAATATTCAGCTAAGTTTTCATGTTTTTCATTTCTTAATATCTTCATGTAATAGAAAAATTAAACTAAAATCACAATTACAAAAAAGAAAGTCACACAGTTGTCTTATGAAATTATGAACGCTGCCATTGAAGTTCACAATACCTTAGGCCCAGATTTATTAGAGGGTGTATATGAAAAATGTTTAAAACATGAATTAATTAGCAGAGGGCATTTTGTGTCATCTCAACTCTTAGCTCCAATAGATTACAAAGGAATAAACCTAGAGGCAGAGTTAAGGATTGATTTACTCGTGGATGATTTGGTTGTTGTGGAGTTAAAAGCTGTGGAAAATCTTCATCCAGCTTACGAGGCTCAGGTATTGACTTATATGAAATTGTTAAAAAAACCACAAGGACTTGTAATCAACTTTTTTTCAAGAAAGCTAAAGGAGAGCTACATTCACTTGGTAAATGAGTATTTTAGACAATTACCAGATTAGTTTTGTTTCTGATTTCCATAAGCGACTTTTTTGTTCAATAAAGCCTACTTGCAATATTCGTAGCAGAATGTTTTATATTTGTTTTTTATTCAACCTAATTTAATACAATGTCAAAGAAAGGGAAAATTCTTATTATCACCGGCGATGCTGGTGAAGGCTACGAATGTTTGTATGGAAAGCACCGCTTTGAAGAAGCTGGATATGAGTCTGTTATTGCTGCACCAAGTGTAAAAAGGCTCAATTTGGTCATCCATGATTTTGAACCTGGCTGGGACACTTATGTAGAAAAACCTGGTTACATGGTGGAGTCCGACATTGCTTTTGATGATGTAAAAGTCGAAGAATACATTGCCGTTTTGATTTTAGGTGGCAGAGCTCCCGAGTTTTTACGCCACAACGATAAAGTGATAGAAATTGTAAGAGCATTTGACAAAGCCGATAAATTTATCTTCTCTATTTGCCACGGAATTCAGATTCTGACGGCCGCTGGTTTGGTAAAAGACAAAACGGTAACTTGCTACGAAAACGTACGATTTGAAGTAGAAGCATGCGGAGGTAATTTTGTCGGTAAAAACGAAGCGGTAAGAGACGGAAGATATGTTTCTGGACAAACATGGCAGTCGCACCCTGATTTTTATAGAATGGTTTTTGAGTGTTTGGGGGAGGGGTGAAATTAATGGAGAATGAAATACAGTTGACAACTTTCTAAAAGTTGTCAACTATTATCTTTCTCAAGCCCTATATAACCAGGCGAAAGCGTTGTAGATGAATAAATTTGAATGAATCACTTTTGTAATTTTGAACGAGAGGGACGAAGTAAAATGGAAATTCGGTCGGAAGGCCGATTGTCACTCGTGCTTAGTCTGAAGACTAAGCACAGCTGGATACTTCAGTAATAAGACTGATTGTTCGTTCATACTTAGTCGGAAGAACAAAGACAGATAGGGTTACGGGCTAATTAACTTGAAAATTTGGCTATTAATACTTTTTCTTAGTTTGTAACTTTTTACAGTTATATTAAAGAAAATAGAAAATTCGATAAGAAGATTTATAGTCACTCGTATTAAACTCGAACACTAATCGCCAACAAGTAATATTTCACGATTTAAATCAAAAAAATCGGGGTTGACATTTTCTATAATTTCTTCAAATTTCCCCCATCCATTATTTCTAATAAAATTTTTTTCTTCCTCAAAAATTGGAATTAACCAACATATCACAATATTATTTTTATTTATGTCTGAAGTAAAACTAGCAAAGGAATCTGGAAAATAAACTGGCATTGATACATAAAAAGCAGTAAAATTTGTACTAATCATTGAAAGGCCGCTGTTAAAATCTACAATATCCCCTCTTAAAAATGCCTTTTTATTGTCAATTGCAAAACTACCTATTTCATTCAATAAACTTGGGATATTTTTGTAACCGTATCTATTCGGTACCATAAGAAACAATTCTTGTTGAATGATCTTAGAAGATACTGGAGAATTTAACAAATAATTGCTCAAACCCAGTGTGGAAAAAGTTGATATTCCATTGTACCTGCCATTTTCTAAACTAATGACTTGGAAAGGCCACTTTCCACCTTCGGGAAATCTATCCCATCCGTGCTTTATCTCTCCGAATTCTGATTCTAAATGTGTAATTAAATCATTCATTTGATTATTCATTTCTTTCTAATCTTGCACATCTTCACGATTTCGAATACAGTTAGAGAGGATTTCCAATCTGTATTTTATAACCTCCTCACTTCCCAACCACAACAGCAGGATTCCCAAAAACAGTCGCTCCTTCTTTTACGTCTTCTATGACTACAGAACCGGCTCCAATTCGTGCGTTTTTACCTATTTTTATGCCTGAAACTACGATGGCTCCGCTGCCTATGAAGGCTCCGTTTTCTATTATTACTTCGGCGTTTATGATGGCTCCGTTTCCAATCTCTACAAATTCGCCAATTTCGGCTTGTGTGTCAACCAATGCATTCGAGAGAATTACCGTGTGATTTCCTATTTTTGAGCCTTGGTTTACTACTGCACCTGGTCCGATCAAAATTCCGTGGCCTAGTTCAGCATCTTCAGAAACTATGGCTTTTCCATGTATTGCGTTTACAGGCATAGTTTTTCTTCTTTCCAAAAGCATTTTTACTACTTTCTCTTTGTGGGTTTTGTTTTCTAAAGCCACAAAAGCCTCGGTTTTGTTGCCAATAATTTTCAAAAAGCCATCGTCCATTGGATCGCCAAGTACCACAACTTCTGAGATTTCAGTATTGTGTTTCTTCTTGTCATCGTCCAAAAAGCCATACACCAACACATCGTTGCTACTGAAAATGTCTAAAGCCAAGCGGCCTAATGTACCAGCACCAAATATCACAACAGGATTTTTCATCAATTTCAATTTTTATGCAAAACTAATCATCAAGTTTTATGATATAGATTAGTGGAGGGAATAAATACTATTTATTTTTTAGAAAGTCTTTGTAAATTTTTCGTTGTTTTTTGTAAGAATCTGAGGCAAAATCAAACAAAATGTTGAATGCAAATGGAATTTGATCAGATAAAACACCTCCATAAATGGCCAAGTCGAACTCTTTAAGGGCATCTTCTAAACGCTCATTTTCAAGGGTCTTGCTTATTTCAGAGGTGGTCATGGTTGAGTAGGGTTTTTTCAGCAACCACTCCAAATAGTTTTTCCAGATGATCAGACCACTGCTTATGTTGGCGAAATTCTTCGGGCTTTTACTAAGTTTTTTAAATGCCGTTGAAAACTTTTGGTGTTTTTGACCGAACTGCCAAATGCGAACATTTCGAATGAGGAATTTTCCAAACAAAGCCCAAAATACGGCGATAGAAATTAGGAGAAGAACCAAATAATATAGAAATTTTGGAAAATTAAAATCTAAGGGTACTGTAAAATACCCCGTAGATTTTTTAATAATGTGATTTCTAATGTCTGTGGTGTCTAACAGTGAATGTAGTTTTATACTGGCCGTATCCGAAAAAATGGTTTTCTTAGAACGCAACACTTGGATAGGTAATGACAAAGAATAAGTACTATCTACATAATATGTTATGAGTTTATATACTACACTATCGAGGCTTTTTCCGTTTTGAGTTTTCGTTGGAAAAAATTCTATGTCTAAAAATTCAAAAGGCTTATAGTTATAGGAGGAGTCTGGGAATAGCAAATCAGTTTTGCCTTTGTGCAAATAGGTCAAAGAGAAAAAAACAGGCTTTCCTATAAACAGTGAATCATTGCTAAAGTAAGCCTTAGGTCTTTGAGCAAACCCGAAGGCATATAAGAAGACGAATAAGGAGCATAAATAGATTCTCATTTTCTATACCTAAAAAGTTGAATTAGACTGTTAACATAATTAGCTCCCGACTCTATTGAAAGATAATTGGCCTTGTTTTGTTTACAAAGCTTTTCAAGTTCGTTACTATTTTCTTCAAATATACCCTTCATTTCACGCTTAAAAAATCTCGAACTCGTATTTATCCAAGTTGTTTTTCCTGCTTCTTTGTCATACACTGGAACGATACCCAAGCTTGGCAAATTTACTTCTCTTTTGTCGTAAATATGTAAAACCACCAAATCGTGTTTTCTTGCAAGAGCTTTTAGGTTATGGGAGTAATGTTTATCTAGAAAATCAGAAATGAGAATAATCACGCTTTTTCTTTTCAGAATATTTAGGGCAAAAGCTATAGCTTCTTGTAGATTGGTCTTTAACGAAAGGGGTTCAAGTCTAAACATTTTAGAAATGATATTATAGGCTTGTTTCATCCCTGACTCTGGCTTTAGGTAAAGCTCTTTTTGGTCAGAAAAGCAATATAAACCTACTTGGCTGGCCTCTTTTATAGCAGAGAGCGTAAGCACACCACAGATCTCCTTTGCAGTATCTATTTTCAGAGAGCCGTCTTTGCCTACAGCTTGTGAACCACTCACATCAAGTATAAAAAACACAGTTTGTTCTTTTTCTTCTTTGAATATCTTCACATAAGCCCCATGTCCTTTTGCCGTAGCTACCCAATCTATGGCCCTTACGTCATCGCCATATTGGTATGTTCTAAGATCGCTAAACTCCAAACCAGTACCCTTGAAAACCGAGCTAAAGTTGCCATTCAAATGCGAATTGACCGCTTTTCTGATTTTAATTTCGTACTTATTGAGTTTATTGATTATCTCTTTCATTAGACCAAAATGCTGTTTTAACGAAATTTATGAGCTTAGATTTATCCCTTGACTGATAATTAGTTATTTTTGTTCATAATATCTAAAAACCAAAGACATTGGGTAAACTTGGCATAAAAATAGTATTTATTTCGCTGACATGTTTTTTTTCTTGCAAGTCTTCGTCAGAAGATTTTATAGATAAAAAAACTATGGCGATAGTTTTTGCGGATTTAAAGACCGCTGAAGCGAAAGTAAGTAGACTAAATCTTACAGGAGTAGATTCTTCCAGGGTTGCTTTTAAATATTTAGAAAAGCAGATATATAAAAAACACAAAATAGATTCAGTTCTTTATCTCAAAAGCTTTAATTTTTATGCCAAAGACAAAAAACAATTGCTTTCTATTTATGTTCAGGCCGAAAAAATCATTGAAAATAATAAAAATAAAAATACTACGTACTGAATGAAAAATCTGGTCATCATACCTACCTACAACGAAATTGAAAACATCGAGGCCATCATTAAGGCGGTTTTTAATCTGCCCGTTTGGTTTGATGTTTTGATAGTAGACGATGGTTCGCCTGATGGTACTGCTCTAAAAGTTAAAGAACTTCAGCATCAATTTCCTTCACAACTTCATTTAGAGGAACGCAAGGGGAAACAGGGTCTAGGAACTGCCTATATTCATGGTTTTAAATGGGCTTTGGCCAAGGGCTTTCAATATATTTATGAAATGGATGCTGATTTTTCACATAATCCGGCAGATTTGGTAAAACTTTATAAAACGTGTACAGAAGAAGGTTTTGATGTAGCCATCGGCTCAAGATATATAAATGGTGTAAACGTAGTCAACTGGCCAATCGGCAGAGTTTTGATGTCTTACGGTGCAGGAATTTACGTAAGATTTCTCACAGGTATGCCCATAATGGACCCTACAGGTGGTTTTATCTGTTATTCGAGAGAAGTTTTAGAAACTATTCCTTTGGATCAAATACGTTTTGTGGGTTATGCATTTCAGATAGAAATGAAGTTTAATGCTTACCTCTTCAAATATAAAATAAAAGAAGTGCCTATCATTTTTACAGATAGGACACTCGGACAATCTAAAATGTCAACCAAAATCTTCCAAGAAGCTGTTTTTGGCGTTGTTATGATGAAAATCTGGAGCTTGTTTAAAAGTTTTAAGAGATAACAACCCTTACTTTTTAGCCTTCAAAGCATCCAATTGGTCTTGTCTCACGGTCGGGTATTTTATACCCAGTTGCTCCAAATAAGTATTGTATTTACTCGGATCATAATGATATTTTTTTAATTCAGGATTGAAAGTTTGCATTATGCTGGTATTCAATTGAATGGCAGGCTTGTCATCTTTAGAAATCAACGGCGTATATTTTTGCTCCTTGGTTTGGGTATTGTTGTAATAATCCCAAGCATCTTTTAGAATTTGCGGTTTGTAAAGCAAGTCCAATATCGTCATAGCTTCTACTTTAGCACCTGCTGTGCATCCTTTGTGTGCAATAGGAGTAGCCATCGTGATGGCGTTTGCCCAGTGGTGTCCGGGCATGCCTGGCATATTGGATGGATATCTTAGTACTATAGTTGGCAATGACCAGGAAATGTCGGCAATGTCATCAGAACCACCTTGTCTGATTACAAGTGGAGAATAAACAGGCTCTGAAACAGAATCAAGTTCCATAGCCAAGCCATTAATTTCAGGAGATTTTAATTCTATTTGCGATGCTTTGGCAAGTAGTTGGTCTTCTTCCGACCATTTGGGTAATCCTACTTTCTTAATATTTTGATAGGCTGTTGCGGCCAAAGCTTTATTAAAATGCCCAGGCCAAGCACTGCCCAATATTTCATAAGTAAATTTTGTATCTGTCATTAGAGCAGCACCTTCGGCTATTTTTATCCCGTTATCAAATAAGTTCTTTATTTTAGGGTAAGTTCTTTCTCTGAAATAGTACCAAACGGTTGCTTTTGATGGAACCACATTCGGTTGGTCGCCACCATCGGAAATTACATAGTGTGATCTTTGAGTGGTTTCAAGATGCTCTCTTTTAAAGTTCCATCCAATATTCATCAATTCTACGGCATCCAAGGCACTTTTTCCTCTCCATGGTGCTCCTGCTGCATGAGCAGCAGCACCTTCAAAATGAAACTTAACTGAAACTAAACCCGTGTTTCCAGCATCGCCCCATGAAACGCCCAAATTATTGGCAACGTGGGTAAAAATACAAGCGTCCACATCTTTGAAATAACCCTCTCTTACAAAAATCGCCTTTGTTCCCACTTGTTCTTCTGCTACACCGGGCCAAAGCATCAATGTTCCAGGTATTTTTTCTCTTTCCATTATTTCTTTCAATGCCAAAGCTGCAGTAATGTTTAGAGCCTGACCGGAATTATGCCCTTCGCCATGACCAGGTGCACCTTCCACAATCGGGTCTTTGTATGCTACACCTGGTTTTTGAGATGCTTTCGGAATACAATCCACATCGGAGCCTATGGCTATTACAGGTTTACCACTACCCCATTTTGCTATCCAAGCAGTCGGAATGTTCGCTATGCCTTTTTCTACTGTAAATCCTTTCTTTTCTAATAGTTCGGTAAGGTATTTTGAAGTTTCGAATTCTTGAAAGCCCAACTCGCTAAAACTAAATAGCATGTCATTTATTTCCTGAGTGAGTTTTTGATTATTGTCTATTTTGGTAATAACTTCTTGTTTAAGAAGCTCCAGTTTATCGGGTTCTGCAGGTTTCTTTTTAGTGTTTTTTTGAGAATGGGCATGATTTGCAAGAATCATGATTAAAAGAATGAATAGGAGGTTTTTTTTCATAGTTTGAGAGGGTTTTTTCTAATTCAAATATATTCAAATTTTGTTTTTAATGCATACTTTGGTTACCTTTATTTTATTAAACCTCTTCATCTATCTCTATTATATGAAAATTAAAATTGCCTTATTTCTATTGTTGATTCCATCTATTGTTTACTCGCAAATTGGTCTCGATTATTATCTGCCTAAAAATGTAACTTACAACAGCAAAATTCCTACTCCAAAATCCTTTTTGGGATATGAAGTAGGGGAGCAACATGTAAGTCCTTATGAAATTTTTGCCTATTACAGAGAAGTAGCTAAATATTCGGATAGGATAAAACTTGAAACTTATGCCCGTTCTTTTGAAAATCGAGAGTTGATGTTGGCCACGGTTTCCTCTCCCAAAAACTTGGCGAATATTGACCAAATCAGAGCAGAACACTTGAAATTGTCAAATTCAGATGTTTCGAAAAGCTTAAAGCCAGAGCAAATGCCTATAGTAGTTTGGATGGGTTATTCGGTGCATGGAAACGAGGCGTCGGGTTTGAATTCTTCCTTGTTGACGATTTATTATCTCGCAGCAGCTCAAGGAGCTGATATAGATGCTTTATTAAATGAAAGCATAATTTTAGTGGACCCCAGCATAAATCCTGACGGTGCAACTAGATTTTCGACTTGGGTAAACCAAAACAAAAGCCAAAGTTTGGTTTCAGATGCCAATTCAAGAGAATTTAAAGAAACTTGGCCAGGAGGTCGTACAAATCACTATTGGTTTGATATGAACCGCGACTGGCTTTATCAGCAACTGCCCGAAAGTAAAGGTCGTTTGGTAAAATATTATGATTGGTTGCCTAATGTTTTGACGGATCACCACGAAATGGGTAGCAACTCCACATTTTTCTTTCAGCCGGGTATTCCTGCTCGTACGCATCCAATGACACCTGTCAAAAACATAGAACTAACAAGTAAAATTGGACAGTTTCATGCTGCTGGATTAGACAGTATTGGGTCATATTATTATACCAAAGAAAACTATGACGACTTCTATTATGGAAAAGGATCTACTTTACCTGATGTCAATGGAGCCATTGGTATTTTGTTTGAACAAGCGTCATCTCGTGGGCATTTGCAAGAAAGCGTTAACGGTATCTTAAGTTTTCCTTTTACGGTCAGAAATCAGTTTTCAGCTACGCTTTCTACTTTGAAAGCCTCTAAAAATATGAGAAATGAGCTGTTGACTTACATGAGAGATTTTTATGCAGAAAAATCTACAGATGAGGTAAAAGCATATGTTTTTGGTGGAGGAAATGACCCAGTAAGAACTTGGGAAATGATAAATGTGATGTTAAGAAACAAGGTAGAGGTATATAAATTATCTAAAAATGAAACTCTAGGTAGTTCGCAATTTTCAAGTTCGGATTCTTATGTTGTCCCGATGAGTCAACCAAAACACAGGTTAGTGAAATCACTTTTTGAAAAAAGAACAACATTTGCAGATAGTGCATTTTATGACATTTCGGCTTGGACACTTCCATTGTGTATGAATGTTCCTTTTGCAGAGTCAAAAACAGCCGTTTCTTTAGGTCAAAAACTCTCGGAATTTAATTTTCCGCTTGGAAAGGTTGTTGGAAATAGTACATATTCTTATTTATTTGAATGGGATGGTTATTTTGCTGCAAGAACAGCTTATGAATTACTCAATAAAGGATACAAGCTTAAATACGCAACTGAGCCGTTCGAGGCTTTGATTGATGGAAAAAACAAAGCTTTTTCTTATGGCACAATTCAGATTTTATGTGATGGAAATGACCCAAGGGAATATTTGGAAGAACTTGCCAAGCGTGATGGAACTGTTTTTTATGGACAGAAAACGGGTCTTACCCAAAGTGGAATAAACCTGGGCAGTGAGAAATTTAGAAGGATGGAAAAACCACAAGCACTGATGATAGTTGGCGATGGTGTAGATTATAATGATGCTGGCGAGGTTTGGCATTTATTGGATCAAAGAGTAAGTATTCCATTGAGCCATTTAGATATTGCCTCTGTAAATCGTACGGATTTAACCAAGTACACACACATAATCATGAATCAAGGAAGGTACGTGGATCTTTCAGACGAAAAAATAAAGGGTTTTCTGGCTAAAGGAGGTACCGTAGTTGCATTAGGCGATGCAGCTTCTTGGTTATCACAAAAGAAAATTGGTACTGTAGGTATAAAACCAGAGGCATCTAATGATGGTAAAGGAAAAAGACCTTTTGTGTCAAAAAGCGGTTTTGATGGAGCTTTGGTGACAAGTGGAGCTATATTAGAAGCGAAATTGGATCTTAGCCACCCGCTTTGTTATGGATACAAACAGACTACTTTGCCGATTTTTAAGGTGAATAACGTAACTTTTGAAGAAACAGGAAATCCTTACAATACGCCTTTGGTGTTTACAGATAAGCCACTTTTGGCTGGTTATGTGCATCCCAAAAATTTAGATAGATTTAAGAATAGTCCAGCCATCATAGCCCAGACTGTTGGTCAAGGCAAGGTTGTAAATATCTCAGATAATCCAAATTTCAGAGCTTTTTGGTATGGTACAAACAAGTTGTTTTTAAATTCCCTTTTCTTTAGCAGTGGTATTTCTGCAGGCAGATTTGAAGACGAAGAAGATTAATATTACACACAACCAAACAAAATGAGTAATCAAACCATTGTCATCATCATTTTGGTGTATTTGGGAATAAATATACTGGTTTATTTCATTCAGGAATTTTTCATATTTAAGCCCGAAAAACTCTCAGAGGACTTCGAGTTTAAATATGAATTTCCGTTTGAAGAACTCAATTTTGCGATTTCTGAAAAGGAAAAAATTAATGGACTTCGATTTTTTACAGAAGAAAAAGAGAAAAGAGGAGTGGTTATATATTTTCATGGAAATACACGAAGCATAAAAGGCTGGGCAAAATATTCTAGAGATTTTACCAATCATGGTTACGATTTGATTATGATAGACTATCGTGGATTTGGCAAAAGTAAAGGCAAAAGGTCTGAAACAGCCATGAAAAAAGACGCTCAACATGTTTATAATAAAATGAAGTTTGAGCTCAAATATGCCGAAAATAAAATCATTATTTACGGGAGGTCTTTAGGTTCGGGATTTGCGGCAAAATTGGCTTCCTCAAATCGTCCAAAAATGTTGATTCTTGATGCTCCTTATTATAGTTTATCTCAACTTACGAATAGATTTCTTCCGTTTTTACCTGTCTCTATACTTTTAAGATTTAAAGTTAGAACCGACCAATGGCTTAAATATTGTCGCTGCCCGATATTCATTATTCATGGTACGAAAGATAGCCTAATACCTATGAGTTCAAGCGTGAGATTGGCCAAAACAGCCCCTTTGAACACACATTTAGTCCCTATTTATGGCGGAGGGCATAACGATTTACCTTCATTTCCTGAATATCATAGGGCTTTGAAAGACATATTATTAGACCAATACGACCATTTTGATAAGCAAATATTTGGAGACATGGGTTTTAATGCTTGATAGAATTTAGTTTTTTTATTGAGAAGTCTGGAGAAGCTGTTAATTTCGCATATAATATTTATAATATGCAAGCTCAACTAAGACTTCCAGACAAAAAGAAACATTATTTCTTTGCGTCATAACTTCTTAGCGGAAAAAAAATAAACAAATGGAAATCCTGAAAGAAGATTTGATAGCATTTATTAAAAATGCACTGCATGAAGACATTAGAGAAGGCGACCACACTTCTAACTCTACAGTGCCTGCAAACGCCCAAGGAAAGGCTCGTTTGTTGGTAAAAGACAAAGGAATCGTGGCTGGTGTAGAATTGGCTGAACTGATTTTCAAAACCGTAGACCCAAACCTGAAGGTGGAGGTATTAATCAAAGACGGCGAGCCGATAGAAAATGGCCAAATAGTTCTTTATGTGGAAGGAAACGACCGCTCGATTTTGACTGCAGAAAGACTCGTCCTAAACTGCATGCAACGGATGAGTGGCATTGCATCTGTAACGCAGGAAATAGTAAAAAAACTGGAGGGTACTAAATGCAAAGTTTTAGACACCAGAAAAACCACACCTGGCTTCAGGTTATTAGAAAAATGGGCAGTTAAGATTGGGGGAGGGGTAAACCACCGCTTTGGCTTGTTTGATATGATTTTGATAAAAGACAACCATGTGGATTACGCTGGAGGTATAAAAAATGCACTTTTTGCTGCACAGAAGTACCTAAAAGACAAATATCTGGACTTACCAATAGAGATAGAAGTTAGAAATCTAAATGAACTTCAAGAAGTACTGGAAGTTGGTGGGGTTGTACGCATTATGTTGGACAATTTTGATTATGAAAAAACCAAGGAAGCTATCAAGATTATTGATGGTAGATTCCCTGTAGAATCTTCAGGCAATATAAATCCCCAAACAGTTCGTGCCTATGCGGAGTGTGGTGTAGATTATGTTTCCATGGGCTATTTAACGCATTCAGCAAAAAGCTTGGATTTGAGTTTGAAGGCGATGAAGTAGGGACTTAGGTGGCTTCGGCTCCGCTCATCCACTTTTCCTTTGGCTTCGATCAGTGGCCGCCAGACAGTGACCGTCGCTCATTTCAGCTCCATTAAGTGTGTCCCGCCAATTGAATCGATTACAAAAATTAAAACGTTGTGCCTCAATGCCATTTGACTTGATGCCTTTATAAAAAATGAAAAAAGATATAGAATTTCCTAAAAAAGAAAATATCCTGATGGCCATAGCTCCTTCCGAGTTTGAGCAGTGGGACGTATTCTTAATTAATAGGGGGTCTGAAAAAATCGACAATTTGCTTGTTACATCTTCAGGGTATGGGTATGACGATAAGGGGGAGAAAATTTCAACCAGTACGCTCAGGCATTTTTATGATAATTTTGCCTCCAATTCTGTTCAAGAAGTTGAAAAAATTGACCCTTCGGTTTTTCATCTTAATAATGAATTTTGGGTAAGTTATTGGATAGATGGCCAACTTTACGACCGCAGGTTTGTGTTTGTTCCTGAGAGTATATCACTCAAAAACTGTATTTTTGTGAGTTTATTGGACAAAGAAGCAGTATTACACGCATAAAAAAACCGCCATATTTCTATGGCGGTTTAGTTTATTTTTTAAAGCTTTTTACTTTCCAATCATCAAAGACTCACGTCTTCTCATTTTTCCGGCTGGAATACCAAACATCATCTTGAATCTACGACAGAAATAGGCAGTGTCTTTGTATCCAACTTCGCCACCGATGGCTCTAATGCTCTTTTTAGAAGTTCTCAAAAGATTTACGGCCTCTTCCATTCTTTGGTATTCGATATAATCTTGAGGATTGATACCTGTCAGCATTTTGAAATATTGACCAACATAATCTTCCGAAACATTGGCGACATTGGCCAATTGCTTGTTAGACAAGTCACCATCGATGTTGTTTTTGATATAAGTGAAGATGTCTATCAAACGAGGATCTTTGAAATAAGTACTGTTGGTGGCCAATTGCTCAACAAACATTCTATTTCTAAGGATATATCTGATAACTTCTATTACGGCCTCTTCAGTTTTAATAGAAATAACTCTACCACGACCAGCTTCCTCCGTAAAGTCTTCTATCAGAATGTCTTTGATCAGCTGAGCTAATTTGGTGTTTTTATATATGAAAAACGGAGGAATGTCTAAAGAAGTAAAGAAGTTTACCGAATCAAATACTTTTGCTTCAAAAGCAATCAGACCAAACGAGTTTTTTACGATGCCTATTTCCTCTGGCTCATTCATGGCCTCGAAATAATGTTCTCTTCGTGTCATGAACTCTTCGTAAGATATTGGTTTGGCTTCTCCAACACCATAGGTAATGGTTGCTGCTTTTCCTCCTGGAATGAAAAGAATATCTCCAACTTCTATTTTACCTTCAACTCCCTCAATTTTAACATCTCCATTGTATAAAACCAACAATGTATTTTCAACATCATAAAAGTTTTTGATGGTTATGGGCTGCAATATATTTATGTGTCTAGCTTTTCCAAACTTAACACCAAGCGATTCAATAATTTTGTTATAGTCTTCCATAAAAGGATTTTTTTAATAATAATTTAGGGGTAAAATTATTATAGTTTATAAGTATTTCAGAACTTGTTTTGTACAAAACTAATAATTATTCTTTGAGTTTCAAACATTACTTAAACTAAAAATTGTTCAATAAATTATATGTTTCTTGGATTATTTCTTGTTTTTTCTAAAAATTATCTAATAATTTTGATAGATAAATTAATTAAGCGGGCTTTTTAAACCTTGTGTAAATCTTAGAATGCAAAAAGGAGGCCAAGCCTCCATAAAGAATAAAAAAAACTATCTTGTGGTATTATTTTAAGATTTCACGGGCAATTACCATCCTTTGAATCTCTGATGTACCTTCATAAATTTGTGTAATTTTGGCATCCCGCATCATGCGTTCAACATGAAATTCTCTAACGTAACCATAGCCACCATGTATCTGCACAGCTTCAGTAGTTACCCACATCGCCACTTCAGAGGCAAAAAGTTTTGCCATAGCAGCTGATTCTACGTAGTCTAAACCAGCATCTTTGTCTCTCGCAGCTTTGTAAACGAGAAACCTTGCTGCTTCTATTTTGGTTTTCATATCTGCCAATTTAAACTGAATGGCTTGATGTTCCGAAATCGTTTTTCCAAATGCCTTACGTTCTTTGGCATATTTCACCGAGAGTTCAAAAGCTCCAGCCGCAATTCCTAGTGCTTGAGCAGCAATTCCAATTCTGCCACCATTTAGCGTAGTCATGGCAAATTTAAAGCCGAAACCCTCCGGTCCGATACGGTTTTCTTTGGGCACTTTGACATCAGAAAACATCAAGGAGTGCGTATCAGAAGCTCTGATTCCCATTTTATCTTCTTTTTTGCCAACTACGAAACCATCTTGCCCTTTTTCTATAATTAGGCAATTGATGCCTTTGTGCTTAAGTTCTACATGAGTTTGTGCCATCACCAAACAAACCGAAGAGGTATCCCCATTGGTTATCCAGTTTTTAGTGCCATTTACAAGATAGTGGTCTCCCTTGTCTTCTGCCGTAGTTTTTTGGGACGTAGCATCAGAGCCAGCTTCGGGTTCTGAAAGGCAAAATGCTCCAATTATTTGTCCTGAAGCCAGAGGTTTTAGATATTTTTTCTTTTGTTCTTCGGTACCATATTGGTTTAGCCCATAACAGACCAAGGAGTTATTTACAGACATGGCCACCCCTGCGGAGGCATCTATCTTGCAGATTTCTTCCATAGCGAGCACATAACTGAGTGTATCCATGCCACTGCCGCCATATTGTGGATCTATCATCATGCCCATGAAACCCAACTCGCCCATTTTTTTGATTTCTTCTTTCGGGAATTTGGTATGGATGTCTCTTTCTATTACACCTGGCAAAAGGTCGTTTTGAGCAAAGTCTCTTGCGGCATCTCTAACAGCAAGGTGCTCTTCAGATAATTGGAAATTTACTCCTTCTATCGTATGCATTGTATTTATT
>JAIPAJ010000056.1 GCA_021740125.1 Leadbetterella sp. | reverse complement strand
ATGAGGGAGCGAGGCGCAAAAACCCAAGCTTTTGGGTAGCCCACTTCGGTCGCCCTACGGGCTCCCTACGTGGGCTACCCAAAAGCTAAACGCGCCAAAAAAGTGCAGACTGTTTTAAACAAGATTAATAAAATAATAAAACAAATAATTACCTTTAAAAACCATTCTTTACCCTGGTCAATTTGGTCCGGGTTGCCTGGTCAATTTCACCGGATTACACACCACAATTTTTAAGATTAGTAAAAGTCTTATTTTCTTGATAATAGCTTATCATTGAATCCAAGTCCAATAAGCCATTAACTTCACAGACGTTTAAAGAACGAACACTAATTTCTTCAAGATAGGATAACTGATTTAAGGTCATAATGATAGTTTTAAAGATTAAAAGACTTATTTAAGGTTATCAAATTTACTTTTCATTGTTGGGTTATTGTGAGTTAACCCATTAATTGTCAAACCATCAGCTTTACTATTTGCTAAACGTAATTGGTTTTCACTTGCCGTCAATTCTTCTTTTACTTTTTGCATGGCATTAATTGACATGTCTATTCTTTTAATTGCTTCTTGAAAATGGTTTTTTGCTAAATCATAATTTCTAGAGAAGCCATCACGAAATGTTTTTAATTTTTCTTCAAAATTAGTAATATCAACATTCTGACTTTTAACCAAAGCAAGTTCGGCCTTATATTGTAGTGAATTCATAGCGGCATTGCGAAGCAATGAGATAATCGGAATAAAAAATTGAGGTCGGACAACATACATTTTAGAAAATTTATGTGAAACATCAACGATGCCTGTATTATAAAATTCACTGTCGGCTTCAAGAAGAGAAACAAGTACAGCGTACTCACATTTTTTCTCGTTCCTATCTTTGTCAAGTTCTTTTAGAAAATCCTCATTTTTTTTCTTTTTTTCCGTTTCATCTCCTTCGTTTTTCATCTCAAACATAATGGATATGATTTCGTTACCTAAATCATCATATTCTCTAAAGATAAAATCGCCTTTACTTCCTGTTTTTGCATCATTGTCTTTCTCGAATTCAGCTTTTTGAAAAGCGGTTGAACGAAGCTTATTAAATTCATCTTCACAATGTTTTTCAAGTGATTCGCCTATCATTTTTGTTGATAATTTAAGTTTCATATCTTTTCGGAGTGTAATTTCTTCCTCTCTGAGTTTGATTATGATATCCTTTTCTCTTAACTGATTAGAGTAATCACCAATAAGCGAAGACTTTAGCAGTTCTTTTTCAGTCTCTTTAAATTTGACAGCATTAGCTAGGTCATCTCTTTCCCTTTCGATTATATTAATCGCTTCATTTACCGCTAACTTTTTCTCTAAATCTGCATTAGAAATTTTGCTTTGAAGTTGCAAAATCTCAGATTTCTTTACGTCCAGCAAAATATTCAATTCAGTTTCTTTATTAGCAAGTTGTTCCTGCATAGCAAGCTTAAAATTGGCTTCTGCTATTTCAATAGCATTTTTTTTATCCTTCTCAGCCAGTTTTAGTCGATTAGAAATTTCCTCCTCAAACTTATGGTCACGAACCTGCTTGAGAATATCCGCATAACCAGCTTCATCTACTTTGAAAGCTTTCTTACAATGAGGGCAAATGATTTCGTTCATGTTGGTGTATTTTATTGCAATTTACCTTGATCCCAATTCAGAATAACATATTCCACTTTTCTTACCCTCCCTAAAACATAAAATAATTCAAATTCTACAATCAAAACATCACATTACCAATTAACTATCTTAAAGCTTTCTCTGCTCTCTCCCAATTTCGACTGCAATATACATCAAAAAATTAATATAAATTAATTTTTTTTACTTTTTTTTTATAATTTTATTTTGTAAAAATACTACATATCTTTTATAATAACATATTATTTTGAAATAATCTTTATTTACAAATTACCTAAGAATATATTGCATAGTGCAAAGAAAGTGGTTTCAACTGCAGTATTAATATAAATTACTGCTTAACAAGACAAATAGAAAAATCTATTTACAAACTCCAGTATCTGACAAAACTATGATTTGAGCATCTTTCCGCTTTATTTTATTTATACCAGAAATATTCCATAATATTTTGATTTTAAGGTTATAATTAGAATGTTTTGTAAGTGGGAGGAATTCAAATATAGTTAATATTCCGCAAAAATAATATTTTACCGAACGAACATCAGTTATCATTAGCGCCAACTTCCCCTCAGTAAAAATTTCGTTATGAGATTCAGTTTCATGGTTTTGTTAGTATGAGCCACGGCAAATTGGACCAGGGAAACGAACATTCCCCCAATGATGTAGGTCAATTTATGGAAGTTAGAAGTGTAAAACCCGAAAATTAACCACAAAGAGAGCAACACAATCAGGATACTGATTATGAAAATGGACCATATTACTTTCATGGTTCCAAATCTAAGCATCAATTTCCTGGTAATGGGATTTTGCTCCTGAATGGGATTGATAATCTGTGCTGTGGTCTGGCAGTCGACAAACTTAGAAACGATAATCAAAACAGAAACAATGGCAATTAAGATGTCTAATAATGGCATGGTGAGATTTTTGGTTAATTATTAATTTGTTGGAGTTTAAGATCTACGATATCAAATGGTCTATATAAATAAGATATGGTAGGATTCTTTAACATAGAAAGACATTGTATAAAAGCCGCACCTTGGTCTTCGGTAGTATAAGGAATAAGATGAACTTTAGCGGAAAATTCCTTTTTTTTCAGGTAATCAGAAAGTAGCTGAACTATTTCAGAGGCTGGGGAAAAAACCATATTGTTATAATGGGAAAATTTAATTGACTCCCAAATAACCACATTATTTCCTTCAATGTGGTGTTTTTTGGCCAGGTATCTATTGATGACAATCACCTCATTTTTAGTCAGATAAAGATTACAGAAAATAAAATCAGAAGTCAAATGGCTCATCTTTAACATTGGGGACAGTGTCAACCCAGCTCCGATAGAATAATAGGAGTTAGCAAATAACTCTTTTGTGATAATCTTACTCATAAATGGGATATTTTTGAAGTATTTTTGATTTTGTTTTAATATTTTTAAAAGGGTTTTTGGATCTATAGCAAGTGATTATTTGGTTAGAGTTACCCGACACAATAACCACTGTATTCATTAATTGATTTTTTTTATGTTCCAAATAGGGTGGAATACCTTTGGCTCCTAAAACATGCCATTGTAAGCCTTGCTTATAGAAAACTTCTCCGAATTCAATGGCAACAATAATTTTTTCTGAATCTATACCTCTTTGACTAGAGCGTTTAAAAGAATGAGTTGTGTGGCTAAAAAAGAATTCTAAGCTATTATTTGAACTCTCGTCTATCACACGGTACTGAATATAAAAGGGATCCAATGAAGTGTTAAAAGTCTTGTTCATCATTTTATTGAGATTTTCTATCCTTTAAAATAGCCGTTTCGGGACTAGGTGTGTGGCAAACAGTAATGGTAGTTATTAAATTTCCTACCTCCTCAATGAGTAACATTACTTTTTCAGACTTTTCATCAATTATTTGTGTAAGAATAATACAAGCTCGGTTA
Organism: Leadbetterella sp.; assembly: GCA_021740125.1. Taxonomy (GTDB): domain Bacteria; phylum Bacteroidota; class Bacteroidia; order Cytophagales; family Spirosomataceae; genus Leadbetterella. The sequence continues at coordinate 14,171 of JAIPAJ010000056.1, read as the reverse complement.
TTTAAGGACGGGTGATACCCGAGTTCTGCCATAACAGACATTCTTCCAAAATCTTTTAATAATCTGATTGCATTGAACTTCCGCTCTAAATGTTCAATAAATGCAGATTTCGATTGAATCATTTTAGGAACAAACTGTGAATTATATAAAAAGTATTCTGAAATTTGGCTTTCAAGTATTTGAACAGACAAACAGTTCCAAGCGTTGGCAAGAATCTCTAAATTACTAGTTGGGTACATTTGCTATTTTTTTTTGTTTCTGCCCTAAAGCGAAAGCAAAAGTATATCAGCAAATTTTCTTCTTAAAATTAATACTATGTTGTAGTGTAAATTACAACCTTGTAGCTTCAATAATTGATTGAAACTAAATCTCTTGAAATTAAAATCTTAAAAGGCTCTCCTCTAGCGCCTGAAATTATATATTGATTAGAAATATTTTCATTTTGAATTGCTTGCTTAATTTTTTTTCCAATCTTAGATTTATGAATACTAAAATATTTATTTACCATCCCATTAATAGTACCTAATGCATCCTCCCTTTCTAAATTCGGCGATATATTACAATATATATCAACCAGTCGATTTATATTTAATTCATTCCCTAAATTTTTGCGCTTAATCCCTTCTTCGTTTCCATAATTAAGGTAAAATATATAAAGCGCCATCTCTAAAGGATCTAATTTTAATATTTTATTATAGGTGTTAAAGACTAATTCATGATCATTTCTGTTTCTACTCAAGGTAATGGAGGATAAATTTGAAATTGGTAAATCAAAAAAATCAATCTCATACTCACTACGTATTAAATTGAGATACCTTTTTAGGTGTTTAGCCATCTGAATATCCGGAAATTTAGACCTTATTTCTTTAGTACAAACTTCACAAATACCACCTGTCTTTAACTTTGCTATTACCTCAAATTTGCTACTACAAAAATCATTAATACATCCCTTCAAAATTTTATGAATAAAAGGAGATTCTTTAGTTACATCGATACCCATTAAAACCTGAAATAAATTTTCAATTATTTGATGAATAATGGGAAATTCTCTGTTAATAGTAGTAAATTTTTCCCATTCTGAAGTAATTACAAAAATATTCCGATTATTATCTGAAGAACTAAACCAGTTATTTAAATTCCTTCTGTCTGTTAAAAGCACGACAAAATCTTCTCTATCAATTTTGAATGTATCCCTATATTTATTACAAAAACCAAATAAATCTTTCCAGGAAAGTGGAATATCTCTACCTGAATCTGTGGCTACCACAGAATTAGTATTAAAAAATTCTATAGGACCTGGAATAGATTTCAAGATGGTTATAACAACCTGATAATTTTCTATATCATATTCCGGCGTCTTAATAATATAAACTTTCATAATTTATCGACTTATTCTTATAAATATAAAAAAAAATAGCCTTCCATTCTATTAAATAAACCATAAAATTATCCAAATTCATGATATATTGTTTTCTAACTTACAAAATACAAAGTATTTAAATAATAAAAACTGTAAAAAAAAATCATTAAAACCGGAGAATAAATAAATAAGCTAAATTTCCCATTAAAAATGAGTGCATATTCCGGTGATATAGTACTACTTACTATGGGCGCATGAAAACAATGAAAGTGACAATAATTTTACTTTTATTCCCATTGAGCCTCCAGAAAATACCTTAAATTAAAAATACTTGCCAATTGACTACAGATAGAATAGTAAAACACCTTATTTTAAAATACCTCTTACCCTTTGGTCATAAATCTCGTTGAACCAAAGACGTTTGAACATCAGATTCACTTTGTCTTCTGAAAGTTTATTATAAAGCTCCAGTTTTGAGTTAATAAAATCCAACAATTCATTATCAATTTCCTCGTTGAATTTATCCTGAATATTGTCTTTACTATTCCTTGTATTGAAGAAGCTCATGAGTTCATTATTCGCATAAATGTTCTTACGCATTCTGTCAAAATCCACTCTCTCCTCTTCTTTTAAATCCAATCCATAGGTATCATTCAACACTTTTATAATATTGGTTTGCCACTCTAATTCCTCATCCTCCTTTTTTCCATCCCCCCCAGGAGTCATGCCTTCCATAGAAGTATTTTGCCTTTGCAATGCTAAATCAGTCTTAAATTGATATTGTAGCTTATAGCTATCTAAATCAATTTCTTCTGGAACTTCTGTTGGATTGGTATTCGGACTTGCAGGAAGTTTTTTGAACAGATCAGATAAGAAAACATAATACTTTTCCAACTGAACATCTGTAAATGTGATTATCTGTGATAAAAAGCGATACAAACGAACAAAGATCTTAATGTTGGCATTGAATGAAACTTTCTGGTCTTCATTCAATGCTACCGAATATCTATTTACAACTGCATTCAATATAGGCTGTAACTTTTCTTTGTGATCGCCTCTTGTGAAGAAAAGATCAGCGTATGCTTCAATGTCGTTTTGGTAGATAATATTAAATGCCTCAATTTTTTGTTGTACATCATAAAGGCTATTTGAGTCTTTCTGGTCATCCAATTCCATACAGTTACTTCCATAATACATTTGGAAATCTTCCTGTACTTTTTCCGGGTCATTTACAAAGTCTAATACCATTGTAGTATCCTTGCCCGGTGCAGTCCTGTTCAACCTGCTCAGTGTTTGTACAGCACTTGTACCACCCAATTTCTTATCAACAAACATGGTATGCAGCAAAGGTTCATCAAAGTCTGTTTGATACATATTTGCTACAATAAGTATTCTGTACTTTGGTAACTTTAATGCATCAGGAATTTCGATTTTTCCTCCAAGATTATTCATATTTTCCTTAGTATAATCTTGACCTGTTTCTCCATCTGTTACTGTGCCACTAAAAGCTACTAATGCTCCATAAGGTAATTTCATTTCCCTCATAATATCATCGAACTTTCGTTTAAAACGTACTGCATGAAGTCTTGAACGAGTAACCACCATAGCTTTGGCCTGGCCTTGTATTTCATTTTGTGTTTGCGACACAAAATGTTCAATCATAATTCTTACTTTCTTTTCAACGGCATGGTCTTGTAAATCAACATAAGAAGAAAGGAGTCTTACAGTCTTCTTCTTTTCGTATTCCTTATCTGCAATTTCATTACGCTTTATTAGTTTGTAGTACCTTTTCCAACTCATGTAGTTTTTAAGCACATCCTTGATAAACCCTTCTTTGATGGCTTGCTCCATCGTATAGAGATCAAAAGCTTCTTTCTGGCTATTTCTGATTGTACCAAATAGTTCTAATGTTTTGGGGTTGGGAGTGGCTGTAAATGCAAAAAAGGAAATATTGTCCTGGTCGCCTTTTTTCTTTATTTCTTCTACAATCAGATCATCAAAATCTTTTTCTACACCGTCTGCGTTTTCGGCTTCTTCAAGTGATAAGGCCTTTCTCAAATGCCTTGCTGACTCACCGGCTTGTGAGCTGTGAGCTTCGTCAATGATAACAGCATAAGTCTTGTCTTTATTCTGAGCAATCACATCAGAAATGACAGGAAATTTTTGAAGTGTTGTAACAATTACTCTCTTACCTTTTTCTATTGCGTTTTTTAAGTCCTGACTAGTTTTATTCTTGTCAATATACTCGACCGTACTAGGCATTTGCTCAAACTGCCTGATGCTATCCTGAATTTGTTTATCCAGTAAACGCCTGTCACTAACAACAATAACACTATTGTATAATGCTTTTTCATCATCAGGATGCCTGTAAAAATCTGAAAGACGGTGAACTAACCAGGAAATAGTATTTGATTTTCCCGAACCTGCTGAGTGCTGAATTAGATATTTGTTTCCAACACCGTCTTTACGAACAGCTTCTAATAAATTCTGTACTGCCCTTCGCTGATGAAAGCGAGGAAATATCAGAACTGGTTTTTCTTTTTCTATAAGGGCCTTTGTTTGATTGTCGTAATACTTCTCCTTGTTAATTTGGAGATTAACGTAGTTCTGAATAATGTCAAGCAAAGAATCTTTTCTTAAAACGTCTTTCCAGAAATAGGATGTTGCATAATTATTATCATCCTGATTAACCAGGGTTTGATTGAAAGGTAAGAAATATGTGCTTCTTCCTTTTAATTCAGTACACATACTTACATAGTCGGAACCTATGGCAAAATGCACCAAACACCTTTTAAATTCTAATAAGGGCTCCTTGGGATCTCTATCTTGTATGCATTGTTTAATGTCATTATGCAAATACTGTCCTGTTAAGGCGTTCTTCAATTCCATTGTAACAACTGGAAGGCCATTTACAAAGAGAACAATGTCGATAGACTTCTCATTCTTTTTGGAGTATTTCAATTGTCGGATTACAGTGAGCTTATTTTTCAGATAGCCCTCCATGCGTTCTAGTGTTTTACTGTGGGAGGGCTTAAAGTAAATAAGGTATAAATACTGTCCACTATCTTTTTCTTTCTCCCGCAGCACCTGAAGTGTCTTTAACTCGCTTTTATTGATATTGTCAGCAACTAACTCAACAATCTTGGAATCAGTATTTGGTCCGTAATGAGCACTTAAAACATCGTACTTTTTGGGCTGTGTTTCTTTTATGAAGCAAATTAAATCTTCCGGAATTAGGCATAGATCTTTATCATAACAGGAGTTGTCTTTCACTGTATATTCAGGAAATTCAGATTGAGCAATTTTTGAAAGATATTTTAAAATATGCTCTTCTAAATGCAATTCTTTCGTTACTTCTGCCATAACTATTCATTCGTTTGCTCTGGCAATTCATTACCAAAAGCAGTATTTACAATTTCCTTCGGAAGTGTCTTTTTGGTTTTTAAACCCAGTGCCTTGAGTTTGGTAGCTTGTAACACCAAATTATCATTTCCGGTGCTAAGCTGCTTGTATGCCTCTGAATACTTATCCTGTGCCTTATCCAGATGTTCCCCAACATCTTCCAGGTTGACTACAAAGCCAACAAACTTGTCATACAACTTCGCACCACGTTCAGCTATTTCAAGAGCATTCTGATTTTGATACTCCCGCTTCCATAAGTCAACAATCAACTTTAGAGAAGTAATGAGATTGGTTGGGCTGAGTAAAAGGATACGCTTATCGTATGCAAAATTCCATAAATCGGGATCGCCTTGTAAAGCTGCTATATAGGCAGGTTCGCTGGGAACAAACATCATTACGAAATCCAGTGCTTTGTCATAATCATCATACCCCTTTGCACTTAGTGCCACTATATGCGATTTTACAGCAGATACATGGGCCAATAATTCTTGTTTTTGTTCCTCCGCATCGGCAGAAGCAATTAACCTTGTAAAGGCATTTAATGATACTTTCGAATCAATAATCACGCTTCTATTATCAGGGTATTTGATAACTGCATCAGGTCTCATTTTTTTACCTTCTGAGTCAGATCTCAAGGCTTTGCCGTTGGCATCGAGCAACTCATGCTCCATAAAGTATTCTCTATCCTTTACCAAGCCTGACTTTTCCAAAATGCTTTCCAGAATCATTTCACCCCAACGCCCCTGGGTTTTTGCTTCACCTTTCAAGGCTTTGGTAAGATTATGAGCTTCTTCACTGATTACTTTATTCAGCTGTGCCAATTCTTTAACTCTCTCACCTAATGAAAACCTTTCTTTGGATTCCTTGTCATACACTTCCTCTACTTTGGTTTTAAACTCAGAAATGTTTTTGCCTAAAGGTTCTAAAATGCTTATAAGGTTGGTCTTATTTAATTCGGTGAACTTCTCAGTTTTGGTCTCCAGTATTTTATTGGCAATGTTTTCAAATTCGGTATTGAATTTCTTGCCTAACGCTTCTATTTCATCCTTCTGAGTCTGCAACTTCTCATTCAAGGAATCATTTTTAGCTTTAGCGGTGGCCAGAGTCTGATTTGTTTCAGATAGTTCATTATTGACTTTGCTCAACTCTTCTTTAATTCCTTCTATGGTCTCGTTCTTATCCAATAATGTTCTGTTGGCTGCTCTTAAATCTGCATTAGCAGTTGACACCTGGCTATTTAAAGCTGCTATCTCCTTTACTTTTGCCTCAATAGTTTGATTCAAACCGGTTATCTCTGCTGTCTTAGCTTCAACAATATCTGTTACAGATTTTAACTGTGAAGTGGTGGTTGCTTTATAACCAACAAATTCCTTTTCCAATTCGGAATATTTTAGCTGGGTAACATCTTTTACCGCTTGAATAGCCGAACCAACTTTTGCTTTTGCTAATAGCCAGCCGACAACTGCACCGACTACAATACCAACTGCTATGTATAAAATATTTTCCATTATTCTATTTGTTTTTATTAGGTTGCCAATTTCTTACATCAATTTTACCTGTTACCGTTTCGGAAATAACGGATTGACGGTATTCTTTGAATTTTTCAATTTGAGACATTGATAAATCTATCGTGAAATCAAACGTTTTAATCTTTTCCTTTACAAGCGAAACAATTTTCAACTGCTCGTCTAAAGGCGGTAAGGTAACTACCAGATGCTTCATCTTATCAATTGTAAGTCCTTTTAAAGCTGCACCTACATTTAGTGAAAACATTTGTTCCACATTAATTCCAGAAATTAGAAATAGTCGTAAGTAATCAGCATCAAGGATTTTTATGTTAGGTGATAAAATGCCTAATGATGATAGTGCAACAAAATCATTATTAGTAACAACAGCAGACCTACTAATTGAAACATCTTTTGTCAGCAGCACATCGCCAATATTAGGTTGGCAACCATTTCTTACTAAATTATCGAAATCTGCTTGACTTATCTTCTTACAATTGACCAAATCAATATTGCCAAATTCATCAACATCTTTAACAGAAATATAATTTCTTCCTTCGAATTCGGTTATAGGTGAAAAATGAGCGCCATCCATGACTTTAAAACAGAATCTTTTCAAAAAAGAAACCTTCCAATGTTTAGGAATTTTTTTCAACCAAACAATCCCGCTATCCTTCATCTTGGCAGAGGGGTTAAGCCCTTTTGTTACAGCTTCATTAATAACGGCCTGTCTTTTTTCTTTCAGCAATTCTACTAACTTTTCCTTTCGTAGAATAAGCTGGTCAATGATAGATGTTTGATTGTCGAGGTATTGGGCGATTTTGGTTTGTTCTTCTTTTTTTGGAATGGTGATATACAAAGACTTTAATACTTCGCTACTCACATAAGGTATTCCAATCCCCACCGTATTTGCCTGTATGTATCGTTCTGCGTTCTTCAAATAATACTGTAGATAATTCAAGTCGAATAATTCAGATTGAACATGAATTTTACTCATAGTTGAAGACAAGGCACCTTTCTTAGCCTTTACGATTTCACCCGCTTTATACCCATCCCAAAGCATCAACAAATCTTGTTCTTCTACCAAAACGATATTTGGATCATCAGCAAAAACAAAAAATGGGGATTCAGTTTGGCTTCTCAAATATTCCGTGCTTAAATAAGGAATCATTCCTTCGTTGAAATCTTGAAATTCTTCCTTTGCCTTTCTCCCTTTTGAAATAGAAGAAATATATTTTAACTGGGTTTGTCTCCAGTTTGAAGGCACGAAACCAACCCAATCGATTCCACTATCAATATATTCTTCGTAATTTCTCATTACCCCAGCAATTCTTTAAGAAGTTCAGTAATTCCCTTTTGGCCATTATTCCCAAATTCTAAAGCTTCAATTTCTGCTTTAATTTCGGATGATGGTCTTAATCCCTTATATTCATAGAAGTATTTGGTAAAATTTATTTCAAATCCGATCCTCGTTTTCTCATAATCTATCCAGGCATCCGGCACATGCGGTAATACTTCTCTTTTAAAATACTCGTCAATGTCTTCACTCAAAGGGATATTTTCACGATCTCTTTTTTTAGGATCTGCCTTCTTTTCCATTTGCGTTTTCTTAGACCTAATTTTTTTAAGATCATAATCAGCTGTTGGCTCCATAAGCAACCCTAGCCTGTCATTCTTTGTGGAATCGTTTTCAATATCCAAGGGCTGTTCCACCGTAATTTGGTAATATCCAAAATCATCTTTATTAAATATCTTGCAATACTTACCTTCCTCAAATTGAGTGTATAGCTCAACTAGTTTTTCTATATGGTAGGATTCAATTTTATTTCGCTTGTTGCCTAAACTTCTTTTTTCGGGGCGGCAAAAGCCTTCAATCCCTGCTGCTTTATCTTCGGGGACATTGGCATTAATTAACTGTACTTTGCCTTTTCGGTGCTTAGGCTTATTGTTATTCAAAAACCAGATATAGGTGTTAATGCCTGTATTGTAAAAAAGGTCTTTTGGCAATGCAATGATGCAATCGAGCCAATCGTTACTGATAACCCATTTCCGAATATCACTTTCACCGCCACCTGCATTACCCGTAAATAAAGGAGAGCCACTAGTAACTAAGGCTAGTTTACTGCCTTCTCTCTCCATTTTACTGATCATGTGTTGCAGAAACAGTAACTGTCCATCGCTTGTGCTGGGCAATCCGGCATAAAATCTGCCGGCAGGATTGGCACTTTCGTTCTGGATGAACGTTGCATCCTTGCTCCAGGTTACACCATAAGGCAGATTGGCAAACATGTAGTGAAAGTGCTTATCAGGGAAACGGTCCTCGGTAAATGTGTTTCCATGTCGGATATTGTCTGCATTTTCACCGGTAATTAATGCTTCTGATTTGGCAATCGCATAAGACTGTTCGTTGATTTCCTGACCGTATGTTTTTATTTCTGGCTTGGTCTTATTATCGGCTAACAATTCATTCAGTACATAATTTTTTGCAAAATTAATCATACCGCCTGTTCCTAAAGTAGGATCGTAAATAGTGCGAATGATGCCAGGTTGAGAGAGAATTTCTTTCTCGGTACTGAATACAATCTTTACCATTAACTCAATCACATCACGGGGTGTAAAGTGCTCACTCGCTTTTTCGATACTTTGTTTGTTGGATATACGAATGAGTTCTTCAAAAATGTAGCCCATGCTATAATTATCCACTTTGCTGGTATGCAAATCAATCTGGGAGATAGCATCAATCAACTGATACAAGAGTTTATTCTTTACCAGCCTTGCAATCACTGAGTTGAACTGAAAATTATCGATAATATCCCTAACCTCTTTATTAAACCCATTGAGGTAGTTATTAAAATCAATCTCGACAGTTTTAGGATTTTCCTTCAGGGTTTCAAGGGTATGCTTTGACCTATTGTAGAACTGCAAACCACCGGCAGCTTTGCGTAAAATGGGGTCGAGCTTCTCTTGGGTTACCTTATCCTTAAAGTTTTCGTAAGCTGCTCTAACCCTTCCATTTATGGGATCGAGGATACAGTCTAACCTCCGGATCACTACAAAAGGCAATAGCACATCGCCAATCTCATTCTTCCTGAAAGTATTCCACAGAATCTTATCAGTAATCTGAAATATGAAACCCACAACTTCTTTTATATCACTGGTAACCATTTTATTTTTTCTCTTTTCGTTTGACAATACAAAGTAATTATCTAACTATGCAGTGAACCTGCATTATTATATTTATTTTCAGACATCGTTGATTAATCGGTTTTTTAAAGACTTATTTGGATTGCAACCACCCAAAATAGCACCTCGATAAACAGGATTTCCCGCATCAATATGTGCCGCTAATTCATTACACACCTTTTTTAATAGACTCAAATCCTTATTTGCAATCTGATATTCAGACTCACCTTGACTGTTATTTAAAGCACTGAAATACGAATTAATTTGAAGCTTATTGACAACATGAACAGTCCTACCATCTTTTGCTTTAAATAAATAAAAACCATGCTCACAAGAAGAGTTAACATAGTTCATTAGCAGTAGTCTCTCATGTAGCATTTCAGATTTTATAAAGACAACTTCAACGTTGATATCATAATTCCTTAAATTATTAATTTCAGCATTTAGTTGGCCAGCAACCCTATTTCTCCAAGCTTCGTTTTGATTATTATCCTCAGAAATAATTGTAACATGGTATGGAATAGATAAAGAGACTGGAAGTATTGCATCTAACATCCATAAAATGTTACTTTTACCTGAAGCAACATAATTAGCTCCAACTCTTTCAGTAGATTGTAGCAAATAATTATCAGAAATTACCACAGAATTTGATGGAGGAAATGCAAATTGCAATAGTGACTTCCAGCCAAAAATCGCACCTTCTACAATTTCCTCATCTTTTAATAATTTCCTCTTGTAACTCCCTGTAAGAATATCATCATTGATTGATTCAGCACTTTGAACTATAACACCGTACGAGTTTTGAATAACTTCCGCTTCAGCTGCAGAATAACTTAAAAAGAAAACTGATCGAGGTTTTGCCGCAATGACAGAATTGTCATCATATATTGAACCAAAATACTCCTTCAATGCAATAACGCTCCTGCCACCTGTAGCTTTGATAAATTCAAATATTGGAGTACCTTCTATTTCCTCTGCTTCAAGTTCTGCATCAGTTATATTCAAACAAACTTCTGAATGGTTGCAAAAGATATTATACCAGTTTGGCGTCCGGTCATTAAAAATAACGATGTTTTCAAATATGTCTTTTTCTGCGTAAACGGTAAGCATCAGGCTTTCTTTTGGCGTTTTAGTTTTAATAATTCCAGTGTACTTGAAGAGGCCTCATCAAAAAAGCCGTCGCCAAAATTTCTGTTGAAAGAACCATCCTCCTGATAATCCAATCGATATGGCAATTGGTCGTAATCTTTGGGGAAATAATGCACACAAAAAGGATTTTCATTGGGTGCTACTTCAAACTCATTTTCCGCAACAATAACCTGTGACCTCCGAAGAATATACTCGGAGTGTGTTTCAATAAGAAAATCAATATTAAACCTTTGGTGAACGTCTAAAAACAAGTCAGCCAATTTACTTTGTAATGCAGGATGCAAATTCAGTTCTGGCTCTTCAATAATTACAGTGGTTTTATTAATTCGCCCATAGTTTGAAGAGTCTTGCTTTAGTTCTTTTCCATCCACTACATGGTTGACAGTAGAATTTTTCTCAGCCAGCTTAATCCTTTTAATTACACATGCAATTCTCATTATTAACAGCATGGCTTGAATTGACCCCATTCCTTTATCCGCTAAATGAATCCTGACATTATTGGAAAGTATTCTCATTTCATACGCTTCACCAGCGTGCATAGAAATAGAAAAGTCATCGCCCACTTCAAATACCTGCATCCACTTTAAAACAAATCTGTTTTCTTCTTCTCCTTCAAGAATATTCAGCTGCTTGTATTCGTGTATAGCTTGTGCAAGGGCATTATTTTTATCCCTTATTGCAAAAAGTGCTGATTGTTTTGCCGGATTTGCTCCCATATAGGCAATAGAAATATTTCTCATTAAAGTCATAAAATGGCTAAAAGAGGATTCTATAAATGCCGGCTCCAATTCTTTTAGCGCTCTTAAGTCTTCAAACCTTTCTGAAGCCTGCTCACCATTCTGAACATTTTGAAACTCTCTCTCATATTGTAACATTGATTGTCTCAGAAAACCATCAACTATTTCCGAAAAAGATTTAAGATCGCCAAAATCTTCATCTAATGAAAAAAGAACTTCGTCTTTTTCAACTACAGAATTAACGCTTTTAAAATGGTTTAAATATTTTAGATTCTCTAAATTTTGACTTTTAAAGAGCAGTTTTTCCCGCATCACTAAAAGTTCAATATACTCATTACTGGTCTTTTTTAAACTTGGGTCAGCAAGCTGAATATTTGTTTTATTTATTTGATTATTTAAATCATAAAGTTCTTCTAAAATAAACTTTTCTTCTAAATTAAAATTATTTATTTGTTTCTCCCTGTATTTAACTACTCTAATGAACCCATTTTGTATGTTGAAAATAAAATTCAACTTGCGAGAGATATCGGTGATTGATAGCAAATGAACATTTGCAAATGCTTTATCGTTTTCGCCGGTTACAGTTAGTTCAATTAAATAGTTTTCAATTTCCTGAGTAAATTTAATATAGTTCTCCTGAGCCTGATGATTTTTTGCTCTACCATAGGTGACAATGTTTGCATCTTCTAAAACATTGTTACCAAAAGAAAGGCTTTCAATAGGGTCTACCTTGAAATAGTTGTCTATAAGTAAAAGTGCTTTCACCAATGTAGATTTTCCTGCATTGTTTCGACCTACGAGAAAGGTTATACCACTATAGTCAAGTGGATTGAAGTCTTGAAACCGTCTAAAATTTTTAAACCCGATCTTATTCATGGTGCAAATTTAATTCTTTAGTATGCAGCTCATCTGCACTGTTGGTAATGTAGTTAGAAAAATTTAATTCAACCCGCTTTTTGATTTTATCCCTTAATGATTTAGGATGTAATACTTCCACTCCTTCAGCAAATGAAAGAATTAAAGATTCGAGTTCGTAATTGGGAATTATATCCAGAGTTATTAAGGTATGTAATAAACCTTGTTCTTTTAGTTTTTGTGAACCGTGTATTGGTTTTGTTTTTATATATGGCAACAACTCATTACTAGCCTTGATTACTACTTTCTCAACTTTCCCTTCATTACTTAAAGTTACTCCAATAATATCTTCAAAATATTCATCGAAATCTATTGTCTTATTAGGTAAATACTTATTCTTGGATTCTTCAATTGATGTAATCCTATCAAGTGCCAAATTCATAATAAACTGACTTGCATCATTTTTACCAAACACATACCAACGATTGTTATACTGTTTCAAGAAGTAGGGGTGAAAAATGATTGACTGCGAAATATCTTTTTTGAAGCTTTTGTACTCAATTTGGATTGCTTTCTTATACAATATTGAATTATATATTGGCGAGATAAATTCTAACCCTTTTAAATAATTATTTTGGTCAAATTCAATAATCTTTTCATTATAATGCGATAATCCTAAACCTGAATCCAACCTTGCATAAATTTCATCTACCCATTCAAACTGAGGCATACCTTTAAAACGAGATAGAGTAAGTAAAGCTTCCTTTAATTGAATTTCTTCTGTTTCATTTAATGGTTGATTATTAATTGAAAAACTTTTATCATCATACTTAAAATAAACTCGATGGCCATCCCTTATACGCTCGAGTGGTATATTCCAGCCTTGAGTACTTTCCATGAACTTGATATCTTCAAGGACTTGCCTACGCTTGATTCCATTATTATTTCCAGAAAATTCATAAATAGCAATGCTACATGCTTCCACAAGATCCTCTATAAAATACTTACGGCCTGGGTTGCGAAAGCACTTATCAAGAGTTTGATATCTAATAATTGCATGTTTATTGGTAGCCACTATTTTTCCATTTTCTTTCTAATGTTAATTATCTCCTTTTCAGCCACTTGTATTGCCTTTAGTGCAACATCCTCACCACTGGTAACATCAATAATTTGAGCTGCCACCCAAAGGGTCAAAAGTTCTTCACTTTCAACTTTTAGAATATTGGCCAATATTGGGATTAGCTCCCTTTTTAATTGCCGGAGTCCTTTTTCAATTTTACTCAGTTGAGCAGTGTCCATTTCAAGCAATGGTGCAACCTGACGCAAATACAAGTTTTGTTTTTCCCTTAGCTCTCTTATCCTCTCGCCAAATTGACTGTTCATTGTTTTATTATTGACTTGTCAAATATTGGCAAATATAAGTAACCAAAATCAAGATTTTTTATAGCTCCACGCATTATTTTTTCCAATTATCCCATAACTTTCTAATTTTTTAAAAATTCTTCTTTTAATTGTCAGTAAATTTTCCTTTATCCCTTGCATGGGATTAAAAATTTCATTAGCTTGAATAACTTTTATAGTTGAAGACGAAATCAAAATAGTAACCAGATAATTTATGATGTTTATAGAACATCGATTTTATTAAAAAATCTTTAGCAGCATGAAAAAAAATAAAAGCTTTCAAGTGGTAACATCATGTTTAACTCATGATAATTTTTACTGTCCTGTTACCGGAGAACAGATTTCAGGGGGTGATGATTTGGGTGTGCCCCCATCGGTAAAATTCGTTTATGTAGATACAGGATTTCTAATATCTGTTAGTGATGACATTATAAAAATACTAACAGAGAAAGGATATGAATATGACGACCAATTTGAAATAGAACTTGAAGAGGTAGAAGAAATTCTATCGAGCTATCAATCATTTGAAAATTGTGTATTGTTTAAGTTATCAACAGGGTACGGACCATTTACAGGATT
>JAIPAJ010000055.1 GCA_021740125.1 Leadbetterella sp. | reverse complement strand
TTCTTGTTCCTCCAAAAAAGAGGAACTGGAAACGGATTTTTGCTCGAAAGTAAAACTGAAAGTAGCAGGTGGACTCACGCAGATTTTAAGTCCATTCAAATGCAGTTTAAATACAAAAACAGCTTCTTATGTGCTGGAGGATGGCGGAGGTTCTTTAATAACCCGAGCATGGTTTACCGAAAAATCCGAGAAAAGTATTGATATTCAGTATTTTATATTTTCTACAGACAATGTAGGTCTCATAGCCTGCGATTACTTGGTAAGAGCAGCAGATCGAGGCGTAAAAGTCAGACTCTTGGTAGATGACATGATGGTAGATGCCGAAGTGGAAGATATTCTTACGTTGGACGCTCACCCCAATGTCGATATAAAAGTCTATAATCCGGGTGTGAATTTGGGCAAAAACATCATTCATAAACTGAGTAAGTTTGCCACAGATTTCAGGTCAGCGAACCTGAGAATGCACAATAAAACCTTCATTGTGGATAAAAAAGTAGCCATCACAGGCGGCAGAAACATAGCCGACGAGTATTTTGACTACGACCACGACTACAATTTCAGAGACCGAGATATTTTGTTGATTGGTAAAGAGGTTAGGCCTATGCAGCAATCCTTTACGCAATTTTGGAAGAGCGAGTTGAGTGTGCCAGTTTCCAAAATCACTGAGAAAAAGGTGGTTTATGATAAAAAAGCTTACGATAAACTCCATGAATATGCCTGTAATTCTGAGAATTTTTGGCCACAAGTACGAGAAGAGTTGGATAACTTTTCCGATACATTTCAGAAATTAGTCAGATCAAAAAACTTCGTTTGGACTACCGACGCCAGATTTGTGTCAGATTTTCCTGGGAAAAATAAAAACCAAAAAGGACTTTTGGGCGGTGGCGAAACCACAAGGGAATTGATAAAACTGATTAATAATGCTAAGAAATCTGTAGATATCCAAACGCCCTATTTGATTACCACCGAAGTAGGAAAAATGGTTTTTGCTGATGCTGTAAAGCGAGGTGTAAAAGTACGAATATTAACCAATAGCATGGCTTCCACAGACAATGCCGAGGCTTTCAGTGGCTACCAACGGGACAGAGGGAAGCTTTTGAAAACAGGCGTAGAAATCTATGAGTTTAAGCCTGATGCTCAAGAACGTTTCAAAATGATGACGGGAGCATTGCAAAAGAAAATGAATTTCACGCCGATTTTTGGTCTTCATGCCAAGTCTATGGTGGTAGATGGGCAGCCGGCGGTGGTGGGAACATTCAACCTCGATCCCAGAAGTGCGAATCTGAATACCGAGTGTTTTGTAGTAATAAACTCTAAAACCTTAGCAAATGGAGTTTTAGAAAACATAGAAACCGACTTCCTCCCCGAAAACTCATGGCGAACCACTGAAAAATTCAACCCCGACAAAGAAGTAAACCTCTCCAAACGCATCAAAGTAATGAGTAGGAGGGTGGTGCCAAAGGAGATATTGTGAGTTTTGCTTTTGTTATGATTTTTCCCTCTTTGTTAATATTTGAAATTTCGCTAAGTTTGTAATATGAAGCACGATTTTTATCATTTTGAAAGTTCTGAAGATTATCTTAGGTTTGAATTTGAAAGTGTCAGTTTGGACAGAAGGATTCGAAAAGCTGTAGAATTTACTCAGATTCCAGACAATAATGAGATTTGGAATTTAGGTTTTGGAGATATTCAAGAAGATGGGACCATTGATGATTTAGTGGTAAGCAACAATGGTGATATGGATAAAATATTAGCAACAGTAATTCAAACGATAATTTACTTCTTTACCCATAGACCAAAGGAAACAGTTTTGTTTTTGGGAAGTACACAGAGTAGAACAAGACTTTACAAAATTGTCATTTCAAAAAATATAAATTCTATAAGTGAATTGTTTGTTGTAAGAGGTATTTAGAACGAAGAAATAATAGATTTTGTTCCTGAACTAAATTATGAGGCTTTTTTGATTAACTTAAAATCTAAAAAATGAAATCATCAAAAAACATGTCGCAAAATGTAAAGGTAAATCCTGCTATAAAAACTAATCCGAATGATCCTTTTATTCAGAAAAAGCTTGATTTGGCTATAAACGTTTTAAAGAAATTGAAAGTGCCAGTAAATTGAATTTCCTTCAATTCAAGGAAAATTTAAATGAGTTATTTACAAATCGACAGCTTTTATGATTTTTTAGAGCTTTTATGCCACCAAAACATCATAATCCCATCCTTGTATTGTCTTTTTTCAAGAATAATCTATAATTGATATTGCCGAGAAAAATATTCTCATTACCTTTGCATCGTTTTTAATCGAACTATCCGTTCGAGACTCTGCAAATGGCTAAAGGAATTCGACTCCTTTTATTTTTCCCTTCAGAGCAGGCAACGGATACAATCCGTGATGTTCACGTAAGGGCGTATCGCAATCGCCTCATTTTATTTTATTATTTCAAAAATTCGGTCGTTAGCGAAACGCCCGACAAACAGATTTTATGCAAACAGTTAAGTTTACAGATTTCCCTGTGTCTGAGTATATACTCCAAGCAGTGGAAGCAATGGGATTCGAAAACACTACACCTATTCAAGCAGCCGCTATTCCAGTGGTTTTATCAGGTAGAGACGTTATTGGACAAGCTCAAACAGGTACAGGAAAAACCGCAGCGTTCGGTATACCTGCTATCGAGCACGTAGATGTGGAGAATCGTGCTACACAGGTATTGATTATGTGTCCAACCAGAGAGTTGGCCCTTCAAGTAAAAGAGCAAATCACAGCTCTAGCGAAATTTAAAAAAGGATTATTGGTAACGGCCATATACGGTGGTGAGTCTTACGAAAGACAATTTGCTAACCTTAAAAGAGGAACGCAAATCGTAGTAGGTACGCCAGGTAGAATCATGGACCACATCGAGAAGAAAACTTTGAAATTAGATAATATTTCAATGGTGATTTTGGATGAGGCAGACGAAATGTTGAACATGGGTTTTAGAGAAGATATCGAGCAGATATTGTCCCATGCTCCAGAAGAAAGACAAACTGTTCTTTTCTCGGCTACTATGTCAAAAGACATATTGAATATCACTAAGAAATTCCAGAAAAATCCTGAGATTATCAAAGTGACTAAAAATGAGATCACCAACGTAAATATCGACCAATCTTTTTATTTGGTAAAAAGAGAAGCCAAGTTTGAATTGATGGTTCGTTTGATAGATGTGCACGATTTGCAGTTGATGTTGGTATTTTGTAATACCAAATCTAAGGTAGATGAATTGGTAGAAGACCTTCAAGCACAAGGCTATGCAGCAGAAGGCTTGCACGGTGACTTACGCCAAGCAGCAAGAAATCAGGTAATGAACAAGTTCCGTAATGGAAACACAAAAATATTAGTAGCTACTGACGTTGCTGCAAGAGGTATCGACGTAAGCGGTGTTGACGCTGTGTTTAACTTTGACCTTCCGATGGATCTAGAATATTATGTACACCGTATCGGTCGTACAGGTAGAGCGGGTAAATTGGGTAGAGCGTTCTTGTTTATTAGCAAAAGAGATCGCAACAGAATGAGAGATTTGGAAAACTACACCAAGTCGGCCATTCCACAAGGACAGATACCTACACAAGCTGACATGACGAAAGCTCGTCAAAACAAGTTTGTTGAGAAAATAAAAGCGAATATTCAAGAAGAAGGCAATGAAGCTTTTGAAGGAATTGTGGATCAGTTGAAAGAAGAAGGTTTCTTGACACACCAAATTGTATCGGCCTTGATGCGTATGCAGTCTGGTACAGTTAGAAAGTCAAGCTTTAAAGATCATGAGCTTTCTGACGATGGCGGAAGAGGAGCCGAAAGAAGAACTGAAAGCAGATTTGGCGGAAGAAACGAAAGACCAACAGGTGGCAGAGGATATGAAAGAGGTGGAGACTCACAAAGAAACGGAAGTTTTGAGCGTAGAGGAGATGCCACTAGAAGCCGTAGCAGATTTGAAGGTTCTGAAAGCCCAAGACCAAGACGTGAGTTTGGTTCTGGAGCTCCAACAGGTGTTGCCGAAGCTGGTATGACCAGATTGTTCCTAAACCTAGGAAGAAAAGATAATGTATCTCCAAACCACATTGTAGGTGCTATAGCTTCTGAAGCAAAAATACCGGGTAAGGCTATTGGCCAGATAGATATGTACGACAAATTTAGTTTTATTGAAGTGGCACACAAAGATGTAAGTCGTGTAATAGACGGCATGAAAGGCAAAACCATTAATGCTCGCGAAGCGAATATTGAGGTAGCAAAATAAGAATTTGCATATTTTTTTTAAAGGAAAGTGGATCAGCAATGGTCCACTTTTTTTTGTTTTCTACGCTATCAAATGTTTAATAAATCGTAATGCATAAAATTGGCACTCAGAAGACAAGGATGCAGGCACCACGGTTTATTCGGATTTTTAATTTGAAAAAAAATATTTGGTGAGTCTAAAATTTAATCCTCTTGAGAATTAAAATTCCGTGTCCAATCCATAATATCCGTGTTCCAACCACTACTTTTTCCTGAAAATCATCAAACCTAAAATCGTAATTAATCCATTCAAAAGTAAATTTTCAAAACCAAAAATGTAGCCCGTATATTTCTCAATAAGTATCACTGAATAGTAAGTGAGAATAGGAGAGGCGATACAAATAAATGGGACGTATTTATCAATTACTCCTCTTTTGGTATATATTCCGTAAGCAAAAAGTCCTAGAAGAGGTCCATAGGTATAGCTCGCAATTTTATAAACCGCTGAAATAACATCAGAATTGTTCAAGACATTGAAAATCAGGATAACGATTACGAAAATGACTGAAAAACCAATATGAACACGGTTTTTGATTTTAATTCTTTCGGCTTCAGGCTTGTTTTCTACATCCATAAAGTCTATTGAAAATGCTGTGGTTAATGCTGTTAATGCAGAGTCTGAACTTGCATAAGTGGCAGCAGTAATGCCAATTAAAAAGGTGACACCCACTAAAATTCCCGCTAATCCAAAACTTGGATCACTGAACACTTTTAAGGCCATCATAGGGTATAAATCATCGGTATTTGTTGGTGTCTGAATACCTTTTTGAGCGGCATACATATAAAGTAATGCACCTAAACTCAAGAACATTAAATTGACTATTACCAAGGTTACGGTAAACCAAAACATATTTTTCTGAGCTTCTTTAATGTTTTTACAAGTAAGGTTTTTTTGCATCAAATCTTGGTCTAAACCTGTCATTACTATGGCAATAAATGCCCCGCTAATAAATAATTTGAAGAAATTCTTTGCATCGCCCCAGCCTCCGTCAAAAAAGAAAGTCTCAGACATTGGACTTGAATATACTTGACCAAGCATATCACCAAAACCGAGATTTAATTGTTTCGTAATCAAGTAGATGGTCATGGCTACTGCTGTGATAAGAAAGAATGTCTGCAACGTGTCTGTGATGACAATAGTCTTAATACCTCCCTTAAAAGTATAAACCCAAATAAGTGCGATAGTGAAAATTACAGAAAGCTCAAAAGGTACTCCAAGTGGATCATATATGGCTATCTGTAAGACTTTTGCAGCGATGAAAAGTCTAACTGCTGAACCCAAAGTACGGGAAAGTAAAAAGAAAGCAGAACCTGTTTTGTAAGACCAAAAGCCAAAACGTGTCTTTAAATAGCCATAAATTGAAATCAAGTTTAACCTATAATACAATGGCATCAAAACCGTACCAATGAAAACATATCCTGCGGTAAAACCCAGTACCATTTGAAAATAGGAGAAGAATTTAGTTCCAACGGCTCCTGGTACAGAAACAAACGTAACCCCAGAAATACTCGTGCCAATCATACCAAAAGCCACCAGCCACCAAGGCACCGATTTGTTGGCGGTAAAGAATGAGTTTGAATCAGCTCCTTTAGAGGTTTTTATAGAAATGAGGATGAGGATAAAAAAGTAAACAAACAAGATTCCAAGTGCTAAATAGGGCGTCATAGAAAAGGGTTTTTAGAAATACTAGGGCAAATATGTGTTAAAAAAAGTAAATTACTTACTTTTTTATTTAAATATTGTCAGTTTTTAGCCTCTTTTAGTGTTTGAAAATTAAAGGTTTTTTGGAGAAATATTCGTCACCTTTTGCCTTCAAAATAAGTGAATTATTATGTAGCTTGATTAAAAAAAGATAAGCATTAGGCATTTTTGTGCAAAAAACACACAGCGATGTCTACATCTAGTAAAGCCAATGGGCTAGAGAGTTTTTACTAAAAATTAGCATAGCGACGAAGCTAGGAACTCTAAAAAGCAATAAACCTACACGTTTAAAAAATGTACCTCAAAGGCTAATCTAATTCCTGAAGTTTCGTATTGTTTATAAAGTCTGTTCTTCCAAGTTATTGGTTAAGAGGAATGTTGATTATCAAGACTGCGAATTTAATATTCTTGCTTTTACTTGACCAAAAGCTACTTTCAGTTGAAAAAATAAAATAGCTTTGTAAATATAAAGGTATCTTATCATGGTTTTATTTACTGCAATTGTTAAAATATTCGAGGCTTTAAGCTTCCGAATTGAAAAAAAATGAAAAAAGAAGTCCTAAGGTTTCAAAAATACAGAGTGCATCAGGATGGAGAAGTTTCTGACAAAAACTACACTTTTTTGTTAAAAAGGTGGATGTTATTTGGTTTCATTTTTCTTTTTTCCTCAACGTTTTCATTCGGGGTAGATCAGGTGGATGCCGAAGAGTTTTCAAAAATCAAAACTCCGGAAGGCCAAATTTATGTGATGCGTAATTTTGAATCTACCAGAGAGGTCTTGGATTCTTACTTCCCTATTTTATCTAATAGAGGCAATAAAAAGGCTATCTTTTTTTGGTATTATGCCAAAGACAGAAATATAATGCTATACCCTAATTCTTTTCAAGAAGGTAAAAGAAATCTAAAGATTATGACAGATTTTGCTAAAAAGCATGATCTGGAAATAGAATTTCAAATAACTGAATATCTAAATACCGTCACATTGCGTGCTAATAATAAAATAGATATTCAACAGCATTATTCTAAGTTTTTAAACATTTTGGAGTCCATGAGAAAGATAGGCTTTAATCATTTTGTTGATTTTGATTTAGAGATTCTAATGTATAATTTTGGACTTTTGTTTTATGAAATCGGCGATTATGAAAAGGCATTATTGGCACTTAAAGAAGGAGAAAAAAATAAGGTAACTTCGATTAAATCCATTTATCAAACATTAAATCTTAATTTGATAGAAAACATTTATTCCATACAGAAGGATTATGACAAGTCTATAGCCTACGCTCAAAAAATTTATGAACTCAATAGGGGTTTTAATGCAAAATTGGACCCGACTGAATGGCGAAGTGTATTCTGGCAAGGATTTTCTACTTTAAGCATTGCTGAATATAAGTTAAGGCAAGGTAAGTTTCAGCAGGCCGAAAATTTGGCGATAAAAGGTTATGAAATAATAAATTTAAACCAGAATTATGAAGAATTGCAACAGTTATGGGCTGAATTTGAGGCTATACAATTATTGCTTCAAATCAAACTAAATTTAAATAAACTCCAAGATGCTGAAAGTTTGGTTAAAAGAACTGAAGAAATTGTAAAAAAGTTAAAGATAAAAGCGGATAATGAAGACTTTAGGTTAATTAAATATTACAACAATTTATCTGACTATTATGAAAAGAAAGGGAATTCCCAAAAATCATTGTACTATTTGAAAAATGCAAGGAAATTGGAAATTCTGAAAGAAGTGCAAAACGATAAACGAAATCTCTGGCGAATTGAAATGAGAGTCAAAGCGGAAGATTATCAAACCAACCTGGCGAGAATAGAAGATGAACGCAACCAACAAAACATGCTCACTTATGTAGTAATTGTTGTTTTTGTTTTGGGCTTTGTTGTTGCTTTTTTGAGTTATCGACGCATTTCTAGTAAAAATAAAACCATTGATTTACAAAAAGATGATTTGCAAAAAAACCTCTTAGAAAAAGAGAATCTTTTGAAAGAAATCCATCATAGGGTTAAAAATAATCTTCAAATAATTTCTGTGATTTTTGACAAACAAGCACGACTGGCGACCGACGAGCAGACTAAAAAACTGATGCGAGAAGGACAAGACCGTGTTTTCTCTATTGCCTTAGTGCATGAAAACCTTTATCAATCTGAAAATTTAACTACAATCAGAATGAGAACCTATCTTGAAATGTTGACCCAGAATATTGAAAATTCACATAAGAATGTGCATCAGAACATTGAACTATCATTAGACGTGGACGATTCGATTTTGGAAATTGATACTGCTATCCCTTTGGGTTTGATTTTGAATGAATTAATTACAAATTGCTACAAATATGCCTTTAAAAATCGAACTTTAGGTAAAATTCAAATCTGTTTTCATAAAAAAGAAAATGACTTTGTTTTATCGGTTCAAGATAATGGAATTGGTTTGTCGGACGATTTTGACGTATCAAAAACAAAAACCTTAGGAATGAATTTAATAAGAGGTTTAGTTAGACAAATAAGTGGAAAATTGGATTTTTCTACTGATAATCAAGGTACTGTATTTTCAGTAATTGTATAAATCTATGTGCCTTACCCTAAATATTAAATAAAAACTATGGAAAAAAATATCCGCGTCCTAATAGTTGAAGACGAATTTTTTACATTAGACATGCTGCGTGATTATTTGGAAGAAAGTGGCTATAAGGTTTCGGGCGATGCCATGTCTGCCGAGGAAGCCATCACTATTTTAGAAGAAGGACAAACCGATTTAGCTTTGCTCGATATAAGCATAAAAGGAAACCATGATGGAATTTGGCTGGCTGAACAAATCAATAAAAAATATCGGATTCCGTTTGTTTTTTTAACGGCATTCAGTGATTCTCAGACGGTCAGATCCGCCGCAAAGACCAATCCATATGGCTATTTGGTTAAACCATTTAGTCAGGCTGACATCTTTACAAGTATTGAAATCGCACTGAACAACCATAACAAATTCCAAGCTGTTCAAAATGAATCAAATAAAGATCAAGAAAACCAAATAAGGGATTCTATTTTCGTTAAAGATGAAATTGGGTTCAAAAAAGTATTCTTGAGAGAAATTCGTTTTGTCAAGGCTTACAAAAATTATCTTGAAATAAACTTGGCTGTTAATAGCCAAATTATCCGTTCCACCTTAACGGATTTTTATCAATTGTTACCTTCCGAAAATTTCATACAAACGCATCGATCTTATGTTGTCAACGTCGACTTTTTAGAAAACATTGGCGGTAATTTTGTAATGGTTTCTAAAACTGAAGTTCCACTTAGCCGTGGATTCCGTGAGCCTGTATTGAAAAGATTAAAGATTTATTGAGTACCAAGAATATACTACTAAACAGCCAAATTTTACAAATAGCTATATGTGTCAGAAATTTCTTATCACCTCTAATATAGTAAATAGAGTTGTGGTGATGGAAGTTTTTTACCCTGTCTCAAAATCCACTTCCTAAAAAATACCGCTTAATCAGAAACTCATCCCTTTCAAACTACGCTTTATCCCTGATAATCTGTAGCTTGTCCCTCTTTTTTTTTCTTCTATTTTCGTATGAATAGGTTTGTAATAATAAACTAACCTAAACCCAAATAGTAAGACGCCTTACTTGTTAAAATTTATGGAACTCCTGAAGCTTAGACAAAAAAGGCATCATGACCTCAAAGACATTATGTATTTCGAGGCCGATACCAATTACACCAAAATACACTTTGAAGGTGGTAAATGCACTACCGAATCATTTACTCTCAAAGAGGTTGAGCGGGCATTAACTGCCAACCAATACTTCTATCGCGTCAATCGCTCATGTATTGTCAATATCCGATTTGTAAAAAAAGCCAATCAAAGCCAAGTGCAACTTAAAAACAGGCTTTTACTCTCGGTTTCAAGGCGTAGAAAAGAAAACCAGCAAGTTTGGTTAATGTCTTTTGGAGTCCATTTATCACCCTCTGCTGTTTAAGTTAACAAAAACCTAAAAGTATTTAATATTAAAATAAATGAAACAATAATTATCTTATGAAAAACAAATTCTACTTGATTATCTGTTTGCTTTTGCTAACGTACGGATGCGTTATGGCACAGAGCGTTGAGATTAACCCTGCCTCAAGTTCTTCAGCAATTATTTCAAGTACATCAACAAACAAAGGCTTGCTGGTGCCACGCATGACCGACACCCAGCGAGCCGCTATTGCAAGTCCCGCCACTGGTTTAATGGTTTATCAAACCAATGCTACAACAGGTTTTTATTTTTGGAATGGAACCACTTGGGTAAACCTCGGCGGAAGTGGTGGCACAGCATCAGAGCTTCAAAAAATTACCGAAGGGAGCAATACAGGTTGGAGAATATTGGGTAGAGATGCAGCCAATTATGGTGATATTGGCGGAAGTGCTGTAGATTTTTCAAGATCTATAACAGCCTCTACTATCATAGGTGCCACTGGTAATGATGCATTTACTACTGGTTTTGCTACTACTGCATCTGGAGCTGCATCTACTGCACTTGGGAATACCACAACCGCATCAGCAAATAACTCAATTGCAATGGGATTTGCTACAACTGCTTCAGGACATTCCTCGACTGCAATGGGGAATTCAACAAGAGCAACACAATATGCTTCTACTGCCATGGGGAATTTAACAAGAGCCACGGGTATTGTTTCAACAGCAAACGGTGATGAAGTACGTGCAAAAAGTTTTGGTGAATTTGCTATTGGTTCGTACAATGATACCCTCACAACCGTCAATTCTACTACATTTGCTGGTGATAATAACAGAATTTTTACGGTGGGTACTGGTACACCTGCTGCTCGCAGAACCAGTTTCGTGGTTCAACAAAATGGTAATGTGGGTATCGGGGCTTCATCGCCTAATGCACAGTTACAATTAGGAAATACAATTGCAAACCGTAAAGTTGTTTTATTTGAATTTGCTAATAACGACCATCAGTATTATGGAATAGGTATTAATAATCAAGTTCTTAGATACCAAGTGGATGCAAACGTCAGTTCTCATGCTTTCTTTGCAGGTTCATCTGCATCAACATCAAATGAATTGATGCGTATTACAGGTACTGGAAATGTAGGTATCGGTACGACAGCACCAAATGCACCGCTTCAATTCGCAAATATAGCAGCAAACCGTAAAATCGTTTTGTTTGATGGTTTAAATAATGACCACCAATATTTTGGTTTCGGAATCAATACGAGCATGTTAAGATATCAAGTAGATGGTACAGCCAGCGTCCACGCTTTCTTTTCAGGAGCCACAACTTCAACTTCAACTGAATTGATGCGTATTACAGGAACTGGAAATGTAGGTATTGGTACAAATGCACCCTCAGAAAAATTAGATGTGGCGGGTAGTGTTAGAATTGTAGATGGTACACAAGGTGATGGTAAAGTACTCACATCGGATGCCAACGGTAAAGCTACTTGGACAACTATAGCCACGGGAGGTACAGCATCAGAACTTCAAAAGATTACAGAGGCAAGTAATACGGGTTGGAGAATATTGGGCAGGGACCCCAATTATTATGGTAATATTGGTAATGGAGCAATTGATTTATCATATTCAAGTGGTGCTTCTACTACACTAGGTGCTACTGGTGCTTATGCTCTGGCAACAGGAGACGAAACTACAGCATCTGGTGATTTTTCAACGGCATCGGGAATTGGAACAACAGCATCTGGTAATGGTTCCACAGCTATGGGTTCAGTTACAACTTCGTCAGGATCAGCTTCTACTTCAATGGGTGTTTTGACAAAAGCACAAGGTACAGCTTCTTTTGCAGCAGGACTTTATGTAAATGCAAAAAGTTATGGTGAGTTTGCTATTGGTTCTTATAATGATACCCTAACAACAGTTAATTCTACTTTATTTGCAGGAGATAATAACAGGATTTTTACTGTAGGAACTGGAACATCTGCTGATGCTCGAAGAACTAGCTTTGTTGTTCAACAAAATGGTAATGTGGGTGTCGGGGCTTCTTCGCCTAATGCTCAATTACAGTTGGGAAATTCAGTTACAAATCGTAAAGTTGTTTTGTTTGAAGTGGCAAACAACGACCATCAATATTATGGTTTAGGTATAAACAATCAAATATTCAGATACCAAGTAGATAATACCATAAGTTCTCATGCTTTTTATGCTGCTACTTCTACCACTGCTTCAAACGAATTGATGCGTATTACAGGTACTGGAAATGTGGGAATTGGTACAACAGCACCCTCAGAAAGATTAGATGTGGTGGGTAGTGTCAAAATTGTAGATGGAACACAAGGTGTTGGCAAAGTGCTTACTTCTGATGCTAATGGTAAAGCAACTTGGACAACACCAGCTGCAGGTGGTAATTCTTCAGAACTTCAAAAAATTACCGAAGGTAGCAATACGGGTTGGAGAATTTTGGGTAGAGATGCGGCCAATCACGGAGATATTGGAGCAAATGCTTTAGATTTATCAAGATCTACCTTAGCTTCTACTACCACAGGTGCCACTGGGCCTGACGCATTTGCCGCAGGTTTTGTTACTACTGCATCAGGAACAAATTCCACAGCTATGGGCAATAGTACCAATGCTTCAGGAATGTTTTCGACCGCAATGGGGTCAAGCTCTATTGCTTCTGGACAATCATCTACTGCAATAGGGTCTTCCACTACTGCATCAGGGCAAGCATCTACTGCGATGGGAATTAGTACAACTTCCTCAGGACAGAATGCTACTGCTATGGGATCTTTAACAACAGCTTCGGGAGGTGCTTCTACTGCAATGGGTTCTTCTACAATAGCTTCCGGACCTTCTTCAACTGCAATGGGGGATGTTACAATTGCATCAGGTAACCGTGCTATTGCAATGGGGCAAACTACAATCGCCTCTGGAGATGCATCTACTGCAATGGGAATTAGCACAAGAGCAACTCAGTATGCATCAACTGCAATGGGAGCAGGTTCAAGAGCTACGGGTGTAGTTTCAACAGCAATAGGCAATGAATTGATAGCAAAAAGTGCCACGGAGTTTGTTGTTGGTTCATTCAACGATACGCTAACAACATTCAATGCTACTGGATATGTTGGCGATAACAATAGAACTTTCACAGTTGGTACAGGCTCAACCAATACAGCTCGAAGAACCAGTTTCGTGGTTCAACAAAATGGAAATGTGGGTATTGGAAACTCTGCACCAACCGAAAGATTAGATGTAGCAGGTAGTATCAAAATTGTGGATGGAACACAAGGTGCAGGCAAAGTGCTTACTTCTGATGCCAATGGTAGAGGAACTTGGACAACACCAACCGCAAGTGTTAATACATCAGAGCTTCAAAAAATTACCGAAGGTAGCAAAACTGGGTGGAGAATTTTGGGTAGAAATGCTGCTAATTATGGCGATATTGGTATCGAAGCAATAGATTTGTCAAGGTCTATTACTGCATCTACTACCATAGGTGCCACTGGGCGAGATGGATTTGCTACGGGTTATAATACTACTGCTGCTGGAGATGCATCTACTGCAATGGGAATTTCCACAAGTGCAACTCAATATGCATCAACTGCAATGGGAGTTTCCACAAGTGCAACTCAATATGCATCAACTGCAATGGGGGCTGGCTCAAGAGCAACGGGTGTAGTTTCAACGGCAATTGGAAATCAATTAGTAGCTAAAAGTGCTACTGAGTTTGTTGTTGGTTCATTCAACGATACGCTAACAACATTCAATGCAACTGCCTACGTTGGCGATAATAATAGAACTTTTACTGTTGGTACAGGCTCATCCAATACAGCTCGAAGAACCAGCTTTGTTGTTCAACAAAATGGTAATGTGGGCATTGGGGCTTCTGTATCGAATGCACCACTCCAATTTGCAAACAGCGAAGCGAGTCGTAAGGTTGTTTTGTTTGAAGTGGCAAATAATGACCATCAGTTTTATGGTTTTGGTGTAAACGCATTTACCCTTCGATACCAAGTAAATAATATTGATGCCAGCCACGTCTTCTTCACAGGTACTTCTGCTACTGCTTCAACCGAATTGATGCGTATTACAGGAACTGGGAATGTGGGTATTGGTACGGCAGAACCAATCGAAAGACTACACGTAATTGGTAATATTCTTGCAAGTGGTACTATTACACAATTATCTGACCTGCGTTATAAAAAGAATTTCTCTAAAATCGAAAACCCACTCAATAAAGTATTGTCTTTGAATGGCTTGCATTATGATTGGAAAGTAGAAGAATTTAAAGAAAATAATTTCACCAAAGACCGTCAGATAGGATTTATTGCCCAAGAGATTGAAGAAATCTTCCCAGAAATGGTACTAACCGATGCCAAAGGCTACAAATCTGTTGACTATGCACGTCTAACGCCCGTGTTGGTAGAAGCCATCAAAGAATTAAAAACGCTAAACGATGAGCTAAAAGGCAAAAACGAAAAACTGGAGGCCAATAGCCAAAAATTGGAGGCTCGTTTAGATAAAATTGAAGCCTTGTTGAATAGATAAATTAAACCTTTTCATATTGTTTAAAAAAGCATCAGGAGTTCTCTCTTGATGCTTTTTGTTTTAAAATTGGTTTTCAGTATATTTATCCAAAGCTGAATTATACGGTTTAATTTTTAAATAATAAGAGCTAAAAATTTTGGAATAAAATAGAACTCAAAAATATCGTAGAAATAAGACTTGGTGGTTTGTTACATAGATTCTTTTTGACTAGAATAGTAACTCTAGGGTACTAAACGCAGTTGAAAACCAATAGATTTTGCCATAGATTTTGTCGAATAAGTCATTTGGTGCGAGATACCCCTATTGGAATAACAACCAGTGAAACTTTGCATATTTAAGTTAGATTCCCAAAATAAATGCCTGCAAAAGCTCACCTTTAAGGGTGCTTTATTTGCAATGTCAAAGAATCGTCAAATAATTATGAATCTTTAGCTTCAAGTTTTTCAAAATTTGGTAAATTTGTAAAAAAATCATCAAGGTACTAAATATGAAGTTCGCTCCCCAAACAGACGTTGAGGTATTGGTTGAAGAAGAGATAGTGGTTGACGAAGTAAAACTTTACTCTGTGGTAGTTTTTAACGACGAAATCAATACTTTTGACCATGTTATAGATACACTCATAGAGGTTTGTGAGCATTCCCAAGAGCAGGCCGAACAATGTACGCTTATCATTCATTTTAAAGGCAAATGTTCCGTAAAAAATGGCGATTTTGATGAACTAGCTCCAATCAGAAATGCCATTTGCCAGAGAGGAATATCGGCTGAAATTTTACTTCGTTAAATACAGAAAAGATTGAATTATCCCTCTAAATTAATAGAAGACGCCGTAAATGAAATCTCAAAATTGCCAGGAATAGGCAAAAAATCTGCTTTGAGATTGGCTCTTCATTTGTTGAAATCTGAAAAAAATCAAACCCACCATTTGAGTAATTCATTGATTAATCTGGTAGAAAAAACTACTTACTGTATTACTTGTCATAATATTTCTGATGCAGAAATATGTCAGATTTGCGGTTCTCACAGAAGAGATTCATCAATCCTTGCAGTTGTACAAGATTCCAAAGACGTTTTGGCGATTGAAAACACCAGTCAGTTTCAGGGTAAATATCATGTTTTAGGCGGAATTATTTCACCTATTCAAGGTATTGGTCCACAAGATTTGAACATTGAAAGTCTGTTGACGAGAATCCAAAACAATCCTGAAATCAAAGAAATTATTTTGGCCCTCAGTCCAACAATGGAAGGCGATACCACTGCTTTTTATATCAAAAAAAAACTGAAAGATTTATCAGTAAAAGTTAGTACCATAGCCAGAGGAATACCTATCGGAGGTGATTTGGAATATACTGACGAAATTACGCTCGGTAGAAGTATTTTGAGTAGGGTGGAATTTTAATAGTTTCAGGCTCATATTTTATTGATTTTTACTTCTCGTTTTTCTCATTATTTTGAAGCAGATTTACTCCCTTAAAAACTTTCAAAGCATATTTTCAGCTTAGTTTCCATATTTTCTTTAAATTGAGGTCTCAATTACTTTAATACAACAATCATGACAAGAAAAGATTTTGTTTCTTCATTGTTTCTGGGCCTTGCTAGTACAAAAGCGATGGCCAGTTCTTCTAACAATATTTTCAACACCGTAGATACGTTTACATTGCCAAATTTGCCTTATGCATACAATGCCTTAGAACCATTTATTGATGCTCAAACTATGGAAATTCACCACAGTAAGCATCATCAGGCCTATGTGACCAATTTAAATAAGGCGGTACTTGGCACTCCCAACGAGTTTACGCCCTTGGTTGATATTATAAAAAACATCAGTAAGTCAACTGTAGCGGTTCGCAATAATGGCGGAGGACATTGGAATCATACGTTTTTTTGGGAGATACTTTCCCCAAAAACCACTGCTCCTTCAGAAAATCTGATGACCATGATTAACAGAGATTTTGGAAGTCTGGAAAAAATGCAAGCAGACTTTAACGCAGCAGCTACCAGCAGATTTGGCTCTGGGTGGGCTTGGCTGATTTTGCAAGACAATAAATTGAAAATTTGTTCAACGCCAAATCAAGATAATCCCCTCATGGATGTTGCAGAAGTAAAAGGTACGCCAATTTTAGGCTTAGACGTATGGGAACATGCATATTATCTTAAATACCAAAACAAAAGAGCGGATTACATAAAAGCGTTTTGGAATATTGTTAACTGGGATCAAGTAGAGAAAAATTTAAAAAAAGCATAAATTAAATGGCATAGATTAACCTGTGCCATTTTTTGATTTTAGAATCCTTAAACCATTATTTCGACATTTGGTCGGGTGAATAAGTAATTTTGGAGACAAAGAAAATAAGATATATTATATTTTTAAAGGATGTTTTAATTCTTTCTTTGACCTGTTTTGGTGGGCCACAGGCACACTTGGCTATGTTTATTAAGCGTTTGGTATTGCAGCATAGGTATATCACAGAGGAAGAGCTCATGGAAATGCAGGCATTGTGTCAATTATTGCCAGGTCCTACATCCACACAGACGATTACTGCCATCGGATTTAAATTAGGCGGAGCTAAACTTTCTTATCTTACTTTACTGATTTGGATTTTGCCAGCTACGGTCTTTATGGGTATCACAGCTTTGGGAATTTCGTTCTTTGAGAAAGGAACACTTGTCAGAATTACCCAATTTATAAAGCCGATGGGGGTAGCCTTTATATTTTTTGCTGCATATATTATTGGTAAAAAGGTTATTAATTCCAAAACTTCGGTTTTTCTGATGTTACTTGCAGCCATTTTAGGCTTTATTTACCGATCGCCCTATTTAACACCATTTTTGATACTTTTTGGAGGATTAGTGGCCTCTTTTAAATATAGCCAGCAAGTCAAAATGGAAAAACGGCCCATACGAATCCAATGGTCTAATTTTCTTTTGTGGGCGGGAGTTTTTGCATTGGTAATTTTTGTGGGAACTTTTACAAAATCACTTCCTGTAAGGCTATTTGAAAATTTTTATCGAAACGGGAGTTTTGCTTTTGGTGGGGGTCATATACTTAAGCCATTGTTATTCAATGAGTTCGTTGAATTTAAAAACTATCTCAGTGCCGATGAATTTTTGTCTGGCATTGCTCTAGCAGAAATGGTACCCGGTCCTACTTTTTCCATAGCCTCATACGTGGGTTCACTTTCTATGCGAAGTTGGGGCATGAGTGGTCAAATATTGGGGTCATTGGTGGCTTCAGTGGGTATTTTTTTACCTGGTATTTTTATGATATTCTTTGTGATTCGTTTCTGGGAACAACTCAAGCAATTCAGGGGAATAAGGGCATCTTTAGAAGGAATAAATGCCACTTCTACGGGTTTAACATTAGCAGCTGCTGTATCTTTGTTTCAGCCAATGGTGGGCAGTTCTATAAATATTATTACTATTCTTGTAACATTGGCTTTACTGTATTCAGAAAAAATCCCCAGTTACCTTATAATAATTGGAGGGATTTGCCTTGGGTATGTAGTTTGATTTTCTATAAATAAATATTCATGACTGACTTTATTACTTATTTTAAGCTTGGATACGAACATATTACCGACCTTGGTGGCTA
>JAIPAJ010000054.1 GCA_021740125.1 Leadbetterella sp. | reverse complement strand
GGGCCCGACCCCCCAAATTTGATGTTTAATTGTAGCTCTTCACCTTTTTGAATAGAGTTTTGAGAGCTTGTAATCTCAGCGGAAGGCAAAGATTTAATCTCAAAGCTTTCACTTATAGGACTTTCGGTATAAGGTATCGTAGAAGTTATTATCAATCTATAATTTCTGCCAATTTCCCAAGACTGGTCGATGTGTATTTTTATCTGTTTATCACTTAAAATTTTATACCCAGTAATTTCTCTAAAGTTGCTTCCATTTTTGTCTGATATCTCTACTTTGATTTCATTTTTCGATTCAAAAGAGCCTGTTTTTTGAAAAGTAGCTGTAATACTATCACCTTTGCAATAAACTTTTTTATTTAAATCTGTGATACTCAAAAAGTTGGATATGTTTTTTGTGATTTTGTATTCAGCAAAAGAAGAAAGTCTAATATTAAGACCAGATTCCATTCTCTGAAACTGCATTGGAGTAAATTGTTGTCCACATTTGTGGTGATAAGACATGTAGTTGTCTATCGGAGGACTGTAACTTTCACCATTAAAATCTAAAATATCTGAAGGGATTTTTTCTGCACAATCCAAAGAAATGAGAGCTGGGTTTCTTTCAAATGGATCTGCGGGTGTATCGCATAGTTCGTCGCCTGTAGTGGTGCAATTTGCTCCGATTCCTCTAGTCACCAATTCTCTTTTTTTGATATCATCGTTGTTGCTGTCGTGGTAAGTATGGAGTAATCCAAAATAATGGCCAAATTCATGCGGAACTATTTTTTCCTTTAGTAGTGAAAAACTATTAGAGTCATTATCTAGATAGCTTAAAATCACTGCATTAGACCTTTTGCTAAAGTTTGGTAAACTGCTGTATCCATTAAGCAGGCTTAAATCTGGACGGGTTATAGTATGCGTAAAATATAGATTTATAGCATTATCAGTGTCATATTTTGATCTTAATTTGGCATCACTTTCGGTTTTTAAATCATAGAATTCATTGTCATATATGTGTTGAACGACGTTGTTCTCGACTAAAAACCGTATGTTTATTTCAGAAAACACCAGATTTAGTTTATTTATCAATTCTAAAACTTGTTCTGTAGTGATCGAAATTGGAGATAAGCTGCTATGTATAACATTTGGTTTTATGTATAAATCGTATGAGGCACCTTTCCTACCATTTTTTATTGTTAGGTTTTTTTTAAGTATTTCAGCATATAGTTTTTTGTCTCTTTCAGAAAAATCTGTTGAGCCACACCATACTTGACTTTTAGCTGAATGCCAATAGAATATAAGGCCCAAAAATATGATTATTCTCTGGAGAGGCATGCTTTTTTTACTGACAAATTTCAAAAAGCAAAATTAGTTTTTTTTGATTAAATATTTTTGTATTTCAACTTAAATTGCTCAAACTCATGCAATAATAAATCAACTCTTTTTTCAAAACCTTCCAGATTCCCTGTTTTTGCGGGTACTTCAATATCTTTGGTTATTTCATGAATTCGCATCAAACCTATGGTGCCTGAGTTGCCTTTTAAAGTATGTAATTCTTTTTGGATAGCTACCACATCATTCTTTTTAAAGGCTTCTATCGAATTGGCTATTTGTTCTTCTGCCTCTTTCTCAAAATCCTCAAAAACAGATATAAGCATTTCTTGACCCACCATCTCTCGAAGGCTTGATATTACTTCAGGATCAAATTCTGGGATTTCACTGGAGATTTGGTAAACGCTAGACTGTATTTTTTCTTTGATTTCAACTTTTTCTTCAATAGGTCCTGATTTTTTCTGACCTGAAATATATTCTTCCACCTTTTTGATGAGTAAATTGGCTCGGATTGGTTTAGATATATAATCGTCCATTCCTTTCGAAATAAAGTTTTCCCGGTCATGTTGCATAGAATATGCGGTCATGGCTACAACTTTAGGCAGTAGACTCCCAAACTTTTCTTTTAATATTTGTGTGGTTTCTATTCCGTCCATTTCAGGCATCTGAATATCCATCAATATAACATCAAAGGCTTGATTTTGAGTGAAAATATCAATCGCTTTTTGTCCTGAATCTGCACTTTCAACAATACAATTGGCTTTTTTTAGTATCTCTGAGGCCACTTTTCTATTCACAGCATTATCGTCTACTAAGAGTATTTTAGGAGAATAGGATTTGAAATAATTATTGAATGATATTTCATTTTCTGCGTATTCGCTGGCTGTCACATCAGCTTTTATGGCTTGTTTGGCTTTAATTGTGAACCAAAAATTACTTCCTTCGTTGGGATTAGAAATTAGTCCTATTTCTCCGCCCATTTGTCTGCAAAGTTCTTTGGATATGACCAATCCCAGCCCTGTTCCTCCAAATGACTTTTTCGTAGAAATATCCAACTGTTGGAATGAACTGAACAATTTTTTCTGGTTTTCTTCAGATATCCCGATTCCTGAGTCGATGATTTCGAATTTTACCAAATGTTCATTTGACTCTAAGGGTACACTCGTCACTTTAACCCTAACAACTCCATTTCGCGTGAATTTTATTGCATTAGAAGTTAAATTAGAAAGGATTTGCAATAATCGTATCTGGTCACCTTCAATGCAAGATGGGGTTTTTGAATCGATATCAAATATCAATTGATTATGTTTCTCAAGTGCTTTTTGATTAAAAAGTGCCACGAGATTGCTTAATGTTTCACTTATTTCAAAAGGCTTATAAAGGAATTCCATTTTGCCAGCCTCGATTTTCGACAAATCGAGGATATCGTTTAGGATAGTCAGTAGTGTTTCAGATGATTTTTTAATTGTTTGAACATAATCTTTTTGATTTTTTTCTAAGGGAGTTTCGTTCAAAACATCTATCATCCCAATGATTCCGTTCATTGGTGTTCTGATTTCATGGCTCATATTAGCCAAAAACTGCTCTTTTATTTTAAGTGAGTGCTCTGCTTCGTTTTTAGCTTTTTTGAGTTCTTCAGCACTTTTCATCAGCTCTGTTATGTCCCTTGCTACGCCTTCTACTTCTATCGGTATGCCTTTTGAATCTTTTATCATTCTGATATTTAGCATAAACTGCCTCAGTGTCTGGTCTTTACGTTTTACAATTACTTCAAAATTAGTAATGCTTCCAGTTTTAAGAAGAGCTTTAATGTCTTGGGAAGAGTTTTTGGCATTTTCAAAAAATTTGTCCACTTTTTGATGAATTACTTCTTCAACAGTGTATCCAGTATGAGCCAAAACTGAAGGTGAAATCATGATAACGTTTCCCGCCAAATCTGTCCTGTAGTAAATATCAATGAATGACTCTATTGTATTTCTAAACTTGTTTTCACTTTTTTGAAGATTTATCAAGGCATTTTTCTTCTCAGTGATATTTCTTGCAATCCCAGATACTTCCTCTATTTGCCCATCATCTTCAGATAAAATAGGGTTTAAATAGAATTCAAACCAATTGTTTCCTCCATCTTTTTCTCCCCAGTGCATTTCAAAATATTGAGGTAAACCCTGGAAGGCAAGATTGTATTTCTCTCTTAATGTGGGTCTGTCGTCCGATGAAATAAGCTTCCAGCCAAGTTTTTCAATACTGCTATTGATCGTTGGAGAAATTCCAAGTTGCTCGAATATGAGGTTATGATAATTTTTATTGAAAGAACTCAGTTGACGCTTTTGATTTACCGTCCAAATATAATGTGTGCTGCTATCAAAAATGGCGTTTAAACGGGAGGTTTGAATCATTAGTTCTTCTTCCGATTTTTTCCTTTCCATCGCAATGGCTATTTGCCCCGATACGAACTCTAAAAGTTCGAGGTCACGGCTAGAAAACTTGTTTTCATCAGAATAAGATTTAATGCCAATTACACCGATGGTTTTCTCATTTATTTTGAGTGGAACTAAAATCTGAACAGCAGGTAGGTTGGATTCATAGATAAAAAGTTTTTCCTTTTCAATTAATAAACTCAGTTCTTCTTTGTTGAATATCAGTGGTTTGTTCTGCAAAATGGAATATTCTATGAGTCCGTTTCCAAGTTTACGTTTTAGGTAATTCTGACCAGTTTCGTAGTATTCATCTACATGATAGGGGAAATAAATGCTGTTGTTTTCGGGTTCATAAACCGCTACAAAGAAATTGTTGGCATAAATATTTTTCTGAAGGTTTTGGTGAACTTGCGAAAGAAATCCCTCTAGGCTTTTTGTGTTGAGATTACTCTGGGCAATGGCATAATACAAATTTTGAGCAGCTTCAGCTCGCCTTCTTTGGGTGATGTCTTTGAGGATACAGCGGAATGAAACCGGCTCGCCTTTTATATATCTACAATTGATGTCGCCTGAGAGATAAATTCTTTTTTTCTGTTTGTTTCTAATTACCAACAGAAAATCGCTTATGGGTTCACCATTTTTTATTTTTTCAAAATTAGACTTTATCGTATCTATAAATTGGGGATGCAATATGTCATCTATGGACATTTCCTTGATTTCGTTTCTAGAATATCCTATAATTTCAAGAAAAGCATTGTTTACAAACATAAACTCACCCATTAGCGACAACATAAGGATGATGTCGGAGGTATTATCTACAAAATCTTGAAGGAGATCAAAATTGTCTTTAGTTTGGGTTTCTGCTTTGTTTGAAATTATTTCTGCCATTTAGCTTTAGGGTCTTTTTCTGCCTAAATCTAAATAATTAATGCTTAATTTTGGGTATTATTTCAATAAAAAAGAATTTCATTTGGAAAACGTAAGGGCAAAAAAACACTTAGGTCAACATTTTTTGAAAGACCTTGAAGCCGCTAAGAGAATTGTAAATTTATTCCAAGACAAAAATAGCAATAAGTTGGTGCTTGAAATCGGCCCAGGAATGGGGGTTTTAACTCAATATTTGTTGAAGAGAGATGAACTGGATTTGGTGTTGGTGGAAATTGATACAGAGTCGGTAGCTTATTTAAAAAAGAATTTTGCCATTGCTGAGAATAAAATTGTGGAAGGTGATTTCTTGAAAATGAATTTTCAAGAAAAGTTGCAATTGGTTGATAATCAAAAATTTGGAATAATTGGAAACTTTCCTTACAACATTTCTTCCCAAATATTTTTCACTGTATTGGATCACAAAGACCAAATTGAGGAAATCGTTGGTATGGTCCAAAAAGAAGTGGGACAACGGATTGCTTCCAAGCCTGGAAATAAAGACTATGGTATTTTAAGTGTACTACTTCAGGCTTTTTATGATATAGAATACTGTTTTACGGTACTTCCTGGTGCTTTTAATCCTCCTCCCAAAGTAGATTCTGGCGTTATTAGGTTAGTTAGAAATTATGATAAAGTGCTAGACTGTGACTTTAAAAAATTTAAGCTGGTGGTTAAAACAGCCTTTAATCAAAGAAGAAAGATGCTTTCAAATGCACTAAAACCAATAACTACTAAAGAGCTACCTTATGCCAACAAGAGAGCAGAAAATCTTGATTATCTGCAATTTGTAGAGCTAACAAAGTTAATTTTTGAGGTGGCGTAGTTTTTCCAAGTTTAGGATTTTTATTTTTCCAGAAGAAATTTCTATCAATTTCTCATCTTTAAAATCAGAAAGTGTCCGAATGGCTGTTTCTATGGATGTGCCAGCCATATTTGATAAATCTTCCCTACTTATTTTCAGCCCATTCACAGGTTTCTTGTCTTCGTTTTGGTCAAAAAACTTAATGAGACACTCTGAAACTCTTTTTCTTACAGAATTATAGGCCAGTTTCAGGAGTTGATCTTCGTTTTCTTTGATGTTGTCAGAAAGCATTTTAATGAATTTCTGAGAAACCTGCCTGTTTTGATGAATAAGTTTGAAAAATTCAGACTTTGGTATTAGGGTTACCTCACAATCTTCTAGAGCTGCAGCAGATTCCATATAACTATTTTCTCGCATCAAATTTACGTAGCCAAAGAAATCACCTTCATTGTGGAGGTTTATTATTAACTCTTTGCCATCTTCATTAGTTTTGTAAGTTTTGATTTTCCCTTTTTCTATGTAGAACAAATAAAGTGGAAAATCCCCTTCTCTAAATATTTCAGATTTTTTCTTGTATTTTCTTTTTTCTCGGTTGTTGGTCAAGTTACGAAGTTCTTGTTCGCCACCCACATCACGCACAAGGTTGTTTAGACCATAAATATTTCTCGAATATTTTTTCTCGAGAAGTTCAATTTTTTTGAATCTACTTTCTATGGCATTTAACAAATCTACGTCATCAAAAGGTTTGGTAATGTAGTCATCAGCACCCATTTCCATACCTTTTCTAAAGTCTTGACGATCTGCTTTTGCGGTCAGGAATATGAAAGGGATATTTTCTGTTTCTGGATTTTTTGAAAGCAAATGAAGCACGCTATATCCATCCAAAACAGGCATCATGATATCGCAAATGATTAAATCTGGCTTTGAATTGGATGCTAATTCGACCCCTATTTTTCCATTTTCAGCTGTAATTACCTCATATCCATCCAGTTCTAATATTTCGGAAGTGTTTTCTCTGATTTCGTTGTTGTCTTCTATGAGTAATATTTTTTTCATCGGAGCAAGAAGTTATTATTTTTATGGCGTTTTTAGATTCCTAGGTAAATTTACATTAAAAATGCTTCCTTTGCCTACTTCACTTGAAAATTTAATAGTTCCTTTTAGATAGTTTATGTATTGCAAAACGATACTCAAACCCAGCCCTGTTCCTTGGATATTTTCGACATTGCTTGATCTAAAAAATCTTGTAAACAGTTTTTTGTGATCGACTTTTGGGATACCTAATCCATAATCTTTAACCGAGAAAAGAACATTAGTTTCATCCATATCTATAGTTATATCTATTGGACTATCTTCGCCTGAAAATTTTATGGCATTGGTTAAAAGATTAATCAAAATATGTCTTATCAGTTTGGGATCTTGATAAACAGTTATTTCATCAATATCTGAAGCTATAAGGTTGAGTTTTTGTCCGGGTTTTAAAAGTCCATGTAAATCCAAAATCAAATCATTTACAAAATTATTTAGGTTGAAAGTTTCTGGGTTTATGATGACTTTACCTTCCTCAATTTTGTTGACTGAAAGGATATCATTCAAGATTTCTGTTAGATTTTTGATAGATTTCTTTATTCTTTCATTATGCTTATTTCGCTTTTCAACATCATTTAATTCATTGTATTTTTCCATCAAAGAGAGCGATGACAAAATCGTCGATAGTGGAGTTCTAAACTCATGGGAAGCGATAGATATGAACTTTGTTTTCATAGAGTTGAGTTCTTGTTCTCTTTTCAATGAATTATCAAGCTCATTTTTGGTTTTTTCTAGCTTTTGTATGGCTTCTTTTAAAATTAGTGTCCTTTCCTCTACTTCTTTTTCAAGTTCTTTGCGATAGTTTTTTTCATTTTCTTCCGCTTTTTTTCTGTTGGTGATATCTATGATAAAGCAAATCACAAAACTTCCCAAAGAGTTTTTGAATGGACTTAGACTCACTTCAACTGGAAATTCTACTCCGTCCTTTTTTACAGCAAACAAATCAAATTGAAGACCCATACTTCTCGCATGTGGGTTTTCCATGTATTTTTCACGATGACCTACATGATTATGCTGAAATCTTTTAGGAATTAAAACTTCAATGTTTTGGCCAAGGATTTCACTTTCAGCATCATAGCCAAAAGTTTTTAATACCGATGGATTAATTTTTAATATTCGACTTTGACTGTCGGCAATTACAATACCCTCATTGGCAAATTTAAAAATAGCTTCGAATTGATTTAATATATCGATTTCCACAAAGTACTGATTGTAAAACTGATCACTTTTTTGTTCCATTTGCAAACTATCCTTAATGTTTGACCAAAATTATGACATTTGTCATAATTAGATTTACGAAGCTCTAATAATTCTTTTTCCATTTTTTTTTGAGTCTGATTTGGGTCATAATTAGTGATAAAAGTTTTCACCAATTTTGATTCAGTATTTGAAATAGTAAGAATGAAGAGCAAAGAGAAAATATTTATTAATTCCGAAACCAGAATCTCGCAGATTTTGAATGGTTTTAATGCTGCTTTCCCTTTTTTAAGAATTGAAATTTATAAAAAGGGGGAGGTAATTACATTAGATCACAGAGATTTTAGGCTTTTTGAAATTGCGGGTATCAAAGAACCTAAAGATTTTATGATACATGGTGAACTGAAAGTGAGTGAAATTGAACAACTTTTTTTCTTAAACCTAGGTTTAAAAGTAGCAATTTTTAGAAAAATGGGTACGTCCACTGTAGAAACTACTTTTACAAGTCAATGGACTTTAAATCACCAAAATTGTAAAGGTGAAGAAATTTATCTTACTATTTGACAATAGTTTATATTTCCACTACTACTCTTCCAACTTGATTTCCTTTTAACATTTTTTCAATCTCCGCCCCGACATCTTCGAGCTTAACTACTTGGCAAATATTTTCAAGATTTGTTGGCTTCCATTCATTTGAGAGTTTTTCCCAAAGATATGCTCTCCAATTAATTTCTGCTTCTGCAGAATCAATGCCAAAAAGTGCCAAACCTCTTAAAATAAAAGGAAATACAGTAATATGAAGATTGGGTGATAATGCCATACCGCAAATTGAAACTCCTCCATTAGGTTTTACAAGTTTTAGTATGTTTTCTAAAACAGTGCCACCAACAGTATCAATTCCGCCAGAAAAAAGAGGCTTAAGTAATGGCCTGTCGGAGTTTTCGAAACTATGAATAATATCTTTTGCACCAATTTGGTTTAAAAACTCTTTGGCAGATTCTTTTCTGGAAAAAGCGACCGTATCTATTCTGAGTTTATTTAGTATCATGATCGCCAATGATCCTACACCGCCTGTTGCTCCACTTACGATCACTTGGCCATTTGACAATCCATTTTTAAAGAGTTTATCAATACACATGGCAGCAGTGAGACCCGCTGTGCCCAATATCATGCTTTCTTTTAAAGAAAGTCCTCCAGGCTTCTGAATTGCCCAATTAGAGGGAATGGATATGTATTCAGAAAATCCACCGGAGGTATTCATGCCAAGGTCAAATCCTGTTACAATTATTTCATCTCCAATCTTAAATTTTTCAGAGTTGCTTTTCATTACAACCCCAGCAGCATCTATGCCAGGTGTATGGGGGTATTTTTTTGTCACGCCTCTATTGCCAGATGCAGAAAGTGCGTCTTTGAAATTTATGGAGGAATATTTTACTTTGACCAAAAGGTCATTGGGAATTAAAGAATCAAGGCCCGCTTTCTCAATGGTTTGAGAAAACGAGCCATCTTCAAGTTCTTTAATAATTAATTTTTTGAAGCTTTCCATTTGTGGTAGTCTAATGCAGCCTTTACAAAGCTTATAAACAATGGATGCGGCTGCAATACGGTACTTTTCAATTCAGGGTGATATTGTACACCAATGAAGAATTTCTTTGTAGGAATTTCAATTATTTCCACCAAATCATTTTCGGGGTTGGTTCCACCAATAAATAAACCATTGGCTTCAAAATCCTTACGGTACTTGTTGTTAAACTCCCAGCGGTGACGGTGCCTCTCTGATATTTTAGATTTTCCATATATCTTTTTGGCAAGAGATTTATCGGTCAATTTGCAGTTATAAGAGCCCAGTCTCATGGTGCCTCCTTTGTTCTCCACATTTTGCTGATCATCCATTAGGTCTATGACGGGGTATAAGGTATTTTTTTCCATTTCTGTAGAATGGGCTCCCGACCAACCTATTACGTTTCTGGCATATTCTATAACTGCCATTTGCATACCCAAACAAATTCCTAAAAACGGTATGTCGTTTTCTCTAACATATTTTACAGCCTCTATTTTTCCTTCGATTCCTCTTTCTCCAAAACCAGGAGCCACCAAAACTGCATCAAGGTTTTTCAGTTTTTCTTCGGTACTACCCACTACCAATGATTCTGAGTGAATCCAAGATACTTTTACCTTACAATTGTTTTCAGCACCGGCGTGTATAAATGACTCAATGATAGACTTATAGGCATCTTTTAGTTCTACATATTTACCAATGAGGCCAATATTTACTTCATGCTCAGGTTTTTTTAACCTTTGGAGGAATTCCTCCCATTTTTTCATGTCGGCGTCATGGTCGTTGTACACGTCTAACATATACAACACCCGCTGGTCGAGTTTTTCCTTTTTCATCAGCATAGGTACCTCGTAGATGGTTTTGGCATCCATGGCTTCTATTACTGAGTTTATTTCAACGTTACAAAAAAGTGCTATT
Source organism: Leadbetterella sp. (assembly GCA_021740125.1). Classification (GTDB taxonomy): domain Bacteria; phylum Bacteroidota; class Bacteroidia; order Cytophagales; family Spirosomataceae; genus Leadbetterella. Next base: position 8,444 of record JAIPAJ010000054.1, on the reverse strand, counting down.
TTCTTACGAATGTCAGCCGGAAGGTGGTGTTCGGTTCTGCAAACAATAATATCTGGCTGAATACCAGACTCTTGCAATTGCTTTACGGAGTGTTGAGTCGGTTTGGTTTTAAGTTCTTCTGCTGATTTTAGGTATGGAACAAGCGTAAGGTGAATGGTGAGCATGTTTTTTTCGCCTAATTCCCACTTCAGTTGTCTGACAGCCTCTATAAATGGGAGGGATTCAATATCACCCACACAGCCGCCAATTTCTGTAATGACAATATCATATTTACCAGTTTCGCCAAGAATCCTGATATTTCTTTTTATCTCATCTGTGATGTGCGGAATTACTTGAACCGTTTTTCCTAGAAAATCACCTCTACGCTCTTTGTTCAATACATTATAGTATATTCTACCAGTGGTAACGTTGTTGGCTTGTGAAGTTTGAACGTTCAAAAAACGCTCATAATGTCCTAAATCCAAGTCGGTTTCAGCACCATCGTCGGTTACATAACATTCACCATGTTCATAAGGATTGAGTGTTCCTGGGTCTACGTTTAAATATGGGTCAAGTTTTTGGATAGTTACTGATAAGCCTCTAGCTTGTAGTAGTTTAGCTAATGAAGAGGCAATGATGCCTTTGCCCAATGATGAGGCTACTCCGCCTGTTACGAATATATACTTAGTTTTCTTTTGCTTTCCGCTCAATGGCATCGTATTAAATGATTGATTACGGGATACAAAGTTAGGAATATTTGGCTAAGCCGAGCATACTTTTTGGAATAAAAATAAACAAAAACCTTAATACCTTATAAACTACAACATTATAATTCGCAATCGTAAGAGAATTTTTCTGATTGTGGCGTAGGTCTGTTGTTGATTGTTCTTGTATAATCAACTTTGGTAGGAAAACCGAGATTGTTGTATTGGTATTCGTAACTATAATTTATTTTTTCAAAACCTTTGGTCACTACTGAGTTTTTTACATTATTTGTATTAATATAATGGGTAAAATTGAGTCCACCACTCAATAATGAATACACCATGTAATAGCTTAATAGGTTGCCCAATTGCTGATTTTTGTAAGGAGAAGGTTTGTCGTCGAACTCTGTATTTTCCAAAATGGTTACCCATTCGCCATCCAAAAAAGCACTTATATATATTACATTTCCGTTGGCATCATAGGTAAAACGCGTATCGACTTTGTCTGGAAACGTAGGCCAATTCAATATCAATTGATCTATTTTTCCAATGTTATTATACGTAATTGTTGTCGGAAAACTAAATGTTTTGCCTTGACTATCAGTTCCTTCAAAGGTGATTTTATTAAGTAGTCCTTTATCATCTATATCAAACAATGCATAAGCACCCTTGTTTTTTGAATGTACAGCTTTTGAAAGTTTCCCAGAAGTGTATATAAACGTATCAAAGTCGTTAAATCCTAGGATGTTTTGTAGTTTTTCGTCCTTAAAGATAAACTGGTATTGTTGGCCATCAGATCTGTAGTTGGAAAGGATTTTGCAGTTTTTGTTCACTTCCACTGGTTTTATAACGATATTTTTCCTGTTTTTTTGGCATGAAAACAGTGCGAATAATAAAATAGTTACGTGAAAATATCTATTTGGCATTTATGGTACAGTTATTACTAAATACCTAGCAAAAATTGTGCTAAAAAAAACCTGCAAAGAGATTTTGCAGGTTTTTGTATAAAATATTTAAGAACGAATTACATCATTCCGCCCATTCCGCCGCCACCGTGCATGTGTGGAGCTTCTGGTTTGTCTTCTTGGATGTCACAAACTACAGCCTCAGTTGTAAGCAATAAACCTGCAATTGATGCAGCGTTTTCTAGTGCCAAACGAGTTACTTTCGTAGGGTCAATTATACCCGCTGCAATCATGTCTTCGTATCTGTCGTCACGTGCATTGTAGCCATAAGCTCCTTTGCCAGTTTTTACTTCTTGTACTACTACTGAACCTTCGCCACCAGCGTTGGCAACGATAGTTCTCAATGGAGCTTCGATAGCATTTCTGATGATGTTGATACCAGTTTTTTCGTCTGGGCTAAGGATTTCGATAGCATCCAAAGCTGCTTGAGCTCTGATAAATGCCACACCACCACCAGCTACGATACCTTCTTCTACAGCGGCACGTGTTGCATGCAATGCATCGTCCACTCTGTCTTTTTTCTCTTTCATTTCTACTTCTGTGGCTGCACCGATGTAGATAATCGCTACACCGCCTGACAATTTAGCCAAACGCTCTTGCAATTTCTCTTTGTCGTAGTCAGAAGTAGTGCTTTCGATTTGAGCCTTTATTTGACCCACTCTACCTTTGATTTCAGCATCTTCGCCACCACCGTTGATGATCGTTGTGTTGTCTTTGTCTACCAAAGCCTTCTCACACTGACCCAACATCGTGATTTCTACATTCTCCAATTTGAAACCTCTTTCTTCAGAGATAACAGTACCGCCAGTCAAGATAGCGATGTCTTCCAACATAGCCTTACGACGGTCGCCGAATCCTGGAGCTTTTACAGCACATACTTTCAAGGCACCTCTGATTTTGTTAACAACCAAAGTAGCCAAAGCTTCTCCGTCAACATCTTCAGCGATGATCATCAAAGGACGTCCAGTTTGAGCAACTGCCTCCAATACTGGAAGTAATTCTTTCATTGAAGAAACTTTCTTCTCAGAAATCAAGATAAACGGACGATCCATTTCGGCTTCCATTTTCTCAGTGTTGGTTACGAAGTAAGGAGAAAGATATCCTCTGTCAAACTGCATACCTTCTACTGTTTTTACTTCAGTTTCAGTACCACGAGCTTCTTCTACAGTGATAACACCTTCTTTACCTACTTTGTCCATAGCATCAGCTATCATTTGACCGATTTCATGGTCGTTGTTAGCCGAGATAGTTGCTACCTGAGTAATTTCTTTAGAAGTAGTAATTGATTTTGACTGAGCGTGCAATTCTTTAACGATTGCAGTTACCGCTTTCTCAATACCTCTTTTCAATTCCATTGGGTTTGCACCAGCGGCTACGTTTTTAGCACCGATAGTGTAGATAGCCTGAGCCAAAACAGTAGCAGTAGTGGTACCGTCACCCGCTTGGTCAGCAGTTTTAGAAGCCACTTCTTTAACCAACTGAGCTCCCATGTTTTCGATGGCGTCTGCCAATTCGATTTCTTTGGCTACAGTTACACCGTCTTTAGTAATAGCTGGTGAACCGAATTTTTTGTCAATGATTACGTTACGACCTTTTGGTCCTAAAGTAACTTTCACGGCGTTGGCCAATGTATCAACACCTCTTTTTAGTTTATCTCTTGCGTCTGTATCGAAAAGAATTTGTTTTGCCATTTTCGTATTTTTTTGGTTGTAATCTGTCTATTAAAAATGAAATTAAACGATTGCGTAGATGTCTGATTCTCTCATGATCAAATACTCTTTGCCGTCTACTGTAAGTTCAGTACCAGAATATTTGCCATACAATACTGCATCACCTACTTTTACCGACATTGGCTCGTCTTTTTTGCCTGGACCTACAGCTACTACTGTTCCTTTTTGAGGTTTTTCTTTTGCTGTATCAGGAATAATAATTCCGAAGGCTGTTTTCTCCTCCGCTGGAGCTGCCTCTATCAAAACTCTGTCTGCTAAAGGTTTCACGTTTACTGACATAATACTATTTAAAGTTTAAAGATTATTTAATTTATCTGCAATGCCTATCAACAATTACTAAGCCAAAGGCCAAGTAGTTATATTTTTACTGACATTTTTTCAGGTTTGTCTGCCAAAAGTAAATTTCGAAGAAAAAATAGGGACAAAATTGACAGTGTCAAAAAGGCAAATTGTTAATTCTGTTTGGTTTTTGTTGTACCAAACAAAATTGCTACTAATTTTAAAAATTGATGAATAAGTATTTTATGTTTTTTGAAAATTATCGAAGTTTAAGATAAGATTAAATTCTTGATTGAGATAATTAATCTACTCCTAAGTCATATACAAAAGAACTCGATACGAATATTTCATCTATGTCTACCCCAGACTTTAACTGCGTAATTCCCATCACTACGATTAGTATTTCAAAGTAGTTTGTAATATTGTCGAAGTCTATAAAATCTGGATAGTTAAGTGCTCCAACACATTCTATTAATCGTTCGAAAGTCATATCTAAAATAGGTGGCTTTACTCTGATGATATTAAAACCAAATATTTTCACACCTTCTATTTTTTCTATTTTTAAATCTTGAGGATTAAGTTCAGGTAATTTTAAGTTTAACGTTTCTTCTAATTTCTTCCATGTTGCTTTTAAGTCGTCTTTTGCTAAGAATTCACCCACAGTGTTGTTGAGATCAAGATTGGCGGGAAATTCAAGGACTGTAAAGGCAGATTTGATGGAATTAAGTATTTGGGTTTTCAGACAATTGTCAGGAAATTTGATAGTAGAATTTTGGTAAATGTAATTTGTCAAATCTCCTACAGTAAAGATATTTTGAGCATCTTGATCACTAATTTTTATTTTAAATTCATCTTCAATTTGCATGAGAAGTTCTACACTATCTAAACCCATATTATTTCTTCATTTAAAGTGTGTTAATGACAAATCAAATTGTTTAGTTTTTCAAAACACTGTCGTCAAATGCCAAAGGTAAAATGGCTTTGGAAGTTTCAAAAACGTAGGTTTCGCCGCCTATTTTGTGTAAAATGATACGAAGTGGAGATTTTTGCTTCATTTCCATTTCTACAATAACCTGTCTGCAAAAACCGCATGGTGTTACGGGTTCAGTGGTGGTAGTATTGGTGGCAGTAATGGCAATTGTTTTTATTTTTTTGTCAGGAAAATTGGCATTTACATAGTTTAAAACGGTTCTTTCAGCACAAGTTCCAGACGGAAAAGCTATATTTTCTTGGTTATTTCCTGCGAAAATCTCTCCGTTTTCAAGCTGAACAGCCGCCCCAACAGGGAATTTTGAATAGGGCGAATAACTCAATTTTGCAATCTCAATGGCTCTGTTTATCAGAATTCTGTCTGATTCGGACATTTCTTCAGTATTCGAAAAGGCAGTATATTCTATATTTATTGTTTTTTTTATCATGTCAGGATGTCGATTTTCTTAAAAAAAAATTAAATGAAGTTGTTGAGGACTTTTTCTATCATTATTTGTACTGATTTTTTATAATCTTGAGAATATTGACCCGAAAATCGGTTGGCTATTATACAATTTACTGAAATGGCCTTATGACCCAAAAGCTTTGAAAGACCAAAAATCGCCGAAGTTTCCATCTCGAAATTTGTGATTTTTAAGCCATTGTATTCAAATTTTGATAGTTTTTCATTGAGCAAACTATCTTGCACATCCAATCTCAAAACTCTGCCTTGAGGTCCATAAAACCCGCAGGCCGTGGCGGTTACTCCCGTGTAAAAACCTAAATCTTTGGCTTTTTGGATTAATTCCTCATCTCCTCCAACCAAATACGGCCTAGATAGTTTTGTACTCCATTCGGTTTCTTTTATAAATTTCTCCACGAACGGATTGTAGGTAAAAGCCTCCGAGTTCTTATAAAAATGTAATAAACCGTCCATTCCCAAACCGTGCGTGCTGGCCAAAAAACTATCAACAGGTATGTCTTTTTGCAAAGAACCCGAAGTGCCTAAGCGTATGAATGTAAGTTGTTTATGTGTTTCTTTTATTTGTCTTTTTTGCAAATCGATATTTACCACGGCGTCCAATTCTGTCAGTACGATGTCGATATTGTCAGTACCCATGCCTGTGGAAATAACCGTCACTTTTTTACCGTTTTTGGTACCCGTATGCGTAACGATTTCCCTTTTTTGAGTCTTGAAATCTACGGTATCAAAAAAAGCGGATACCGTTGGCACTCTGTCAGGATCGCCCACCAAAAAAACTATGTCTCCCAAGTTTTCAGGCAAAAGATTGCAATGATACAAACTGCCGTCTGGATTGAGTATAAGTTCGGAAGCTGCTAAGGTTTTAGTCATCGCTGAAAGAATGTTTTTATGTTTGCTGAAGTTTTGATGTAATCCAAAAAGTAAAATAAAGCACAATCCATGAGCAATCCAAGAGGGGTTTGGAATATTGTTGGATGGAGGTATTTTTGAAAAAGTTTGAGTTTTATTATTTTAGAGTTTATAGAAATTTGAAAAAGGGAATAATGTTTGAAAAGTGTTTGTGGGGAAATATTTATCAAATTGGTATAGGAACAACAATCCAAAATAATAAATGTCGGATTGGAAATCCTCACCATCAAGCTTCGACATCGGGAAGATGTCGAAGAGCAGGATACCGAACCCACTCTCTCCAATATCATCTGCATTGCATGAACTCCAATCGTCATACTTTTTGTAGTTAATCAAAGCTCATATTATTTCCTACGAACTCTTTGGGATAAATAATTGCATAAAAACTACATTCTTCAAGCCCATTTGTTAAATTAGTTTCTTGAATAGAGTAAAGAATTGCAACTGTATTAGATTTTGCACTAAAGCCAATTAATGTTCTAGAAATGTCCTCTTTTGAAAATTTAAATCTCATTTTTCCTTCGGATTTTTCTGTTATTTTATAACTTCGACCTGTTCCAATGATGCATTTTGAAGCAAGATTAATAAGGATTCGTAATCCAAGTCACAAATAAATACTCACCTCGCCACATCCATCCTCCAATGCACTAGTTGCTCGTCATTCGCGTAGGTTACAAAATTGTTTTTCAATAAGACTTTTGCAGAGGCAGGATTGTCTTTTTCGGTAGAGGCCAAAACGGCGTTTAAATATGGTTTAAACCAATTTATCATGCCTGAAACCGCCTCTGACATAAAGCCCATGTTTCTAAAGTTCTCATATGTACCATAGCCGATTTCAACTTCACCGAGTTCGTTGGGTTCTCCTACAAAGCACAAATCACCCACCAAGCAGTTTTTTTCTTTCCAAACCATGGTCCAGAGCGTAAAAAATAGATGGTTTTTTAATGGATCTGCCACATTAGGCATAATGAAATATTCAAGAGCTTCCATCAAATCGGGAGAAATTTCTCGTGTGGAGGGGTTTACTTTAAGGTCTTGCTCTAATGAATTGTCGAGTTTTATGTATTTTTCAAGTTGTCGGTGATTTAAGGGTCTTAGTATGAGTCTTTCAGTTTCAATCATTCTCTTTGGTCTTCTTTTCCATTCTTTATTTCGACGTAAAATTAGATGAATTTTTTAAAAATGTTTTGTAAACTGATGATTGTCCTCATTTTTAAAGCCCATTTCCTTTAAATAATTGGCATGAGCCTCGGTTTTTGCTATTGCCTTTATGGTGTCAATTCCTGATTTTTCAAAGCTTGATTGAAGGGAATTATACAAAAATGCCCCGTTTTTAAAATCACGGTATTGAGATGTTACAAAATCCAAACTTACTGAAAGTACATTATCAGATTCTTTTTTAGCCAAAAACAAGCCAACCAATGCCATGTTTCTGGTAATGAAGTAATTATATTCTTTATCACTCAGGTTAAAATCAAAATCCGGACTTATTTTCTCTATTTCTTTTTTGTTAAAATTTACAAATTCATGCAGGAGCAATTCCTTATCAGAGGTTTCTATGATTTTGAATTCGTCTTTTTTAGCGTATATTTTATACAAAAAGTAGAGGTTTATAAAAACTATGGCAGTATTAAAAAAACAAACCGGCCAAGCTTGTATCAAGAATCCGTAAGCGGCAAAAAGTGCTGATCCTAAAAGGTTTATCCACCGAAATTTGACAATCGAAGACATAACCAGCGAAATTGCTACAATCAATGATGCTGCATAGCCAATCCATTCAAAGAGGTTTTCTGACATTTGTTGAAGTTTTAGAGTGCAAATTTAGTGTATTCTCTATAAATCTTGCTCTAAACCCAATCCTCGAATTTTAATTCACCAATAGAAAAGATTGTTTCGCAATCTCCAGTTCTTCGTTGGTAGGAACGATTAAAACCTTTGCTTTACTGTTGTCAGACTGTATTTCTCTGATTCCTTTTTCTTTCAAATTATTTTTTTCTTCACTCAGCTCAATTCCTAAAAAGTCCATCTCAGAGCACGCCATTTCACGCAACATGGAGCTGTTTTCACCAATTCCAGCCGTAAAAACCAATGCGTCTAGCCCATTCATGGCCGCTGCATAAGCTCCAATGTATTTTTTGATGCGGTGGACGGTCATTTCCAAAGCGATAATACAATCAGGATCACCATTGGTATATCCTTTCTGAATTTCACGCATATCGCTAAAACCCGTAAGACCAAGCATTCCACTTTTTTTATTGAGTAAGTTGTTGATTTCTTGGTAACTATAACCTTTGGTTTCCATCAAATATAGAATAATAGCTGGGTCAATATCACCACTTCGAGTACCCATTATCAAACCAGTCAATGGCCCAAAACCCAAAGAATGATCCACACTTTTTCCAGCATTAATAGCAGTAGCACTACA
>JAIPAJ010000053.1 GCA_021740125.1 Leadbetterella sp. | reverse complement strand
CACCTCTTCCCATTTCGAACAGAGCAGTTAAGCCCCGCACCGCCGATGGTACTTGGATCAAACCCGGGAGAGTAGGTAGATGCCAGTTTTTTATTATAATTAAACCTCAACATGTAAATGTTGAGGTTTTTTTGTTTTAAGATTTACAGTACTTAATTCTCTATTTCTTTAAAAATAAAATATGACATCAATTTTATATATGTTTCAGTTCTATTAAATTTAAAAGCTGTGGTACTTATGTATTTCGGTCTTTATCCTACGACATATAAATAATTTTATAAGCCAAATCGCTTAAATTATTCCTTAAGTTTTAATTGGCTTTACCAAAATTTTATTTTCGACACTCAACTTTATTTCACGATATTTACTTTCTTTAATTTATGAAAGAATTTATAAGCTAGATGATATCCCGATTTCCCTTCATAAAGTGTTTTTTCTGTTTTTTATTGATGGCTAAATCTTCAATTGCGAGTGAAATTAGACTTGTTTTGGAAAATGAAACATCCTTAAATCTATATTCAAAATTAATTAAAGATGGTGTAGTTCTGGATTCAGGAAAATTCGAAGCCCATAATGGGAAAGTTCTGGTTCTAGAATCTTCGCTTAAAGGTATCCATCAAGTTTCTTTTGACAAAAAAAAGAGTTTCTATATCTATATTAAGGATAAAGCAGATTTGGAGGTAAAAGTTGATTTAGAAAAAGGAAAATTTGAAGTCATTAATTCTTTTGAATCTCAGCAATTAAACACAATCTTGGAAAATTGGGAGCGTGAAGTTGCTATATTAAAAACATTGAATGTGCCAACTTTTGAGCATTTTGATAGGGCTTTTGAGTCTTTGGCTTCAGAAATAATGGCAACACAGAATCCTGAAATTATTGATTGGGCTAGTGTCTTTCTGGTTGATTTGGAGAAAGAACCCAAAAATTATATGCTGTCTTTAGAGAAATTTATTGATTTTGAACAGCTTGTTCGGGAGAAATACCCGAGCTATAAGTTCAATAAAATGAAAGCCAATTTTGGTTTAAGAAAGGATAATCAAAGCGGATATTATTGGAAATATTAGTTCATAATTGGATTAGTTTCTTAGCAAATTTTGAAAAGTAATTTTGAAAAGCTTAATTTTCGAACTTTAAAAACGAAAATTTATTTATAATGAAAGATTGGAATAAGATTCTTAAGCCTTTGCTAGCGTTATATCGCAACAAAAGGCACCCTTTAGAGTACCAGAATCTCTATCAACTGTTGGTAATGGTGGTACTTGTCCGCTCAGGATTCCGATGCTAATATCAACAAGATTTCTCCTGCTTTATTTGAGGCTTTTCCTGATATGGAGAGTCTTTCAAAAGCAGATATGGACTCCCTTGTTCCATTTATTTCTAAGGTAAGAAAGTTCCATACCAAGGCTTCATGGCTTTTGGAAATAGCACAAATTATAAAGCACGATAATTTTATCCCCAAGACGTTGGCTGAGTTGCTTGCTCTTAAGGGTATTGGACGGAAGTCTGCGAATGTTATTTTATGTGAATCTAGGAGTAAATCGGAAGGGGTCATTGTGGATTTACATGTGATTAGAGTTGCACCAAGATTGGGTTTAACAACTGCATTAAAGGATGGAAATAAAATTGAAAAACAAATTATGACTCAACTTTCAGAGGATATGTGGGCGGTTGGAATGCCCATTTCATTTCTAGGGCGTGAAATTTGTCGCCCTACAAATCCCAAATGTAACCAATGTATTTTGAATGCAGATTGTAATTATTTTCATAACACACTTTGATTTTTACTTTAGCCCTATATTCAAAAAGCCACCTCAAAGGAATTTGATGTGGCTTTTTGGTGTTTCAGAAAGTAATATTAAATTCTGTCTAATATTTCTTTTCCAATTGCATCCGTACCTAATATTTTGTCGGTAGAAATGGTTTTATCTGCGATATCACGTGTTCTCCATCCAGCTTTCAAAACACCATCAATGGCATTAATAAGAGCCTCTGACTCGGCTTTTAGACCAAACGAAATATCTAGTAACAATGCCGCTGATAGAACAGAAGCCATTGGATTGGCTACGCCTTGGCCCGCAATGTCATGACCAGAGCCGTGAATAGGCTCATATACGCCCGTGCTTTCGCCAACGGAAGCCGAAGCCAGCATTCCCATTGATCCTGCAATTTGAGAAGCCTCATCGGTCAATATATCACCGAAAATATTTCCTGTAACTACAACGTCAAAACGTTTCGGGTCTTTGATTAAAAGCATTGCCGCGGCATCAATAAATTGGTGTTCTAGCTCAACTTCAGGATAATCTTGAGCTACCTCTAGAACGGTTTCTCTCCAAAGACGGCTCGACTCCAAAACGTTGGCTTTGTCAACTGACATCAGTTTTTTGCCACGTGTCATAGCTGCATCAAAGGCCTTACGAGCGATTCTTTCCACCTCATATTTGCTATAAATCATCGTGTCGTAGGCGGTAGTGCCTTCGTTTAGTCTTCCTCGTTCTCCAAAGTAAACATCTCCTGTTAGCTCCCTAAAGAAAAGAATATCTGCTCCTTTCAAAATTTCGGGTTTGATGCTCGATGCTCCTAAAAGTTCGTCAAATAGTTTTATAGGGCGTAAATTGGCAAATAAACCTAGTTCTTTACGCATTTTTAAAAGTCCTTGTTCGGGACGAACTTTTGCATGAGGGTCATTGTCATATTTGGCATGACCAACCGCACCAAATAAAATAGCATCAGATGCACGCATTTTTTCTAAAGACTCGGCTGGCAATGGGTCGCCGGTGGCTTCGATTGCAACATGGCCCATTAGAGCTTCATCATAAGTGAAATCATGGCCAAACTTGGCGGCGATTTTTTCTAAAGCTTTTTTACCAACTACGGTAACTTCTTGTCCGATGCCATCTCCTGGCACTACTAAAATGTGTTTTTTCATTTTGCTTTGTTTTATATCTCAGCGGTATACCAGGTTTTTCGCAGATTACCTCTGGTTTTTTAGTAAAATTTTAAATAATATTAAGCATCTTTCTTGTTGCCTCTATGGCCGACACGGTTTGGTCGGAGTCAAGCCCTCTTGTTTTTACGTCTTTTCCGTTTATGCTCCAAGTAATTATGGTTTCGCACAAAGCGTCAGTTTTTCCACCTGGTGGTATCCTTACAGAATAATCTGTCAGCAAGGGTAACTCTTTGCCTTTTTTGATATAGATTTTCTTCAAGGCATTCATAAAAGCATCGTATTGTCCGTCTCCTTGAGCATTTTCTTGAAAAATTTCATCCCCTATTTGCACTTGTAAAGTAGAAGAAGGCTGAAGGTTTTTAGAATGTGTAAGTACGTAATTAAGGATTTTTACATTCTCATTAACCGCACTTGTATCTAGTACATCAGAAATGATGTAGGGCAGGTCCTCCTTGGTTACGTTCTCCTTTCTATCACCAAGCTCAATTATCCGTTGGGTCACTTTTTTAAGATCAGCGTCATTGAGTTTTATGCCTAACTCTTGAAGGTTTTTCTCAATATTGGCTTTCCCAGAAGTCTTTCCAAGAGCATATTTAGTTTTTCTACCAAACCGCTCAGGACTCAAAGTACTCACATAAAGATTGTTCTTTTTGTCGCCATCGGCATGGATTCCAGCAGTTTGTGTGAATACATTTTCTCCTACTATCGGCTTATTTGCGGGAATTCTTAGACCTGAAAACGATTCAACAATTTTACTTATGGAATATAATGATTTCTCTACTACAGATGTCTTAAACTCTGGCATGAAGTCGTTTATCACAGCTACTGCACTAGACAAAGCCGCATTCCCAGTTCTTTCGCCCATTCCGTTTACTGTAAGGTGTAATCCATGTACACCTGCACGAAGGGCTTCCATTACATTGGCGGTAGACAGGTCATAATCATTATGAGCATGAAAATCAAAATGTGTATTTGGATATTCATTGATTATCGACTTCAAGTAAGTGTATGTTTCAGAAGGAGTTAAAACACCTAGAGTATCAGGAAAAAGTATGCGTTTTACGGGCTGTTTGGTCAGAAATGCCAAAAACTGAAAAACATAATCTGGTGAGTTTCTCATACCGTTGCTCCAGTCTTCGAGATATACATTTACAGTAATATCGTTTTCTATTGCCAAGGTTATTACTTCTTCGATCTCTTTAAAATGCTGTTCAGGTGTTTTTTGGAGCTGATGCGTGAGGTGATTCATAGAGCCTTTGGTAAGGAGATTCATCACTTTAGCACCAGAATTCAACATCCAATCTATCGAAGCACGACCATCTACAAATGTCAGGACTTCTACTTTTTCAAGAAATCCATATTCTGCGGCCCAACTGGTTATGAGCTTTACTGCTTGAAGTTCACCGTCTGAGACTCTGGCAGAAGCCACTTCTATCCTGTCTACTTTTACTTCTTGTAGCAAAAGTTGGGCTATGGTAAGTTTTTCAGAAACAGAAAACGATACACCACTGGTTTGCTCACCATCGCGGAGTGTGGTGTCCATTATTTCGATATGTCTCATTACGTAAAAATTATGCTGTTGGCTATTATACCAAGAGCATGGATTATTTTATTGTACTCTTTTGAATAAATTCAAAAATTGGGTTTTATCAAATACGAGTTTTTTCAAATTCAGCGATTTCTGCCTTCATTGATTGTAGGTAATCTATATCATCGAAACCGTTGGTCATGTTGTGCTTTTTGTAACCGTTGATGTCGAATGATTCTGATTCACCCGTGGCCGCAATCGTTACTTTTTGATTTGGTAAATCAACTATTACTTCTGTTTTTGGGTCGCTTTCGATGCATCTAAATATTTTGTCAAGAAACTCAGGACTAACCGTTACTGGTAAGATGCCAATGTTTAGTGAGTTCCCTTTGAAAATATCAGCAAAGAAGCTTGAAATCACACAACGGAAGCCATAATCATAAATAGCCCAAGCAGCATGCTCACGACTAGATCCTGAGCCGAAGTTACGACCAGCTACAAGAATTTTTCCTGAATAAGTTGGGTTATTCAAAACGAAATCGGTCTTTGGAGTGTCATCTCCATTGTATCTCCAATCCCTAAATAGGTTATCCCCAAAGCCTTCTCTTTTGGTCGCTTTCAAAAAGCGAGCAGGAATGATCTGGTCTGTATCCACGTTTTCTAATGGAAGTGGAACACAGCTAGATGTTAAGATATTAAAACTATCGTATGCCATATTATTTTTTATTTAACCGATTGACCGGCAAATTTCTTTTACTATTAATTACAAAAATACCCTTGGATCAGTCACTTTGCCAGTCACTGCTGCTGCTGCTGCTACTAATGGGGAAGCTAAAAGGGTTTTTGAGTTTGGTCCTTGACGACCTTCAAAGTTTCTATTTGAAGTAGAAACTGCAAGTTTTCCTGCTGGAACTTTATCGTCATTCATAGCCAAACATGCTGAACATCCTGGTTGACGGAGAGCAAAACCAGCTTCAGTCAAAATATCCAAAATTCCTTCTTCTTTGATTTGAGCTTCTACAATATGTGAGCCAGGGACTAACCAAGCCGTGATATTATCCGCTTTTTTGCGTCCTTTTACTATCGAAGCAAATGCTCTGAAGTCTTCTATACGACCATTTGTACAGCTTCCTAAAAATACGTAGTCAACTTCTTTGCCTATCATACTTTCTCCTTCGTTAAACCCCATATAAGCCAATGATTTTTTATAGCTGGCTTCGCCATCTTTTACGTCACTTGCTTTCGGAATATTTCTTGAAATTCCTGTTCCCAAACCAGGATTAGTACCATAAGTGATTTGTGGCTCAATATCTGCGGCATCGTAAGTTAGCTCTAGATCAAACTCAGCACCTTCGTCTGTTTTCAGGGTTTTCCAATAAGCTACTTGCCTTGTCCATTCTTCGCCTTTAGGGCTTTGTTCACGGCCTTCAAGGAATGCAAAAGTAGTTTCGTCTGGTGCAATCATACCACCACGTGCACCCATTTCGATCGACATATTACAAACCGTCATACGTCCCTCCATGGTCATATTTTCAAAAACATCTCCAGCGTATTCAGCAAAGTATCCTGTGGCTCCAGAAGCAGAAATTTGAGAAATAATATAAAGTGTTACGTCTTTAGGGGTTACTGCTTTTCCAAGTTTACCATTGACGTTAATTCTCATTCTCTTAGGCTTGGGTTGCATAATACATTGCGATGCTAACACCATTTCCACCTCTGAAGTACCAATTCCAAACGCAATGGCACCAAATGCACCGTGCGTAGAAGTATGTGAGTCACCACAAACGATAGTCATGCCCGGTTGTGTAATACCATTTTCTGGTCCTACTACGTGTACAATGCCGTTTTTTGGATTTCCTAAACCCCAGTGTGAAATTCCATATTTACCAGAATTAGTTTCTAAAGCTTTAAGTTGATTAGCCGAAAGTGGATCTTCAACAGGCAAATGCTGATTAATAGTAGGCGTGTTGTGGTCAGCAGTTGCAAAAGTTCTTTCAGGAAACAAAACGCCTATTCCACGAGACTCCAGCCCTAAAAACGCCACGGGACTAGTAACTTCATGGATAAAATGACGGTCGATAAACAATACATCTGGGCCATCCTCTATGTGTTTTACCATGTGAGCATCCCAAACTTTGTCAAAAAGAGTTTTCTTAGACATATTTTTCTTTTGATAAATTTTCGAGTACAAAATTGCAGCAAATAAAGGAAAGCGTAATTATTCAATTCGACCAAATAATAGCGGTTTTGGTTCAAATAGCAAAATGGTCTAAATGAACAATAAAAAAGCGAGAGAAGAATCTTCCCTCGCTTTGTGTATATTGTATAACCTATGATTGAATAAAAGAAGCACAAATGTAAAATAAACACATCTTCAATTCAAAGCAATTGAGGTAATTTTTCAGTACTAAAATGCTTTATTTTGAAATAAGGCATTGTTTCAAACAAAAATAATGTTGAATTTAAAATCCAGAGGGTCAAAGTTTTGTGAAATTTTTGAAATAAACTCTGGGTTATTGAGATAAAAATTCAGGAAGTTTTCTGAACGTTCCTGAAGCCCGCCGCCAGGAAATAATTTCTCTTTTAATCCTTGCAATTGAGCCAATGAAGTCTCGAATTTTTTCTCCTCAGCTTTCTTAATTCTTTTTTCCAAATGATCCAGTGAAGTTGCATTCTTCACTTTTTCAGATTCCATTGCAGGTTTGAGCGTGGGATCTACCTCGGCTGCTTTTTTTATAATTTGGTCAAAAGCCGCAGCTATTTGGTTAATTTCAACAGCCAGCGAAAGTGAATTTACGGAGTTCTTCTCTACAAAATTTCTTTTCAAAGTCACATCGTCTTGAAACAGTTCTTCGGCTTCTACACCTAATTTATCCATCCTTTTTTTTGTGCCTTCGTTTATGGCTAATCCAAGGTTTCTAGGCAAAAGAATTGGAAATTGTACCTGATGATGTTCAAAGATATCTTTCAGTTGCAACCAATAACAGACTTCAGATGGCCCACCAAGATAGGCAAGATTAGGCAAAATGGTTTCTTGGTAAATAGGCCTCAGAACTACATTAGGGCTTATTTTTTCGGGATTTTTTTCTAAAATTTCTAATATTTCGGATTCAGTAAAGCTTAAATCGGTGTTTAAAACTACATACTTTTCTCCAGTTTTCTCTATTCTTTCACGTAGGTTTTCGTCTAGATAGAAGAAATTTATGTTGCGAGCATGTATCTGAGTTTTGTATCCAAGGTTTTCAAGACGAACGGAGGTTTTGGCCACAATCTTTTCAGCTGCGTTCTCGATGATGTCTTTTTTCATGATAGGAGCAAAGACAGTCTTCAAAATTCTATCGTCACCATCGATACAAATCAAGCCTTCGGCACCAAATAATTCGTGCATATATTGTCTAACGGCTCCAGATAAGGTGCTATTCTCTCCATAAGCTCTCAAAAAGACATCAGGTTTATCTCTCAAACCTTCAATAATTTGCAATAATTCAGATGGATTCATTCTTCCCACTCCGCCTTTTTGCTCGGTTTCCCATTTGTGTTTTTGTCCGAAAAGATTAAAGTAAGAAATCTCTTCGAAATCGTGGTCCTCAGTAGCCATCCAATATATTGGCACAAAATTGTAATTTGGATAAGCCACTTTTAGTTTTTTAGCCAAATTGATGGTACTAACAATTTTGTAAATCACGTATAGCGGCCCAGTAAAAATGTTGAGTTGGTGTCCTGTGGTTACTGTAAACGTATTCTCGTCGAGCAGAATATTTGTATTCGGCGGATTTTCAATTCCTTGATATTGATTTTTCAAAGCATCGACCAACTCTTTTCTGTAGCTAAATTTACGTTTGGAAATTGCATCTTTGAAACCTTCAAGATCAGGAAAGAAATTATAATAATCACTCAACTGAGGATTTCTATCTATATAATCTATGAAAAGTTTAGGAAAATGGGAGGCTTGCGAAAAGGGTATCTGCTTGTGAGTAATTTCCAAAATAGTTTGATTTTAAAAATGAAAACAAAGAAAACCACGATTGGGTTTCAAAACTTATATTTGTTCCAAATTTAACAGAAATGATTGTCAGAACAACAGAAGATGGCTCCAAAACTGTTTATTCGAAGCAATTCAAACAATACTACCATTCTGTTTTCGGTGCGAAAACAGAATCACAGTGGGTTTATATTGAACTTGGATATTTTGATGCAATTAAGAAATTCGATGCAATTAGAATTTTAGAAGTCGGATTCGGTACAGGTTTAAATGCTTTTTTGAGTCAGAAAATGGCCGAAGAACATCAAATCTCAACTTCTTATATTGGACTAGAAGCTTTTCCAATTCAACCAAATTTATTTCAAAACTTAAATGAAGAATTGCAAGTTTACCATACAAGTGAGTGGGAGAGGCCGCTGCCGCTTTCAAAATATTTCAAATTTGAAAAAAAAGAAATTCAATTAGAAAGTTATGAATCTGACCAACTTTTCCATTTGATTTATTTTGATGCTTTTGCTCCAGATGTTCAACCTGAGCTTTGGACTGCTGATATTTTCAAAAAACTAAAGAAATTACTTGTTCAAGGTGGGATTATGACAACTTACTTTTCAAAGGTGATGGTACAGAAAAATCTAAAGCAAGCGGGCTATAAAATTGAAAAACATCAGGGCTCTCCCCATAAAAGAGAGATATTGAGGGCGATAAACTTGCATTGATGCTTCTTTAGAAATTTATATAAATGCCAATAATTTTCATAGTTTTGTAGAAAATACATTCCAAAACCTATGAACAAAAACACGATCATTTATTTCATTGCTGCAGTGGCAGCTACAGGGGGCCTACTCTTCGGATTCGATACTGGCGTTATCAATGTTGCACTTCCTTCGCTTCGAGAACAATTACAACTTACGCCCTCACAAGAAAGCATGGTGGTAGGAGCAGTTCTTTTTGGGGCCATGTTTGGACCGTTTATTTCTGGATTTTTAACCGACAAATTGGGTCGAAAAAAGATCAACGTTATTGCTTCTTTGGTTTTTGTGGTGGGTTCTATTTTGGCTGCCATTGCTCCAGATACCAACTCGCTCATTGCAGGTAGGTTGCTTTTGGGCTTGGCCATTGGTATAGTGGCTGCCACGGTTCCGTTGTATTTGGCGGAGCTGTCGCCGAAAGATAAACGTGGTAGAATGGTGACATTCTTTCAGTTAGCTATTACTTTGGGTATTTTACTCTCTTATGTAGTGGGCTATATCTTTGGTGATGCAGAAAATGCTTGGCGAATGATGTTTTGGGCTGGATTTGTCCCTGCCATTATATTGTTTGTGGGAATGTTATTGGTACCTGAAAGCCCAAGATGGTTACTCACAAAAGGAAGAAATGAAGAAGCCCTGAAAGTCCTAAATAAGCTTAGAACGCCTGATGAAGCCATAGCAGAATACAATGAAACCTTGAAATTGTTGGAAGAAGAAAAGCAAAATAAGTCGAGCTGGATGGAGTTGTTCATGCCGAAACTCAGAATTCCCCTTTTCATCGGAATTGGGATATTTGCCATTCAACAGTTTTCGGGTATCAACGCTATCATTTATTATTCAACAGATATTTTCAAGTCACTTTTTAGTGATTCCCAAGCTACATTGGCCACTGTAGGTGTTGGGATCGTAAATTCTTTAGCCACCATCCTAGGAATGCAATTTCTTGACAAATGGGGCCGTAAACCATTACTTTACACGGGTCTTTTAGGTACAGCCGTTTGTTTGGGCACAGTTGGATTGGCTTTTTTGTTTGAGAGCAGCTTGCCGACAGGTTTACGCCAAATGATGTTGGTAGGCGGAATTTATACCTACATTATTTTCTTCGCCATCAGTTTGGGGCCATTGGGTTGGTTACTGATTTCGGAAGTTTATCCTTTGAAAATAAGAGGTTTTGCTTCCAGCATGGGAAGTTTTAATCACTGGTTTTTCGACTTAATGGTAGCCATTTCGTTTCCATTGATGCGAGCTACATCTTTAGGTAAAAACGGAGGTATCTTCTTCATTTATATGATAGTTGTCCTTTTAGGTTTATTTTTCGCCAAGTTTGTAGTTTTCGAAACCAAAGGCTTGAGTTTAGAAGACATTGAGAAGAAGTATAATTGATATTTAGAATTTTTTTTGAAAGTGCAAGTCGATAGGCTTGCACTTTTTTTGTTTTCCAAGTTTGCATTTTGATATTATTAAATAAATGTTACCTATACCAACAAGAACTTATTCTAAGCCTAAGGCTTCTCTTTAATTTTTACCCTTCTAAAAAATATGTTTAATATTATTTCTTAAGTTTAATCTTTTCAATCTCACTATTTTTCACAAACTTAGTACTCCAAATATCATAAATAAACCAATGTTAAACAGACGGTCGTTCTCATCGAAGCTTATTTCTTCAGCTTTTTTGCCATTTCTTAAGATTCCAGATGCAGGATTTTTGAAGGAAATAAGCGATTATGTCAGTTCCTCCAACCCAAGTGCGGATGACGAGGACTTCTGGGCTCAGATTAGGATGGCTTATACCACTTCTCAACAAATCGTGAACCTCAACAATGGTGGCGTGAGTCCTTCGCCCAAAGTGGTGCAAGATGCGGTGGAGCATTACAACAAACTCGCCAACGACGGCCCATCTTATTACATGTGGCGGATAATGGATCAAGGAAGAGAGCCATTGAGAGAAAACTTGGCAAAGTTTGCTGGTGTTTCTTCTGAAGAAATTGCCATCAATCGCAACGCAACAGAAGCGATCGACACGGTCATTTTGGGTTTACCACTACAAAAAGGCGACCAAGTGGTGCTGTCAAAGTACGATTACCCCAACATGCTACATGCTTGGCGACAAAGAGAAGTGAGAGATGGCATAGAGTTGGTTTATGTTGATATTGACTTGCCTTTGGCTGATAATGAATTAATTATAAAAAAATATACTGAGAAATTCACTCCAAAAACCAAAGTCGTACATCTTACGCATGTGGTAAACTGGAACGGGCAGATTTTGCCAGTCCGGAAAATTGCTGATGAAGCCAAAAAGAAAGGCATAAAAGTGCTGGTAGACGGAGCACACTCTTTCGCGTTGTTGGATTTCAAAATCCCGGAACTCAACTGCGATTTTTACGGTACGAGTCTGCACAAATGGCTTTCTGCTCCTATTGGCTCTGGGATGCTTTGGATCAAAAAAGAAGAAATCAAAAACGTCTTTCCGCTTATACCAAACGGAGATCCTTTTAGCGAAAACGTGAGAAAGTACGAGAATCTAGGCACGCGTTCGTTTATGATTGAGCAAGGAATCGGCACGGCTCTGAATTTCCAGTACACCATCGGAAACAAAAGAAAAGAAGACCGCATACGCTACTTGAAAGACTATTGGACCAAAGAAGCAGTGAAAATTCCAAGAGTGAAAATGTACACGCCTCTCGATGCTCAGTACTCCTGTGCTATAGCCAATGTGGGTATGGAAGGCATGGAAGCGGGCGTAATAGAATCCAAGCTTTTCGAAAAGTTCAAAGTACACACTTCGCCCACCAAATGGGAAAAAATAAACGGAGCGAGAGTTACACCGCACGTTTATACCTCTTTAAGAGACTTGGATAGACTTTTAGAGGGGTTGCTTTATGTTTCTAAGTTGTGAGATATTTTGTCTGTTTCTCTTTTAGAATAAGGACAACAAAAACAACAATGAATTCATGTTTTAGTTATTTGTGATTTTCTACCAACAAAAAAATAAATGAATCGATTGCATTCTGCGAAATATATTTTTCTACTAAGCTTTTGGGTTTTTAATTGTTATGGGCAAATAAAAACAAGTAACTATTCAATAAACTCCTTAAAAACATACGCTATAGAAGGTATTATAGGCAAAAAGTATAAACTACAAATGTTGTTGTACTATGAAAATCAACACAATTATGAAGATTGGGAAATAAAATTTCTTAAAAACATAGAGAAAAGTAGAGAAGCTGTTTTGATGCAATACGTAATGGGAAGCTATTCATATGAAAACCATCTTAATGAAACCATATTTTTAAATGGAAAGTCAAAACATTTTATTGACAGACAAATTGATAGTTTGGAACTGTTTGAAAGTTCTGCAAATGGAGTAACTGGAAAATTTAATCTAAAATTAACTAATAATACTTTAACGGGGACATGGACTAATTTAGCAAATGGAGTGATTCAGACTTTTAATGGAAATATTAGAAATGAATATTATGAAGGTTTAGAGATTTATTCTAATGAGTGTAATTCAGTAATTCAAATTGGTGAAAGTTCAAGTTTTAATAAGGTTTTTAGTAAAAACTATAATAATAAGACTTATTGTTTATTTGAAGTTGCATTCCCTCATTGTGGAATAATCAAAAGTTTTGGAGCATGTTGTGGTGGGTACGATAATTATGTTTATTTATATGAAGTTTCACAAAATTGTACATTTAAATTGCTTTCAAAAGAATTAATTTATGATTGTGAAAATACAGCAGAATATTTTGAATTGAAAACCAACCTCAATGAACAGTTAATTTCACCAAAGATAATAATTGATTTAGCCTCTGGAAGTGAAGGAACAATACTGTACATCGATACAAATAATATTGCAAAAGGTATTCAAAAGAAGAATAAGTAATTCTTAAAATAAAGTTTTTATTAAATTTTCTACAATAGGTTATTAAGTATTAAAATGTGTTAATTAAAAATTTTTAAATTGTTTTGAGTATTTAATCAAAATCAAATTGGAAAATAAACGGAGCCAGATTTACACCGCATGTTTACACTTCTCTACGAGATTTGGATAGACTTTTAGAGGGGTTGCTTTATGTTTCTAAACTTTAGATTTGTAAATACGGCATTCATGATTTTTTTCCAATGAAATCGAAGTATATACGATTTCATAATTTTCTTTCTCAGAGAGGGAAAGTTTTTCTTCAGCATGAAAATTAACAACAAATAAATAATCTCCAATGCTCCATTCAGCTACAAAATTGGTTTTGGATGGCTTTGAAATCCACTTAAAAGTAGCAAATTGCGTTTCTTTTTGTATGGTTTCGAATAGAAGCTTCATTTTTTCTATTTCAGCAAAAAGACCATAGTTTTTACCCCAAACAAAAGGCCCGTGGGTCACTTTATCGGTTTCGGCGTCGTCGTTTATCTGAAAAACGTAGAGTTTGGTGTATTCCTCGTTTAGCCCACGTTCTAGATGTGGATTACGGCATTCAAAGCCCAAAGACATATACGAAGGCAAAACAGGCAAGAAAATACCTACAAAATATCTCAAATGATTGCCTTTTTTGTAAAACTCATCAAAACGAGGATCGTCTTTATCGGCCGTAATCATCGTAAAATTCGGTGCGAATTTTCTGGTCTCGGCTATATGTATGTATTCTTCCAAGATAGTCATAAATACCTCAGAACCAACGGGTGTTGCTTGTAAATCGCCAAGTGTACTATCGGCTTCTATGGCTTCTAGGTGGTCTATTTCATTTCCATAACCCATAGTATCAGGTGGGGCGATAAATGTTTCTGCAAAAAAACCGAAGTGTTTTACGCCTCTGTTAACTATGTATTTTTTAATGGCTTTTAAAGGGTCATAAAAGGCATCTATTTGCTCAGGAACCCCCCCAGGTCTTGGTTGCACATGGGCCATGTCGCCACGCATAAAGTCAAAATTGTAAGCTTGTTGGCACTCATAATATTTTTGGCAAATGTAGTCCCATGCAGGAATGTTGGGATTACCAAACTCAAGTACATGATTGTGCTCTGCTTGATAAAACTTGTATCTGGTCAATGGTCCAAAAACTCTTGACATAGCCTCGGGTTTATCAAATTGGTAATTGTACCATTTGTTTCCCATTTTATCATAAATAAAATCGTTCTCTACCAAATGCAGCCCTCTGTAAGGAGGAGCCATGGTTACGGGCATGGTTTCCAATCCATGGTAGAGCAATTGCTGCATCAGTTCGAGTCGCCTATGGAGTCTTTTTTCTTGCTCTTCTACTTTTCCAAAAAGCACCTCAAGCCTTTGTTTTTCAGTGAGGATTGGGTTTTTAAAATCAAAAAATACAGCTTTACTGTAAGAAATCAAGCTACCATCTGCTGTTCCATGATTATTTAAATATGCCCAAATAATGTCTTCTACTTCTATTCCGTTTTGCGAACTTACAGCCAGTATATGATGATCTTTTCGCTTTACCCACTCAAACATTTGTGGGTGCAAGAATACCAACTCTGAGAACCTATCCGTATGAGGAATAACATCCAAACCTACCGATTTTCCCATCATGTGGATAAGATTCGTTACCACCTTCAGTTGTTTTTCTACGGTACCTAGGTTCGGAATGGCATTTTTTAATTCTTCACTAAAAAACTCAGGATTGATATTCCAACTTACTTTCCCATACAAACTCGACACCACCCCGGGCTCCCAAATAGGCAAAATGTGAATAGAATCGTGGCAGTTACCAGTAGTAAGTAAGTATTTTATAAGATTAAAGAAATTGCCAATTGTACGTATATTTACACCTACCATATTGGTAGTTTTTAGCCAATCACCGTTTATTTTTCCTTCTAGCGGACTCGGGAATGTATAGCTTGGATTGAGAGCTTGTCCAAGTTTGTCTATTCCAAATCGGGATTGAAGAATCTGAAATATCTCGAACACATTTAGACCCACCGAAATCTCAGGAATCAACTGTTTTATAAAACTTGCTTCATGATTTATATAGGCACTCTTGTATTCAGAATGGCCGTTTCTCCACACATCAAAGGGACTTTGAATGGGGTTATTTTCCATCGTATCTTTAATTATCATAGGTATTCAATAACAAAACTATTAATAATTGGTCAAAATATAGAAGTTTTAAATATTTTTGAATCAAAAAGTTACTCAAAAAAACTAATCTACTGCCTAAAATATCGAATTTTTGAAGCTATTTTTCTGCAATTATTTTTTAAATAGGAAGAATACGCTCTATCTGAATATTATTTTGAGAGCCAATTTCGTTTAAGTAAAAAACTTATTAAACCTATACATGAAAGTTTCGATTGTTGTTTTCCTTTTTTCCCTAATTAATTTTGTCTCTTTTGCCCAAAACAATTCTGGAATAATCGTTGGGAAAAACTATTATGGACAGGCCATCAATGAGCGTGAAATATGTAATTGGGTAGCTTTTTCTACGCGGCCAGAAGTCAGCAAAGCCATAGAAAACATAGTTAGACGTTCGGGTCTGAAACAGAATTTTTATGTGATGGAGTGTCCAAATACTGACAATTGCTTTGCCGCCACCCGCAATGGCGAAAGGTTGATAGTTTACGATCCCAAGTTTATTAATAAATTAAGCAATGTAACCAAAACAGATTGGGGAGCATTGAGTATTTTGGCACATGAAATAGGCCACCATTTGCAAGGTCATACCATAAAACAAGGTGGTTCTGAACACGAAAAAGAGTTAGAAGCAGACGAGTTTTCGGGTTTTGTAATGTATCAAATGGGTGCCAAACTCAAAGAAGCACAATCTGCCATAGCAAGTTTAACGACCGAATATACCACTACTACGCACCCTGCTAGAAGTTTGAGGCTCAAGTCAATAGAGAAAGGCTACATGAATGCCCGAGAATTATATCCTGATATCCAGGCAACTAAATTGGAAAGGAGAATAGAAGTGCAAGCCGAAAAGGTACTAGATGAAATGATAATAGAAACCACTGTTTCGAATAACACCGAAATGACTCCATTACGTAAAAAAGGTTGTGTGGATGGCAATTGTTTAGAAGGATTTGGTGTGGCCATTAATTCAAAAACCTCTGAGAAATTTGAAGGAGACTGGCACTTGGGCAAACGTCATGGTCAAGGAACAGAGTATTACAAAGATGGAAAAAAGAAGTACGAGGGGTCATTTTCCAATAGTTTGTATAATGGTAAAGGAACCCTTTTTCTTAAAAATGGAGACAAATACATGGGAGGTTTTTATCAGGGTAAAATGCACGGTTTCCAAAGTACATATATTTATAGAAACGGCGATAGGATTATAGTTGACTTCATAGCTGGGCAAAAGCAGGGTAAGGCAAAGGTAATTTATTATGGAGGTGTTGAGGGTACAAAATACTTCAAAAACGACGAAGAGATTTTCTGAAGATATTTATAAATCAAGGTTTTTGAGATTTTGTTAGATTGAAATTATTCATATACAATGGTGTCTTTTTCAAATAAAAAACCCACTTTCTGCATTTCGGGCATGAAAATTCTTTTATATTTGTCCCTCCAAAATCTTACCATTTTATGTCTTGGTTTAGAAGAACTGAAAAAGGGATTAATACTCCCACTGAGCTCAAACGCGAAACTCCTGACGGACTTTGGTATCAATGTCCTGAGTGTAAAAACGTGATGCATACCCGTGAACACAAGCAAAATGCATTTACTTGTATTCATTGCAACTATCACGACAAAATAGGTTCAGAGGCTTATTTTAATTTGCTATTTGACCAAGGGGCTTTCACAGAGTTAGACAAAGACATGATTTCGGGCGATCCGCTCAAATTTGTAGATACAAAAGCTTATCCCGATCGCATAAAAACCACTGTTGAGAAATCCGGGCTAAAAGACGCTTGCCGTACTGCTTATGGTAAAATGCATGGTCAGGAAGTAACTATTTCATGTATGGACTTTGGTTTTATTGGAGGCTCCATGGGTTCTGTAGTAGGTGAAAAAATTGCCCGAGGAATCAGCCATGCTATTAAAACAAAAACACCATTTTTGATGATTTCAAAGTCAGGCGGAGCTAGAATGATGGAAGCAGGATTTTCGTTAATGCAAATGGCCAAAACCTCAGCCAAATTAGCCTTGCTTGAAGAAGCTAAATTGCCATATATATCACTTTTAACTGACCCAACCACTGGAGGCGTAACAGCTTCTTTTGCTATGTTGGGAGATTTCAATGTGGCCGAACCAGGATCGTTGATTGGTTTTGCTGGACCAAGAATTATCAAAGAAACTATTGGAAAAGATCTTCCGAAGGGATTCCAAACTGCAGAGTTTATTTTGGAACACGGTTTTCTGGACTTCATTGTTGATCGTAAAGACCTCAAAGACAAATTAGCGAGTCTTTTAGCTTTATTGGCTAAAAAATAAATTTTTACTGTTTCGGCTTAGCCTTACTTTTTTCTATTGTGGTCTCAAAAGTGCTGACTTTTGAGACAAAAAACGCCCCTAAAGCTTTTTTTGTGGACTTGCTATTCAGGTTAATAATGTTTGTTGGAATATTACTCAACGGCGTGGCAAATATTCCTCCGTTAGAGGATTCTTGCCTTAGTTGAAGCAAATAGTAATAAGCCTCAGTAGGAATAGAAAAAAGTTCGACTTTCAATTTGTCTTTATCCAAAAACAAAGTTTGATTCAATGATTGTCTTATAGGCAAAATAAACATCAAACCATCAGACTTAGAGCCCGGTGAAAATCCAGCGTCGTAAGCTAAGGTTATATCAGCTGGCCTAAATCTTAATGTGTCATTTTTGTAAGACCTTAATAAGTAAGTGTCTCCAGCTCCTGCAAAGTCATTGGCATAAAACTGGGCGAGAAATCCATCTTTTGGACCTCCATCTGGCGGAGTTATTGGAAACGAGAAAACCTCATAACCAACGGAGTCTATTTTGGGCACTCTTTTGAGTTGCGACAACGAGTAATACTCTTCGTTTTCGTATTTTACATAAAGGGCCACCTGCTCATTGTCTTTTAGAAACTTACCTACTTTAGGTTTATAGGTATAAACTCCATCATTGTCTTTATCGGTAAAAACATGAGCGGTGCTGTCTTGGTTAAATACAATTACCTCTGCTCCAAGTGCTGGCTTTGGATCAGATTCTTCAAAATATGGTTGAGAAATAGTAAGTTTAACGCTCTGTTCTTTGATTTCATCTGTGATCCAAGCATCCACGACTAGCTGATTTACACCGTCTTTTACTTCTAAATCTATTACTTGTTCACAAGAAATTAATCCGATTGCAAGCCCTATAATTGATATAACTTTCTTCATTGTTTTTAGAATTTGAAATTGTATGTAACTGCAGGAATAATAGCGGCAAAAACTGAATACTTAACAGCCTCGGTTTTTGAAGGGTCATCCGGATTTTGACGAACATACACCGAAAATGGATTTTTTCTATTGTAAACATTATATACCGAGAATACCCACTCACTTTCACCTTTTCTAAATAAAGCATGTTTGTTTTTGCGTGTAGCCGAGTAGTCTAGTCTATGGCTGTTCGGAATTCGATAAGTGTTTCTATCATCAGTATAGTTGTGTGGAAGAGCGATACCTTGCCAAACAAACTTGTTGGTTGGAAAACTCGCTGGTGTTCCACTCGAAAAAGACAAAGTAGTACCCATAGACCATTTCTTGGATAAATCTAGGATGCCAACTACAGAGATATTATGAGCCTTGTCAATTCTACTCGCATACCAATCGTTATTATTTAGTCCATCAACCTTTCTCTCCGTTCTTGCGAGTGTATAGCTAATCCAACCATTAAGTTTGCCTTTATTCTTTTTCAAGAAAAATTCAGCACCATAAGCCCTTCCTATGCCATACATGAGGTCGCCTTCCACTGCTGGGTTTAGCAAAAGGTCTGCATTTCTGATATAATCAATTTGATTTTTCAGCGTTTTATAATAAACTTCTACCGAAGTTTCATATAGATTTTCAGAGAAATTCTTGAATAAACCCAACGCCACTTGATCAGAAAGTTGAGGTTTGATGTTGTTGCTACTCGGCGTCCATACGTCTAAAGGAGAAGACGCTACAGTGTTTGAAAGTAAGTGAATATATTGTGCTAATCGGTTATACCCTAGTTTTATTGAAGTACTGTTGTTAATTCCTAAATTAAGAGCTATTCTGGGCTCTAAATTGCCATAATTTTGTATTACCTCACCTTTTTCCGATGTCCTTGTAGAAGTTATAGGCTTCCTTTCCCCTGGAGTCGTGTTTTCATTGAAAGTATAAACTGTACCAGGGCCCAAATAACTGTAGAAAGAATATCTTAGTCCATAGTTTAGCGTTAATTTGTCGCTCAGTTTTTGTTCATTCCCAATATATATGGCCGACTCAATGGCATATTTACTATCTAGTCCAATAGACC
>JAIPAJ010000052.1 GCA_021740125.1 Leadbetterella sp. | reverse complement strand
CTTAAAAGAACAACCGGAAAAGAGGCCATGTTTTTAGGTATTTGTGGTGGATTGGGCAAGTATTTCGACCTTGACCCTACCATTGTAAGGGTGCTTGTGGTATTAACCACATTTTTTAGCTTAGGATCGTTGATTATTGTTTACCTCATTTTAGCTTTCATTGTTCCTAAAGAAGATTCCATCAATATTTAATATTTAAATTCCTAAATGCAAATCCATACAATTGGAAAAACCAATTAGAAGGCAACATTTTGCCAAATTTCAAGGCATTTGGAAAAGATTTCACTACTTTTGCAGCCAATTTCAAAAAAACAATTAGCATGTTAAGGACACATACTTGTGGAGAACTTCGAATTTCTAGTCTTGGTGAATCAGTTACTTTGTGTGGCTGGGTTCAGAAAGTAAGAGACAAAGGCGGCATGGTTTGGGTAGATTTAAGAGATCGCTATGGCATTACTCAGTTAATATTTGAAGAAGGAAAAACTGAAGCAAGTGTTCTAGAAAAAGTACGCTCATTGGGTAGAGAATTTGTAATAAAAGCTGAGGGTAAAGTAATTGAGCGATTATCGAAAAATGACAAAATAGATACCGGTGGAGTAGAAATTTTGGTAGAAAATATCGAAATATTGAATCCAGCTAAATTGCCTCCCTTCCTTATAGAAGACGAAACTGACGGTGGCGATGAACTTCGAATGAAGTATCGTTATCTTGACTTAAGAAGAAATACCGTTCGACAAAACTTACTTTTGAGACATAAAGTAGCTCAACAGACAAGAATATATCTTGATGCTCAACAATTTATAGAAGTAGAAACACCCGTTTTGATAAAATCTACTCCTGAAGGTGCACGAGACTTTGTGGTGCCAAGTAGAATGAATCCAGGCGAGTTTTATGCTCTTCCTCAGTCACCTCAGACTTTCAAGCAACTATTGATGATTTCGGGATTTGACAGATACTATCAAATTGTGAAGTGCTTCAGAGACGAAGATTTAAGAGCAGACCGCCAGCCTGAGTTTACTCAGATAGACTGTGAAATGTCATTTGTGGAGCAAGAGGATGTATTGAATATGTTTGAAGGATTAATAAAACATTTGTTCAAAACGGTTAAGGATATTGATCTTCCAGAAGTTCCTAGAATGACCTATGCAGATGCTATGAAATTCTACGGATGTGATAAGCCAGACATCAGATTCGACATGAAATTTGTTGAATTAAACGAATTGGTCCAAAACAAAGGATTCCAAGTTTTTGATGATGCTGAACTCATAGTAGGCATAAATGCCTCTGGATGTGCAGAATATACCAGAAAACAAATAGACGAGCTAACCGAATGGATGAAACGCCCACAGATTGGAGCCAAAGGATTGGTTTACATCAGATTTAATGCTGACGGAACCGTTAAATCTTCTGTGGATAAATTCTATTCTGAAGAAGACTTAAAAGCCATTGGAGAGAAATTCAATGCCAAAGCCGGTGATTTGATTCTAATCATTTCAGGACAAGCAGACAAAGCAAGAAAACAATTGAACGAACTTCGCCTTGAAATGGGTAACAGATTGGGATTGAGAAATCCTGAAGCGTACAAAGTACTTTGGGTGGTTGATTTCCCTCTTTTGGAGTTTGGTGAAGATGAAAATCGTTGGTTTGCCATGCACCATCCATTCACAGCACCAAAACCTGAAGATGTTGCTTTATTAGATGTAGATTTGGGCAAAGTTAGAGCAAATGCTTATGACATGGTAATCAATGGAACAGAAGTTGGTGGAGGTTCAGTAAGAATCTTCCAGAAACCATTGCAACAAAGAATGTTCGAAATCCTTGGATTTTCTGACGAGGAGGCCAAAAAACAATTTGGTTTCTTGATGGAGGCCTTTGAATACGGTGCACCTCCTCATGCGGGTTTGGCATTCGGTTTTGACAGATTGGTTTCACTATTTGGTGGAGCGGAATCTATCAGAGACTTCATCGCTTTCCCAAAAAACAACAGTGGTAGAGATGTTATGATAGACTCTCCATCAAGTATTTCAGACTTGCAATTGAAAGAATTAAGTATAAATGTGGCGACGAAATAATTCTCGCTTTTCAAAATTCAAAAAGAGCTAATTCTAACGATTTAGCTCTTTTTTATTTCACAATTATATTAAAAACAAAAGCAATGGCAAAACCAATTCCGATGCCTAAAACATCAGCCATAATATCTAATAGATCAAAAGCTCTATGAAAACTTACAGGCAATAAATACTGAACAAACTCAATAAAAACAGCAAAAAAAGTAAGGCCGATCGCTACTTTACCATAATTTTTTAAAAACATAAACCAAGAAAAACCCAAGACAGCAAAAGCTACAAAATGAGCAGTTTTATCATCAGTTGAAACATCTGGAATATTTTCGGAAGGGATAAAGCACATAACACCAATGACAACAGTTAAGAATATGGAAAAGTATGGTTTCAGATAGAACAAATCGTGCAATTTCTTTAAAAACATTTTCTAAAAATTATGATGAATAAAAAACAACATTTGAATTAACAACTTCCTTAAAACAAAAAAAGTACTGAATTATGCCAGTACTTTCAAATAATAATAAATAAACCTTATCTGGTTATCCAACTGAATTCGTATTCTAGTTCAGGAACCTTGGTTCTATCTGCAATTCTCTTCAATCTATTCGGCAAAGCCATCAAGTAATCTCTAGCTTTTTCAGCAGAATCATTCAACTCCGAAATCTTATCTATTTTCCAATCTATCAACAAATCTTCCAAAATCTTGATATAATCCATGGTAGTATAAACACCTAAACGTTGAGCAGAATCCGAGAAATGCGAAAAAACATCCCCCATTTTTTGACCAGTTTCTCTTAGAAAATGAGCAGGCATCACGATTTTCTTTTTCATCATGTACTCAAAGGCAATCATCATTTCCGAAGGATCTACTTCAAAGAAACGCTCAACAAAAGTTTTGTAAGCTTTTGCATGACGCATTTCGTCGGCAGCTATCACGCCACATACTTTTGATAAATGACTGTTGCCAAACTTCTTAGCCAAGGTAGCCGTTCTACGGTGAGAGACATTGGTGGCCAATTCTTGAAAAGAAGTGTACACAAAATTTTTATAAGGATCGGTATCTGTTTCAATATCAAAACCATCTGCAATTAACCATTGCGTAGAGGTCTCCATTTCTTTCATATTCACTCTTCCAGACAAATACAAATATTTGTTTAACAAATCTCCATGTCTGTTTTCTTCGGCTGACCACCACCTCACCCACTTTGTCCAGCCAGATTGTTGTTGTTCTACTTGATTTACACCCTCAACGGCCATCAACCAAGAAGAATAAGTCGGAAGTGCCTCTTCAGTAACACAATCTCCCACCAATACGGCCATATAGTCATAAGGAAGTTCTCTGCAAGATTCTTGAAGCTCCTTAATTTCTGTAGTAAAATTCTCTTTAGTAGAATCGGGCAAAAAATCCGTCGGCTGCCAATTTGTTTCAATTGGATTAAGAAATTCTTCTATCAAGCCATCCAATTTCTCTCCAACAAACTTCATCACTTCAATTCTCGAAAGTGGTGATTTCATAAATTTATTTATTTAAATAATGGACAAAAGTAAATAAAAATAAACTGCCACCAATCTCAAACTCTCAAAATCTTAGTCTAATTCAAAACTCATTTTACTTATTACAATAAAAAAATAGCTTTAAATTTGCACAAAAAAAGTTTTTGTGAAAAAGATTCTTGACTATATACTCGGCTCTATCTATATTCTTTATTTTGGTATCCTTTTGGTGATTTTTCATCCTATTCAATTCATTGCCTATGAATTATTTGGACAAAAAGCTCATCAAAAAACGGTAGAATGGCTGAACTTCTGGATCGTGTTTGGGTGGTATTTGACTGGCTCTAGTATTTCCTTTTTTCAAAAAGTCAAACTCCCAACTGATAAAACCATCATTTTTATTTCAAACCACCAAAGTATGTTTGACATCCCTGGCATCATTTGGTTTCTAAGAAAAAACACACCATTGTTTATCTCAAAAGTTGAACTCTCAAAAGGAATTCCGAGTATATCTTACAATTTAAGAGTGGGAAAAGCCGCCTTAATCAACAGAGAGGACCCAAAACAAGCTATTGGAGAAATTATTCGATTTTCAAAATACATCTCAGAAAACAATTATTCTGGAGTAATTTTCCCAGAGGGAACACGGTCTAGAACAGGCAAACTCAAACCGTTCGCAGTTGGAGGAGTAGCTACTCTTTTGAAAAAATGTCCTGAAGCAGACGTCGTTCCAATTGCAATCGTAAATACTGGAAAGTTTAACCCAAAAGGAATTTTCCCACTCACAAGTTTTACGAAAATGTCGTGGACAACCTTGACACCCATACATACAAAAGGAAAAACTGCTGAAGAAATTGTTGTCGAATCAGAAAAGCAAATCAGTGATTTTTTAAATAATTTATAGCATTATTGCCAATTATTTCGTTTTTTCACGTCAGAAAGCATTCGATTTTCGTATTATTGACGAATTTTGTTATGTGAACAACAAACAAGACCAAAAGAATATTTTATGAATTACCAGATTTTCAGTGAGGGTGAGTTTAAATATATAGACGAAGGGGAAGGTCAGCCATTACTCATTTTGCATGGACTTTTTGGTGCATTGAGCAATTTTGATGGTGTTATAGAAGAATTTAGAAAAAATTTTAGGATAATTATTCCTGTTATGCCCATCTACGAAATGCCTATGAGAGAGGCCAGCTTAGAAGGCTTACAGGGGTTTATTGAAAGATTTGTAACCTTAAAAAACCTAAAAGATATTATCCTTCTTGGAAATTCATTAGGCGGCCATGTTGGACTTTTATACACACTAGCACATCAAGACAACGTAAAAGCTCTAATACTTACAGGCAGTTCAGGTCTTTTCGAGAATACTATGGGTGGATCTTTCCCAAAAAGAGGATCTTATGAATACATCAAAGAAAGAGTAGAATATACTTTTTATGACCCAAAAACAGCAACCAAGGAGCTGTTAGATGAAGTTTTTGAAATAACATCGAGTATTCCAAAATGCATGAATATAGTGCAGATTGCAAAATCTGCTCAAAGAACCAACATGGCGAAGGAAATACCCGCAATTAAAGTGCCGACATGCTTAATTTGGGGCTTAAATGACACCATCACACCTCCACATGTTGGTCATGAATTTAACAGATTGATACCGAATTCAGAATTGCATTTTATAGATAAATGTTGCCATGCACCAATGATGGAGCAACCTGAGCCTTTTGTCAAAATGATGGGTGGTTTTTTAGAAAAAATAATGATGTCCGAAACCGTTCTCAAATAATATCTACCATATGGTAGCCAAAGAATTAATAGATAACAACATACCTGTTTTGAAACAAACAGATAATGTTGATCGAGCATTACAACTCATGAGCGAATGTAAAAACTCACATTTGCCATATCTCTATGAGGAAATTTTTTCGGGTTTTTTTTCAGAAGATTCTCTACTCAACTATGACTATGATACCTTGCTGGAAGATATTAGACCTGAAATGGTCGAAATTAAAATCGATTTCAACTTACCGATATTAGAACTCATTAAGCTATTTTCTCGAACTGCATTTGATCTTCTCCCGGTGTTTGACGCTGCTGGCTTATTTCTTGGGGTTATAGAAAAAAAAGAAGCCAACGAAAGGTTCATAGGAGCATTGGCATTGAATGATAATGGTGGAATTCTTGAAATAAATCTTCACAACAAGGAGTATTCATTAACCGAAATATCGAAAATAGTTGAATATGAATATGCAAAAATCATAAGCCTCTTTCTATCTAGTGACAGTCACAACCAAATGCACCTAACACTCAAACTTGATATCGCCCA
The DNA here is from genome assembly GCA_021740125.1 of Leadbetterella sp. Taxonomy (GTDB): domain Bacteria; phylum Bacteroidota; class Bacteroidia; order Cytophagales; family Spirosomataceae; genus Leadbetterella. The sequence goes on along the minus strand of JAIPAJ010000052.1, from coordinate 14,103 downwards.
GATTAGTGGAGTGGTAAACTCTCTTGAAAGATATGGCTATGATGTCGTATCATACTTTGCCTCAGAGCCAGTTACAAACATAGAAAAGGACCGCTACGACCTTTTAATGAAATATTTGAGCATCTAAAATACCAATTTTATGAAATTTGCCATTCACGGAAGAGTTTTTAAATCAGACTCTTCGGCTGCTATTCAAGAAATCTTTGATGAACTAAAAGACAACGGCATATCATACCAAGTTTCCGACTCTTTCACTGAAATTCTTCAAGAAGCTCAAATACAATTTGACGATAGTCATGTCTTTAAAAATGCTCAGGATTTAGAAGGTATTGATATAGCATTTAGTCTCGGTGGTGATGGTTCTTTTTTAGAGACTTTAGGTCTTGTGGCTAATAATGAAATTCCGGTATTGGGCATTAACTTCGGAAGACTGGGTTTTTTGACCGACATCCAGCCACAAAATATTAAGAAAACCATAAAGAAAATCATTGCAGGACAATATAAAATAGATGAAAGAATGATGCTTCATGCCGAGGCCTTTAACGACTTTTTTGAATCAGGCATGAATTTTGCTCTTAACGAAATAGCCATTTCTAAAACCGACACTTCATCTATGATTGTCATTCATGCCTATATAGATGGTGAATTTTTGAATAGCTATTGGGCAGATGGTCTAATGGTGGCAACCCCCACTGGATCAACTGGTTACAATTTGAGTTGTGGAGGTCCACTCGTAATGCCAAAGTCTGAAAACTTTATCATTACACCTATTTGTCCTCATAATTTGTTTGTAAGACCAATAATTGTCTCTAGTCAAAGTAGAATAACTTTAAAAGTAGAAAGTCGAAGCAAGAATTTCTTGGTTTCCATGGACTCAAGAGCCCGAATAATTGGTGATGATGTGGGAGAAATTAACATCAGCATGGAAACTTTCAAAGCCAAATTAGTAAAAATTGACGGAATGAGCTTTTTGAATACATTAAGAAAAAAATTGAATTGGGGAGATGACATTAGAAATAGAAATTAAAAAAATATTCAATAAAATTGATTTTAAAATCGTTTTAGAAAAAAACGAAAACCTAGGAAACGCTATGTTCAAGCCAATAATTAAATATTACAATTTCATTTTAGTATTAATGATGATTGTATCAACCCATACTTTTGCACAGAAAAATGGCCTTTTTAGCAAAAAAAATGTTTTAAACCAATATGCTACAGTGGGTATTGGAGGCGGCAGTTCACACTATTTTGGAGATTTAGCTCCCTATTCTAGATTCTATTATGGAATTTACACCAATGTAAGGTGGAATGGAAGCATAAATTATACAAGATTTCTTACAGCTAATGCAGCAGCAAGAGTTTCATATACTTATGCTAGATTGTATGGTGATGACTATACGTTTGCCTCAAGAAATTTAGAGAAAATGTCAGCAAACTATATTCGAAATCTTAGTTTCAGAAATGATTTACAGGAATTTACACTTTCAGGAATCTTCAATATATTGCCACAATACGGAAAAGGTTCTAAAGGCAGGAGTAATATAATGCCCTATGGGGCGGTAGGGATAGGGATTTATGGTCACAATCCAAAAGCAAGAGGTCCAATTCAATTCGACCCAACAACAACTTTGCCAGTAAAAGCAGATTGGAAGTTATTAAAACCCTTAAATACCTCTGGACAAGGAATCCCGGGAAGCACTGTGAAAACATATTCATTGGTTCAGCCAGTTATGCCGATAGCATTAGGACTAAGAGTAAAAATCAATTCCAATTTTGATTTTACAGCGGAGGCGGGATTTAGGCTAACCCCTTTCGATTATCTAGATGACGTAGGCGAAAGTAGTTATCCTTCAAAAATACTACTGAAAAACAATGGTGGTGATTTGGCCCCAGTAATGAGCTATAGAGCGGGGGAAGATTATGCAGCAAATTCAGGAGATTTGAGACTTGTGAACTTTATTCAAGCCGCATCACAACTGGGTTTCAACAACACGGGAATTGCTCCTTCCACAAATGCTGAAGGGATTTATCCATATTCATCAATGAGAGGTTCAAAAAGAATAGATAGCTATATTCTTACGCAATTTACGTTAAGTTATGTTTTGAGCAACAACATCAAATGCCCTGTTATTAAATGATTTAACCTTTACCTTTTTTTATTTTCAAGAAAAAAATTGGAACTTTGTTGTTACAAACAAAAGGTATGTTAAAAAAAACACTACTATTTTTATTCATTTCGTATTTTTCTTTCGCCCAAAAACTAGAAGTTGGATTAGGCTTGGGACCGACTTATTACAAAGGTGACCTCCAACCTACTTTCAGAGTTTTTAGCCCATCTATGGGCACAAATGCTTTTGTTAGATATAATGCTTCTAAAGTTATCTCTATTAAAGGTAACGCAATGATTGGATTAGTTTCGGGTAACGATTATAACTCAGGAAATGCTTTAAATAAATATAGAGGGTTTCAATTCACCAATACGCTATGGGATTATTATGGACAAATAGAATATAATTTTTTGAATTTCAGAACCCACACTGGCAGATTTGAACACAATTGGACACCGTACTTGTTCGGAGGCTTTGGCAATATGCAATATCTCAAAAGAAAATTTATGGCACGAGACATAGCTATTAGCAGCACTCAGAGCCAATATGGCCCTGAGCAAGTGCTTCCTTTTGGAATTGGCTTAAAAAAAATAATTAATGGAAAGTGGAATTTTGGTTTTGAATTTAGCACCCGTGTACTTCTAAACAAAAATACTAGCGACTCCTTTGATAATTTCACTGTGATGGATATAAATACCAAACTACAAAGTTATCCATACTTTCCCTATGTAAGCTCAGATCCAAAAGCATACCTATTAAAATCCCCCAATACCCCACAAAAAGACAAATACTTTCATATTTCGTTTTCGGTAAGTTATCATTTTTACAAAGTACATTGTCCTCCTGGCAATAAATTATTCCCTTTAAAGCATTATTAAGCAGCTTTAAATCAATAAAAACTATATTTTAGCTTTATTAGATAGACTGCTTTTTATTCCTTTATCTTTTTTGTATTTTTGCAATCCTTTTCAAACGGACAAATACTATTTTTTTATTGGAAGACATCGATTTAAACAATTTACCCAAGCATATAGCCGTTATCATGGATGGTAATGGAAGGTGGGCCAAAAGCAAAGGTGCCATGCGAATTTTCGGACACCATCACGGAATCACTGCAGTTAGAGAAACCGTTGAAGGATGTGCTGAATTGGGAATTGGATACCTAACACTTTATACATTTTCAACTGAAAACTGGGGAAGGCCAAAAGCTGAAGTGGATGGTATTATGAGCCTTTTGATTAAAACCATAGGTGACGAAATACCCAGTTTACATAAAAATAATGTAAGACTTAAATGTATTGGCGACTTGGATATGCTGCCAAATAATGCAAGAAATGAAATGTTGGCAGGAATAGAGAAAACAAAGAACAATACTGGATTGGTACTTAGTCTTGCTCTGAGTTACAGTGGCAAATGGGATATTGTTCAAGCCATAAAACAAATAGCAAGCAAAGTAAAAACAGAAGAAATAGGCATCGAAGACATCAACGAAAGCATGTTTAATAAGTTTTTGTCCACTTATCCAGACCCAGACGTTGACTTTTTAATAAGAACTGGAGGAGATCATCGCATCAGTAACTACCTACTTTGGCAATCTGCCTATGCAGAACTTTTGTTTTTGGACGATGTATTTTGGCCAGATTTTAGGAAGGAACATTTGATGGAAGCATTAAAAACATATCAACAAAGAGAGAGGAGATTCGGAAAAACAGGCGATCAGATAAAAACAAATAAATGAGGAATTCTTTAAAACCATTATTACTTACAATATTAATATTTGCTTCAAATTTCGTTGCAAATGCACAAACGGTTGGCCTTCCACGTTTAAAAAGAACTGTCTCAGAAGAAGCTTTGGTAGACTACACTAGTCCTAAAGACTACATAATAGGAGGAATTACCGTTAGTGGAGCAAAATTCTTAGACCCCAATACTCTCATTTCAGTTTCAGGCTTAAATGTAAATGATGAAATAAAAATTCCAGGAGAGAGAATTTCTTCTGCAATAAAAAGACTTATGGATCAGGGCATTATCGAAGATGTCTCAATAAATATCACCAAAGTTGAAGGCAAAACGGTTTTCTTGGAATTAGCATTAAAAGAAAGACCTAGGCTCAATAAAATCGTACTTAATGGAATCAGAAAAGGCGAAAAGGAAACCGTTGAAGACAAAATAAAAACATACAAAGGCAAAGTTATCACGGATGCAATGGTTAAAAACATCCAAAATCTTGTCAAAAAACACTTCTTAGATAAAGGATTCAGAAACTGTACCGTACAAGTTCAGCAGATTGCGGATACTATAAGAGTGAATAATGCCGCATTGGTTTTTAATATATCTAAAAAAGCCAAAGTTAAAATTAATGACATTCAATTAAATGGAATTAATGAGCTTCCTGAATGGAAAATCCTTTCCAAAATGAAAGGAACCAAAGAAAAAGCACCATTGAGAATCTTTACTCCTTCTAAATTTATAACAAAAAAATATAAGGAGGACAAAGAAAAACTTGTGGCATATTTGAATAAAAACGGATACAGAAATGCTCAAATCGTAAGCGATTCTATCTATGTAGTGGATGATAAAAACATAAATATTGTTCTAAATGTAACTGAGGGAAAAAGATTCTATTATAGAAACATAACATGGTCGGGCAATTATTTAAGAAATGCGGACACATTGGCTTTGATTCTTGGTGTAAAAAAAGGAGATATTTACAACCCTGAAGAGCTTGAGAAAAAAATAAATGGTAAGCCTCAACAAGATGTTAGTTCATATTACATGGACGACGGTTATCTATATTTTAGCTGTCAACCGATAGAAACAGCGATAGATGGCGACTCTATCGATATTGAAATGAGAATCACCGAGGGAAAACAGGCTACCATCAACAAGATTATTTTAAATGGAAATACCAAAACCAGTGACCACGTCGTACTAAGAGAAATTCTGACAAAACCTGGCCAGAAGTTTAGTAAAACTGACTTGGTAGAGACAGTTCAAATGCTCTCTAAACTCGGATATTTTGACCCTCAAAAAATCGAACCAAAGCCAGTCCCACAAAACGATGGAACAGTAAATATCGAATATAATGTAGAGGAAAAATCCAATGACAATATTGAACTATCAGGTGGATGGAGTGGTATACAAGGCATTATTGGAACATTTGGAATTGTGTTCAACAACTTTGCGATAAGAAAGGTCTTCAATCTGAAAGAATACAAACCATTACCTAAAGGCGATGGACAAAGATTCGCTATTAGATTTCAAGCAAATGGTGGATTCCAAAACTATTCTATTTCGTTTACTGAGCCATGGCTAGGAGGCAAAAAGCCTAATTCTTTTTCTGTGAGTTTGTTCCATTCGGTCCAAGATTACAGTAAGATAGCCGACAGAATGCAAAAATTATATGCCAACTCTGTAAATAGCTCTTATTATGGAAATGTTTATAATTCAGCACTTTATCAAGGATTCTTCAGAAACACAGGGGGGTCTGTAACTTATGGAAAAAGACTTAATTGGCCAGATAGGAACTTCAACTTTAGTTCGGCTCTTTCTTACCAATATTATGATGTTGAAAACAGTTTCTTATTATCCAACTTCAGAAATGGACAAGCACATGATATCTCTTTAGGATTTAATGTTTCAAGATATAGTCTTGACAACCCACAGTTTACTAGAAGTGGATCAAACATATCATTAAACACCACCTTCAATCCTCCATATTCGATGTTTGGTACACCGAAATCAGGAAAACTTTGGATAGAAGGTCATAAATGGATGTTTGATGCAGACTGGTATGCACCTGTTTTTGGCAAATTGATTTTCCATGCAAAAGGAAATATGGGTTTCTTGGGAAGATATAATAGTAGTGTGGACTACAGTCCATTTGGTAGATTTGTTATTGGTGGTGCAGGTATGGGTCTTCAAAATACCAACAGTATTGGAGTAGAACTAATAGGACTTCGAGGCTACGATGAAGGCGTTGTTTATGAAGCTACATATAACGAAAAGGTGGCCTCTGCTCAAGCAACAGGAACTTATTCGAGAACTGGCGGAATTATTTATAGCAAATATGCTTTAGAACTTCGTTATCCAGTTTCGTTGAATCCACAAGCTACCATATTTGTACTTGGATTTGCAGAAGCCGGTAATAGTTGGGGAAGCTACAAAGACTACAATCCTTTCAAATTGAGACGTTCAGCAGGTGTAGGTGCAAGAATATTTATGGCTGCTTTTGGACTTTTAGGTATTGACTATGGATATGGATTCGATCCAATTCCAGGGATAAATAACCAAGGAAGAAAATCGTTTACTTTCAGTATCGGACAACAAATACGTTAATGTTAAATTTCTGTTAATCAGAATAGGAATTATAAACTATCAAAGGAAGTTTTCGTCTTAGAGGCATTAAACCATTGAATAAAAAACAGAAAGGACTAAATCTAAAAAAAATGAAATTGAAAATATTTTTTTTATTTTTGATGCTTATAGGTTCGCAGACATTTGCACAAAAATTCGGCTACATTGATACTGAATACATCATGAACAAAATGCCTGAATATAAAAAGGCAAATGAAACGATGAATCAATTTGCAGAAAAATGGACAAAAGACTTACAAGCAAAATATGCAGATATAGAAAAAATGAAGCAAAAATTTCAGCAAGAAGAAATTCTTTTAACCGGGGACATGAAGAAAGAAAAACTTGCTGATATAGACAAAAAAGAGGAAGAACTCAAAACCCTCAATAATAATATATTTGGGCTTAATGGCCAACTTTTTCAGAAAAAAAAGGAAATATTGAAACCGATTCTCGACGAAATATACAAAACATCGGAAAAAATAGCTCGAAAATATAAACTAAGTTTTATCTTTGACAAAGCATCGGACATGAGTATGTTCTACGCTGACCCAAGACACGATTATACTGACTTTATAATTGAAGAACTTGGATTAAATATTAAAAAGTAAACCAATTTAATTTTATTAATACTACAGAAATGAAAATCAAACTATTTGTAATTGCTTTAACAATTTTAGCAAGTATTTCAACAAAAGCTCAGAATCTTAAGATAGGCTATACGAATATAGAATTTATTCTTCAAAACTTGCCTGATTCTAAAGACATACAAGCGAAATTATCAACAGAGAAAGCTCAGTATGACAAACTTTATCAAGATAAGTTAGCCGAAGCTCAGAAAATGTTTGAAGATTATCAAAAAAATGCTGCCTCAATGTCAGCTGTAATCAAAGCAGACAAAGAGAAAACCTTACAAAACAAGCAAAATGAATTGCAAGAGTTACAACAAAATGCAGAATCAGCACTTTCTCGTAAGCAACAAGAAATGATAGCTCCAGTTATGGATAAAATCCAAACAGCGATAGATGCAGTAGCAAAAGAAAACGGATACACTTATGTACTAAATTCTGATGCTGGATATGGTACTACACCGGTTATTTTAGTAGCTCCAGAAACTGATAACATCACCAACTTGGTATTCAAGAAAATGGGAGTTACAATTCCTGCTGAAACCAAAGAAGCTGCTCCAGCTGCTACAGCTCCTAAAAAATAATTTCTAGATTTTTAGAATAGAAAAAGCCTTTGGTAAATGCCAAAGGCTTTTTTTTATATCAAGACGATATCGTCGGCATGTACAAAAATGAGGTTTTGTACTTTGAGATTTTCTTGTAGAATCTTAGAGGATATTTTAGCTTTCCCTACTGCTAAGATTTGATTGTTCGAATCCAAAATCTCTACCATTTCGCCAGCTTCAAATTCTCCCTCAAAGCCTGATATACCGACGGCAAGAAGGCTTTTACGACTCAAAAGTGCTTTACTAGCTCCCGTGTCTATGATTACGCTTCCAACCGAAATGGCCCCGCTGGCTATCCATTTGTTCTTAGCGGATAGATTAGCATCTTGTGGCAAAAAGGTAGTTCCAGCATTTTCAGAAATGGCATTCAATATTCCGTCGGCGAGCTTCATTCCAAAAATGATGACTTTTATGCCCATTTTATTGGCCAAATGCGTGAAAGTCAGTTTTGAAGCCATTCCTCCCAGCCCTAGTGCTGTTTTAGATTTGCTCACCATTCCGAGTATTTCCTCGTCTACTTTCTCTACTCTTCTAACCAACTGGCCTTCTTTGTTTAGCAAACCTCCAGAGGCCGTACAAAGCATCAATACTTGAGCTCCAAAACCTCCAGCTATCAATGTAGCCAATTCATCGTTGTCAGAGAATTTAAGCTCTCTGTTGCTCACAACATCATTTTCGTTAGCGATGGGAATAATATTGCTTTTCCAAAGCTCATCGTAAGTTTCTTTGAGTTGCAAAAACTGTTGTCTGTTAGCAAAATGCTGTCTTTCCAAGAGGCTCTGAGCTACGTTTATGCCATATTTCTCAAAAGCTTGATCATACATTTTCAGTAAGAGTGGATTCCCGATAGCAGCTGCAGCTTTTCTTTGGCTTATAGTTCCTTCATAATTTTGAACAAAATGTTTACCAGCTCCAACAGCTCCTGATGAAACTATAATGATTCTATATTTTTTATGTAAAATAGCCGTTTGGCGAGCTATTTCATGAATGATTTCAATATCGGGTTCGCCAGATGGCTTTGTGATGGAGGCTGTCCCGAATTTCAGGACCAATAATTGTCTTTTCATTTTCAATCGATATTTCCGGGCAAACCAAGGCTTTTAGCCATGCTCGCATGAATCCCATTATAAAAGAAATCAAGAATGGTGTTGATATCTTCTACGAATTCTATTTGATAATCTTCATGAATACTTTTGAGATTTTTCATCATCAGAATCACTTTCTTGAGATTATATTCATTGAGTTTTACATTGTATTTCAAATCTGCCTTGTTGAATACAAAGGGATAATAACTTACAAATTTCAAAATCAATTTAACGACCAACCTTACCTCCCCTACCTTGTCACCCGTAATTCTTTTGTGATGAGAAATCTTGGCAAAATAGCTTCTTTGTAAAGTCAATAATTCTTTTGATTTAATCGCATTATATCTTTTTAGACGTTCAATTTCATCTGCAACAGCATCTTGCCTTAGTTTTAGGTCAATTTCAGGATGCTCAATAAGTTTAAAATGCAGCTGCTCCACCAACACTTTATCTTTATCGATAAGCCTTATCAGTATCTTGTTTTTCTCTTTTGCTGGCAAAGCTATGATGGCTTCTTCCAAATCTTTTTCGATTAATTTTGCCACCTTACCATATCATTAGAATTCTCCAAAAAGCAGAAATCAAAACTAAAATTAAGCACAATGGCGTAAGAACTTTCCAACATAAATACATCAACTGGTCAATTCTTAAGCGAGGCAATGTCCACCTCACCCACATTTGCACCAACATACCAAAATATGCTTTTGAAAACATCCAAAATGCTCCCCAAAGATGCATAGCAATAGAACCCTCAGCTCCTGAAGTCCAATTGGCCAATTTCAATGACACAATGTTTGGAAGTGGTGTATTCCATCCACCCAAAAACAAAATAGTGGTCATAAATGCCAACAAAAGCATCATACCATATTCGGCTAAAAATATAATTGCCCATCGAAAACCAGAATATTCGGTATGAAAACCAGCAATAAGTTCTGATTCAGCTTCTGGTAAATCAAACGGTGCTCTGTTGGCCTCTGCTAATCCTGCTATGATAAATATGATAAAAACTATGAAAAGAAAGGGATTCCTAAATATATTCCATGTCAGAAAACCTCCAACATTTGTAGTTTCAATACCCAATGCTTTGATACCAAAAAGATAATTAGGTTCTATAGAAAAAATGCCTTGTAAACTAATTATTTCTTGCAAATTAAGGCTCGCACTGGTGATGGCAACACACAAAATACAAAGCCCAATCGGAACTTCATAGGACAGGATTTGAGCTACTGACCTCATGGCTCCTAAAAGTGCATATTTATTATTGGATGACCAACCTGCCATCAAAATACCAATAATGTCGAGTGAAATTACGCCAATTAATACAAACACACCAGACTGTAAATCAGCCCCTTGCAACAATCTATTAATAGGAACTAGAGCAAATCCGGCAAAAATAGCCGCAAAAATCAAATAGGGAGCAGTTTTAAAAAGCTTTTTGTCAGCAGATGTTGGAATGATATCCTCTTTCTGAAATAGCTTCAATAAATCTGCAAACAATTGTAAAAGTCCCCACTTACCAACTTCCATTGGCCCCAGCCTGTCTTGTATAAATGCCGATAGCTTTCGTTCGAGATATACACTCACGATCACATTAGCACCGATAACGGCTAGGAAAATAAGTAAGGCTACAACCATTGCTTAAAATTCAGCATTTTTTGGTGTACGTGGGAAAGGAATCACATCACGAATGTTGCCCATACCCGTTACAAACAAAACCAAACGCTCAAAACCTAGTCCAAAACCTGAATGAGGTGCCGAACCAAATTTGCGTGTGTCTAAATACCACCATAGGTTTTCAGGATCTATACCCACCTCGTTGATACGGGTCATAAGTTTTTCATAATTGTCCTCTCTTTGTGAGCCTCCAATTATTTCTCCAATACCTGGAAATAAAACGTCCATGGCTCTAACAGTCTTTCCATCAGCATCTTGCTTCATGTAGAATGCTTTGATGTCTTTTGGATAGTTAGTAAGAATTACAGGCTTTTTAAAATGCTTCTCCACCAAATAACGCTCATGCTCAGACTGAAGATCTATGCCCCAACCAACTTCATATTGAAACTGTTTCTTTTGTGCTGGCTTAGATTTGAGCAAAATATCAATGGCTTCGGTATAGGTAAGTCTTTCGAAACTATTTTCTACCACGAAACTTAGCTTTTCTAACAAAGTTTGTTCCGAACGTTCGTTTTGTGGCTTAGACTTTTCCTCTTCCAAAAGTCTGGTTTGAAGAAACTCCAAATCGTCTTTACAATTATCCAGGGCATATTGAATGACGTATTTTACAAAACTTTCTGCAAGATTCATGTTGTCTTCCAACTCATAAAATGCAACTTCTGGCTCAATCATCCAGAACTCAGCCAAATGGCGAGTTGTATTAGAGTTTTCAGCCCTAAAGGTTGGCCCAAAAGTATAAATTTTAGAAAGGGCCATTGCTCCTAATTCACCTTCCAACTGCCCTGAAACCGTTAGAGAAGTTTCTCTACCGAAGAAATCTTGTGAGAAATCCACAGATCCGTCTTCATTTTTGGGAGCGGCATTGGGCTCAAAGCTACTCACTCTAAACATTTCTCCAGCACCTTCAGCGTCAGAAGCTGTTATGATAGGTGTATGTAAATAAAAGAATCCGTTATCGTTATAGAATTTGTGTACTGCAAATGCCAAAGCATGTCGGATGCGGAAAATAGCTCCGAAAGTATTAGTTCTGAAACGCAAATGGGCTTTTTCCCTTAAAAATTCAAGGCTATGTTTTTTGGGTTGCATTGGAAAAGTTTCGTCAGCAGTGCCATATATTTCTATGGTTTGTGCCAAAACTTCTACCGCTTGACCAGAACCCGAAGAAGCCACCAAAATTCCTGAAACTGCTATACAAGCACCAGTGGATATTTTTTTGAGGGTTTCCTCTCCTATTTTACCGTCTTCAACTACCGCCTGAATATTTTTTATGGTAGAACCGTCATTGAGATTTATGAAAACGATATTGGCTTGGCCTCTTTTGGTTCTAACCCATCCTTTAACAACTACACTTTGACTTTCTGGCGAAAGCTGGAGAATATCTTTAATCTGCATTTTTACGAAAATTTATAATCGTTTTAAATTTCCTGCAAAATTAAGGATTTCGAGGGTCATTTGCTATGCAAATAGCGGATAATTAAATCAGAATATCTCAGCTTTGAGGATTTTTATTGTTCGTGAACTTTAAATGTTGCTTCTTCTGCATATTTAATTAGAGCAGGAAAATCCAACTGCGTAATAATATTCTTTTCTTTGACATGCTGTCCAAAAACTTTATCCACAGGAATTTTGAAATTCGCCTTGATACTGAGTTTGTAAAAATCGTTGAAATATTCGTTACTTGAGCTTTCCAATGGCACACAAACCTTGTTTTCAACACTATTCTCTATTTTCTCCGAATTAATCAGCATCGGATAAACGCAATCATAAACTTCAAACTGCCTTTTTATCAATACCTTACGACTTGGCAATTTGGCTTTGCCAGACCACCAAATATCTTTTACGGCATTCATAGCTTCTATGGTACTCTCCCTATCTTTAACAGCATTCAAAGTTTCCAAAACCTCTTTCACATTGACCGTCATTTCTGATTCATATTCACCAGAACCAAGAATAGATTTCATTCCTAAATGCACGCCAAGCAAATTAGAATAGGCATCTTCTACAGAAAAACTTGAGTATCTTTCAGGAACTAGTGGTATAAAAGAGGCTCCATATGATGTGGAGATTTCGTGCCAAACAGAAAGATCATAGGCAATCTTTCCTGCTAAATGAACTACGTCTTCGTCGGTGAATTTTTCAGGTATATTTACGGTTATTGTTTTCATACCGCCCTCGTTGCCCAATTTCAAAGAAAAAGCACCAAAATGTCTCTGGTCTTGAATCAGTAAGTATAAATACGCCGTAAAATCTGCAATATCTCGCAAGTGACCCATATCTATAAATCCACCCTTTTCAGTATAAATGATTCCGTTATTTTCGGCTTTACTACCTAAATATTTGTGATTCCCGATAAGCTCAGGAGAAGTAACTTCAGTATATTTCACAAAAGGCATACCCGCTACTTTTACATCCACTCCAAAAGAACAGCAGGTTCGGATGATTCTAGGAGGTGGGTTTTTAAGATTTACGTCTTTCGGTGCTTTTGCAAATAAGCTGAAAGAAATAAATAAAAGTGTTAATAATCTCATAATTTTGTATCTCTATGAAAAGCACACAAAATTAAGACTTTTGGTGCGTGTTTAATCTAAACATAATGTTAAATTAATAATTGATTTTATAAACAATAAGTTCATTAAATGCTATCTTCCATTCCTTCAAAACTTGATATAGTAACTTCGCATGAGCGAATCAAATCTTATATCAATCGTACCCCAGTTTTGTTTTCTGAAATAATCAACGAATTGTGTGGATGCGAAGTATTTTTCAAATGCGAAAACTTGCAGAAAATTGGAGCATTTAAGGCAAGAGGTGGATTAAATGCAGCCTTGAGTCTAGACAAAGAATTGATAGCAAATGGATTATGTACTCACTCATCAGGAAATCATGCTCAAGCCGTGGCATTGGCCGCTAAAATGCTACACACAAAAGCATATATTGTGATGCCCAACAATGCTCCAAAACCAAAGGTCATAGGCGTAATAAATCTTGGAGCTGAGTTGATTTTTTGTGAACCTACACTAGAGGCGAGGGAAAACGGGGTTAGAGAAATTATAGATAAAACGGGGGCTCATTTCATTCATCCTTTTGACAATTATGACGTAATTGCTGGGCAAGCTACTGCCGCCAAAGAACTACTTGAAGAAAACCCAGACTTGGATAGCATCTTGGCACCAGTTGGTGGCGGTGGACTATTGAGTGGAACTGGGCTTTCGGTAAAATATTTTTCACAAAAAGCCAAGGTTTACGCAGGAGAACCAGAAGGTGCTGCCGATGCCGTTTTATCTTTCAAATCCGGAAAAGTGGAAAAAGCACCATATATCAATACCATTGCGGATGGCTTACTAACCAATCTTTCGGAAAAAACATTGGAAATTATCAAAGATACCGTGGAAGACATCTTACTGGTAAATGATGAAGAAATCCTCATAGCGTTGATGTTGATTTTTAATAATCTTAAGATAATCATTGAGCCTTCATGTGCTGTACCATTAGCAGCTCTCATCAAAAATAAGCATTTGTTTAAAAATCAGCAAGTTGGCATAATACTCAGTGGTGGAAATGTGGATCTTAGCAAATTGTCATTTTAGATTCTGGCTACTACCATTTTCTTGTTAATTGTAAAATGAAAAGCTATGGTTTAATTTTG